>CAURMH010000014.1:0-30204 GCA_963525745.1 uncultured Pasteurellaceae bacterium | reverse complement strand
AAGCGAAACGCCAATACAGAGGCAAACTATCATTCAACCCGTTAGCCTTTGAATATGCCCAGCTTTCACGCCAATTTAAGCTGATTTTAGACAGCAATAGAAAATGTCTTGAGGTTTATCCGGACGATTTCCATCACAAACTGAAATTCAAGGCGGAACTCACCGATTTGGTGGAACGTTTAAAGGCCGGCAGTAAGCTGTTCAATGCGGTGCTGAAATCGCACTCCACCCTTTCCCGGGAAGACGCCGACACCTTTAAGGCATTCAACCAAGCCAACGGCTACTTAATTTACAAATTTGGCGAAGTCGTGGCGCAGATTGACACTTTGAACGTAGAGCGCGTGGAGAATCAGAAGTTACGGGAGACAAAAGAATGAGCGATAAATTAGACTACAGCAACTTTTCAGAAATGGAAATGAACGTATTAAAAGCCATTGCCACGAATCACGCAAGCAAGGCAGACATTGAGCCGTTATTCCCCTCGTTCGAGCGCGCATTAACTGCGTTAGGCGTTCAAATTGAGCAGGCTGACGATGTTTTTATGAGTGAATTGTTGCAACTTTCAAAAGAGATAGCCGTAATGAATAAATACCTTTTGAAGCTATCGCCGCCTTTGCCTTCAAAAGACCCTGAAATCATCGCCAAAATGATGAGCAACGATGAAGTTATTCAAAGTCTATTAAAGCAAGGCATGATTAATTATTTGGTTGGCCAATTAGGCGAACTCGGCGATAAAGCGTTAAATCGAGTGCTTGAAGTAGCTAACAATAACGGAGAGGAGGGACAATGGGTAAACTAATTAACGCCCCCTACGCAAAACGGCAAGACCCAACCGGCGAAAGCCTTGTTACTATTTGCCTAGGCATACAGGCGCTAACTATTGCGGACTTCTTTAATAAGTTAGGACAAAGTGCGGACGAAATTGTACTATCTCAAGCCTTAGGTGATGGCGATACCCAGCGTTACCCTTGCGTAGTGGTGGACGATGAAAGTTTGGAGAATATCGAGCACTACCGCATCGCCCCCAAAAAAACGCGGGCTATCCGTTTAATTTGCGCGAACAACGGGCAACCGCTAAGCGAAGAAATGAAAGAGAGGGTTATTGTTCATCTTGTCAAAACCACACAGGCGCAAAATATTACTTATTGCAATGAAGCGGGGGAGATTATCGAAGATGTTAGCGGCTATATTCAACGCTTGCGCACGGATAAAAGTGCGGTTGAATTAGCGCAACAAATTGTGCCGCCGAAAGTGAAAGAAAAGGACGGCACCAATAAGAAAGCCCGCGCATTAAGTGCGTGGTTGAATATGGATCTGGCGTTAAATCCGCAAGATCGCGAACTCTACCATTATGACGGCATAAGCTGGCAGAAAGTAGACGAATTCGACCTTATCGACAAAGCCGTTGCTTTCTTTGACGAGCAGGATTTTGGTTACAGCGCACGAAGCATTGATAGCGTGATAGAAACGATTAAGATTCAATCGCCGAAGATGGGGAGCACGGCAAAAGAACTGATTGCTTTCAATAACGGCACGTTTAACCGGGCAACCCTTGAATTTTTGCCGCACGTGCGCGAAAACTGGTTGTCCTCTTACATTCCGCATGATTATTTGAATCAGGCGCAAAATACACCGCACTTTGATAAATGGCTGGATTTTGTGGCCGATGGCAAGGATGCTAAAAAGCAAGCCATTTTAAGCGCACTTTATGCGGTGCTAACCAATCGGCATGACTGGCAATTATTCTTTGAAATCACCGGCGACGGCGGAAGCGGTAAATCCGTGTTTGCGAGCATTGCAACCCTGCTTGCCGGCGAACAAAACACCGAAAGCGGGCGGCTGGTGGATTTAGACGAACCGCGCGGGCGGGAAAACTTTGTCGGCAAAACCTTGCTGATTTGCCCGGAACAGTCCCGTTATGGCGGCGACGGTGGCGGATTAAAGAGTATTACCGGCGGAGACTTAGTCAATATCGATCCAAAGCACCGCACCAAGTTTAAAGCCGTTATTCCCGCCGTGGTTTTGATTATAAACAATGAACCGACCCGGTTTACCGAACGAAGCGGCGGCATTGAGCGGCGCCGGGTTATCTTCCATTTTGATAAGGTCATTCCCAAAAACGAACGCGATCCGAATTTCATGGGCAAAATTGAGGGAGAAATCGGCGGCATTATCTACAAGCTAATTCACACGTTCGAGCAACCGGAAGACGCGAAAAAGGCACTGGAAGCACAACGCACGAGCGAGGAAGCGTTAGAGGTGAAAGCAAAGTCCGACCATATCACCGAGTTTTGCGGTTTTTTCTATACCACAGAAGAATTTGACGGTTTATTCATGGGAACGGCAAAAATGACGGGAAAGGAAAGAACGCATCTTTACCCGGCCTATTTAACCTTTACCGACGCCAACGGACTACAAAATCCGTTGTCCATGCCGAACTTTTCCGAAGCATTAAGGCAAGGAATGGCGCAACATGGAAACAAATTCAAAGTAGGGAAACGAAAGACAAATGGAGGATTTAGGTACAATATTCGCTTCAAAAGCTTTCAGGATTTTCATGATGATTTTATTAAGCGATAACAAAAACAGGGGCGAAAGCCCCTTTTTCTTTGGAATTTTGCCGAAAAGTGAATGGTTAGGTGAATATAGGCCTTCACCCGTTCACTATGTAACTGTTTGATTTAAAACTAAAAATGGCGAAAGTGAAGGCGTGAACACTTTTTTACAATATTTTTTACACGCATCGAATTTACACACTTTCTTTTTCGCAACACTCCACAAAGTCACTCCATAACTGCATCACCGGCTTGCGTTGTTCTAAATAATCAGAACGATTATATGCGCGGCGCACAGAATCTTTTATGCCGTGAGATAAACAAGCTTCAATAACATCAGGGGGAATCATAGGTTCATATTCATTCAAATAAGTACTACCAATAGCGCGCAAACCATGGCCCGTTAATTTATCTTTATACCCCAAATCAACCAACGCTTTATTGACCGATTGGCTATTCATGGGCTTATCTTTAGCGCGGGCACTTTGAAAAACATATTTATCATTACTTGTGTACTCCGACATAATACGCAGCACTTCTATAGATTGAGTAGAAAGCGGCACAATGTGAGCTTTTCTTGTTTTCATTCTTTCGGCCGGAATAGACCATAAGCGATTATCTAAATCAATTTCCGCCCATTCCGCACTACTGCTTTCTACAGGGCGTGTTAAGGTCAAAAGTTGGAATTTAATCAGGCAACGAGTAAACAACGTTAAGCGAGAATTTCTAACTGCTTTCAAAAGTGCGGGCAATTCTTCAGGTCGAATCGTAGGATTGTTTTCATTCTTTCCGAAATTAAAAACGGCATTCACGTTAAGACAAGGATTAAACGGTATTAAGCCATAATTTACAGCATAATTTAAAATCTCGTTAATTAAGCGGATTGTGCGCTTTAATGTATCGCCTTTCCCCTGTTGGTTTAATGGTTCAAGCGTTTGAATGATAAGTGCCGGAAGAATATCGGTAACAGGTATGTGACCAAATTTAGCAAAAGCATAGAGTTCTAATCGGCGCCAATTCTTTTCTAAGGTTAATGCCTCAACTTCCTTAGCCTTTTTTTCCCTCCACTTTTCAGCAACAGCCAAGAAACTATTTTTTATTTGTTCATTAGTGGCTTCTAAGGCTTTCTTTTTATGTTCCTGTGGATCGATACCTTGAGCAAGCAAAGCACGATATTCTTCACGCTTAGCACGGGCAGCTGCTAACTGAATTTGAGGATACATTCCAAGCCCCGCATTCGTTCTTTTTTGTGTAACCGGGTGATAATAATTAAACAGCCAAATTTTAGATCCATTCGGTTTAACCCTTAGAATAAGTCCATTGCCATCAGATAATGGATACTCCTTTTCTTTTGGCTTTGCTTTCTTAATTTCTGTATCTGTTAAAGGCTTTTTAACGCGTGGCATAAGGCTTCTTCCCGATCGTAGTAACACCAGATTAGGCGCATAGTAACACTAAACAAGCCAGTGTTACTACCAGTGTTACTAAAAAACAAGATTAGAGACGATTGAATGCGAGGGGCTATGATAAGTAAAAGTGCTATAAAGCCTTGTAAATACTGGATAAAACAAAACCCCGCGATTAATTACGCGGGGCTATGTTTAGTGATATGGTGCTCTGGGCGAGACTTGAACTCGCACGGCCTGCGGCCACTACCCCCTCAAGATAGCGTGTCTACCAATTCCACCACCAGAGCGTTAATTCTATTATTGAGGGATATCTTTATTCTTACCCTCAACCTGACTAGGGGCGTCTTGCTTTTGAATCTGTTGAGCCGCTTGGGACAAATCATCAAAAGCACCTTTTTGAGCATTACCTCGATGTGAGTTCATATTACCAAGAATTAAAGCGACAACAAAAAAAATAGTCGCTAAAACGGCGCTGGTTCGTGTTAAAAAGTTGGCGGAACCTGCCGAACCGAACATGGTGCTTGACGCACCGCCACCGAAGGAAGCGCCTGCATTTGCACCTTTACCTTGTTGGACTAGAATAAAGCCAATTAATAAGATGGCGACAACAACATAAATAAATAAAAAAAACTGATACATTCTCTTCTCTTTTTTGCAGCTTCGCAATAAAAATTGGTTGCTAATCGTATATAAATTTAACTTTTTTAGCAAGCGCTTTTAACGTATTTGTGTGTAAATGTTTTAAGTTTAATCAATATTTTTAGAAACGTTATTATTTTTGACCGCTCTTTTACGTTCATTTAGCTTGCCGGATGAGGGCTGAGGCTGTTGACTAAGCCGGCGTAGCGCGTTTAAATCTACTACGTTGACCAAATCGGGTAGCATTTGTGTCAAGGATGACATAAATTGTTGATATGTCGTTTGCTTTTGACTGATGCCGTTTAATTGTGCTTCCCAGTGCGCGGTCATATCAGGTTGTGTGGCTATTGGCGGTAACGCTTGAATAAGTCCACGTCCTGCATGGGTACTATGAATATTCCGCCCTTTTTTATATAAAAAACCGCGTTTAAAAAGAAGATCGATAATGCCGGCTCGGGTTGCTTCCGTACCCAGTCCGTCGGTTTCGCGTAAAATTTTTTTTAAGTCTTTATTTTGAACAAAACGTGCTATACCTGTCATGGCGGACAGTAGTGTCGCATCGGTAAATGGTTTTGGCGGTTGGGTCTTTTTGTTAATAGTTTCTCCTTGTTGGCAATGTAACAATTGCCCTTGTTCGACGATGGGCAACAAGTCCTCTTGTTTTTCTTCCTCATCTTCTTTTCCCAACAAAGATTTCCAGCCGGCAATTTGTAAATTTCTGGCTTGTGCAATGAATGTACCGCCGGCAATGTTTAAGGTAATTTTACTTTTTCGGTATTCTGCATCAGGACAAAATTGCATTAAATATTGGCGTGCAATAAGCTCGTAAATTCGACGTTCATTTAATGTTAAATTAACGGTTTGTTTTTTTGCGGTCGGTACAATGGCGTGGTGCGCTTCGATTTTTTTATCATTCCAGCAACGATTATGTCGATTTGTATCCACAATGTCTGGTAAGGTTTGATAAATTTCACTTTGCACCACGATGGCTTGTAATAGGCGATGGCGTTCGGTGAAATGTTCTTCGGGTAAATAGCGACTATCTGAACGGGGATAGGTAATTATACGATGGGTTTCGTAGAGTTTTTGACAAATATCTAAGACTTCTTGCGCCGATAAGCCGTAACGTTTGGCCGCATCAATTTGCAGTGCGGACAAGGAATAGGGAAGTGGAGCGATTTCTTTTTCCGACTTATTCTGACAGTCGACAACTTCGGCGGGTTTCCCCGTAATTCGTTTTGCAACATTTTCCGCCAGCGCTTTAGAAAGTACGCGCCCTTCGTCGTCCTGAAAATCTTCGCACGCCTTACTTGGCTGCCACAACGCACGAAAACATGCAGTCGAATTTGAGTTTGTTTTATCTTCAATTCGAGCGCTCACTTCATAAAAATCTTTCGGCTGAAAATTTTCGATTTCAAGATCACGTTGCACGATTAATCCCAATACAGGCGTTTGCACGCGACCGACGGATAACACGCCGTTATAGCCCGCCCGTCGACCACGAATAGTGTAGGCGCGCGTCATATTTATTCCATATAACCAATCTGCGCGAGCACGCGCGAGTGCAGAGGTGGCTAAGGGAATAAAATAATCATTAGGTTGCAGTTTTTTTACGGCTTTTTCGACCGCACTCGGATTAAGATCACTGATTAAGCAGCGCAAGATGTTTCGACGTTTATCCGCCGCCAGATTTGCATAGCTAAATACTTCATCGACTAATAACTGTCCTTCGCGATCCGGGTCCCCCGCGTTAATCAGTTCATCGGCTTGATGAATCAGCTTAATCACAATATCAAGTTGCTTTTTGACACCTTTTCGCGGTAATAATTGCCACTTTTCGGGAATGATCGGTAAGTGCTCTAAGCGCCATTGCTTAAATTTCGTGTCATAAATTTCAGGTTCGGCTTGCTCCAGCAAATGACCGATACACCAAGTAACTATATTATCCGGTCCGCACTTAATAAATCCGTCGCCGCGTTGTTGCGGTTTGGGCAACACATCGGCAATAGCACGGGCGAGGCTCGGTTTTTCGGCAACGAATAAACGCATAATTATTGATGAATTTGGCGACGCCCAAGTAACGAATAAGTTAAGGTTGTGCCGTCAATGGTTTCAAGTTCGCCGCCGACCGGAACGCCGTGAGCGATACGACTGACTTTTATGTTGTATTGATGACAAATTTCGGCGATATAAGCCGCGGTAGCTTCCCCTTCCGGTGTCGGGTTTGTGGCGATAATCACTTCATGGAAAGATTCTTCGGCTAACCGTTTTTGTAATAAATCCAAGCCGATTTCACGCGGGCCGATGCCGTCAAGAGGCGACAAATGCCCCATTAAAACGAAATAGCGCCCTGAATACTGTCCGGTTTGTTCAATCGCTTGAATGTCCGTCGGCATTTCTACTATACAAAGTAGGCCGGAATTTTGGCGGCGCGGATGATTACAGATGTTACATATCTCCTGTTCCGTAAAATCGCGGCACTGAGCGCAATGTCCAATCTTCGACATGGCTTCGGTTAAGGCGCGGGCAAGCGCCATTCCACCGCTTCGATTACGCTGTAAAAGATGATAAGCCATACGTTGAGCCGATTTTGGCCCGACGCCGGGCAGACAACGCAGATTTTCAATTAAATGTCCGAGAAGTGGGCTGTTTTGCATAATCAATTAAAAATGAAAAGGGCGACGTCGCCCTTAATTAAAGAACTTGATTTTAGAATGGAAATTTAAATCCGGGAGGTAGGGATATGCCTGCTGTCACCGACGCCATTTTTTCCTTTTGCAATTCTTCCGCGCGACGAACGGCATCATTAAAGGCCGCGGCGATTAAATCCTCAAGCATTTCTTTATCATCTTCCATTAAAGAAGGATCAATTTCAATACGGCGGCAATTATGTGCGCCATTAATCGTAATTTTAACCATCCCTGCGCCCGATTCGCCGGTCACTTCAAGTTGCGCAATTTCTTCCTGGGCTTTTTGCATTTTGTCCTGCATTTGTTGGGCTTGTTTCATCAAGCCGCCTAAACCGCCTTTTCCGAACATATTTCTCCCTTTATGTTATTCAAAATTTGCGGCATTTTAGCGAAAAAAATTGCGTTTGGAAACAGACAAATTTATCATTGCGCGCGCATAAAAACGTGTAAAAAATCGACCGCACTTTCATCTCAATTAAGTTAAGGAAATGTTTTGGAAACCCGCTATTACATTATTTTTACCGCAGCAATCGTGATATTACAGTTGCTGATTTATCTTTTTGTTCGCACATTGAGTTGGTTGTTTATTAAACGATTTTCAGCCAAGAACAAAATTTGGCTTTACTTATTAAGCTTTGCACTGCCTAACGGCATCTTGATTTGTCATGGGTTAGGCTTGTTTAAGGCCTACCGCTCAATTGCGCTGATTTTAACTTTGCTATTATTTTCAGCGTATGTTTCGGTGATTATCGGCGCATTTCATTTCTTTTTCCGACGAACGAAATTCTCCGCAAAAATTGACCGCACTTTAGGTTTCGCTTACCCGATTTTATTTTTGGGACTTGTGATTTTATCGATCTATAACGCCTACGTTACTCGGATTACGCATTATTCCATCGTATTGGATAAACCGATGAAGCCATTGCGGATAGGCGTGGCAAGCGATTTGCATCTGGGCGCATTATTCGGCGGGCAAGAATTGGATGCACTGGCGAAAATGATGACCGAACAAAAAGTCGATTTGATTCTGCTGCCGGGCGACATTATGGACGATAATGTGGAGGCCTATTTGGCTGAAAATATGCGGCCGCATCTTGCCAAACTTCATGCGCCACTTGGCGTTTATGCCACTCTCGGCAACCATGATTTTTTTGGATATCAAGATCAAATCAGCGATGAAATTCGCAAAGCCGGCATTACGCTTTTGAAAGATCAAATCACGACCATTAATAATGAATTTGTCTTGATTGGACGTAATGATGATTTAGATAAATCGCGTCCGACGACGGAAGAATTATTGAAACGGGCGGATTTGAATTTGCCGATTATTGTGTTGGATCATCGCCCTTCGGAAGTGGCGATTCATTCGACACTGCCTTTTGATTTGCAAGTTTCCGGCCATACGCATAAAGGGCAAATTTTCCCGGCCAATCTCATTACAGGCTTACTGTATCGCATTGATTATGGCTTGGAAAAAATTGGTAATCCCTATTTTATGGTGACTTCAGGATTTGGTTTTTGGGGCGTGCCGATGCGGTTAGGAACCCAATCGGAAGTCGTCATTATTGAGGTAAACGGAAAGCATTAATTGAGTCTCAAAACAAAGTGCGGTCAAAAAAGGGAAATTTTATGACCGCACTTTATGTCTGAAATTTGCATCACAAGACATTAATTTCGTCCTGCGTTTTTCATAATCCGTTCTTTGGTGACTTTCCACTCGCGTTCTTTAATATCGTCGCGTTTATCGTGTTGTTTTTTCCCTTTTGCTAAACCGATTTTCAGTTTGGCCCACGGGCCTTTCCAGTAGAGTGAAAGCGCTACGACGGTAAAGCCGTCACGATTTGCCTTGCCGAATAAGGAGGCCAATTCTCGTTGGTTTAAAAGCAGTTTTCGAGTTCGTGTCGGATCGCAGACAACATGGGTGGACGCTAAACTTAACGGCTGAATCGTTGCACCGAATAAATAGGCTTCGCCATTTTTAAAAATCACGTAACTATCACCGATATTCGCTTTGCCCGCACGCATCGATTTGACTTCCCAGCCTTGCAGCGAGAGACCGGCTTCGATTTCATCTTCAATAAAATATTCATGCCGAGCACGTTTATTCAGCGCAATCGTGTTGTTTCCGGTTTTTATTTTTTTCTTTGTCATAATATTGTGGTTATTTCGGTTTATCACTCAAGTTTTCCGCAAAAACGATACCCTTCGCCATGTACGGTGGATATCATTTCCGGCGTGTTCGGATGATCCTCAAAACGCTTGCGGATGCGTCGAATCGTGACATCCACTGTTCTATCCTGAGGTTTTAATTCTCGTCCGGTCATGACTCTCAATAATTCTTCGCGACTTTGTAATTTGCCCGGATTTTTGCAGAAATGCACCATTATGCGAAATTCGCTGCGGGGCAATTTAAATTCATTTTTTTCTGGATCAATAAGCGTATGACTGTTTAAATTTAATACCCATCCGTTAAAACAATAATTTTCCGGCATGTCGTTTGTTTTATTTTCTACGGGTTTGGGCATTGTTCGATGCAACAAATTGCGGGCACGAATCGTTAATTCACGAGGGTTAAAAGGTTTGGTCAAATAATCATCCGCACCGATCTCAAGCCCAAGAATTTTATCAACTTCGTTATCTCGTCCCGTTAAAAAAATAAGCGGAATATTTTGGGATTCACGTAGTTCACGCCCCAATAGTAAGCCGTTTTTCCCCGGAAGATTGATGTCCAGCACAATTAAATCGACGGAATACGCCGCTAATACGGCATACATTTCATTCCCGTCTTGTGCTTCCAATACGTGATAACCTTCCGCTTCAAAAATCCCTTTTAATGTAGCTCGCGTAACAATTTCATCTTCAACGATTAAAATTTGAGGGGCTATCATATCTCAATCCTGTATTACTTAACATCGGCGCTATTTTAGCGTCGTAACAAAATCACAACAATAAAAAATTACAGATTTTTTTTCAACCGCTTATCCGTTAGATAATTTAAAAGACAAGGAATGTTTTTGTGTTAAAATTTGCATTATTTTATTTATTTGCCGGAACGTTATGAAAAAATTGATTGCTTTTTTTCTGTTAATTTCGACCGCACTTTGTGTGCAAGCCGGTTTTTTTAACCAATCTAAAAGCCGTTTTCTGACTGTCGATGAGGCTTTTCAATTCAGCCTGACGCGCGACGGGGAAAGTCTTGTTGCAAACTGGCAGATAGCAGCGGATTATTATCTTTATCGGGATAAACTTGAATTTAGACTAAATGGCAAAACCGATAAGGTCAGTATTGATTTTTTGAATGCACAGGCTCAGGAACATAACGATACTTATTTCGGTAAAACTGCCGTTTTTTATGATCGCCTTAGTGCGCAAATTTCTCCCCGCTTCGGGCAATTTGACGCCGCTGATGTCATTGAAATTTCCTATCAAGGTTGCACCGAAGGCTTTTGTTATCCGCCTGAAATAAAATCTTTACAAATAGCCGAATTGCCTATTGCAGATAAATCGACAGAGAAAATTACGAAAAAAACGACGGAAAAATCAACCGCACTTTTAGCCGAGCAAGATCGTCTTGCTGAAGGGTTATTTCAAAGTAAATACGCAGTGTTTGGCTTTTTCTTATTGGGGTTAGGGCTTGCCTTTACGCCTTGTGTCTTGCCCATGTTGCCGTTACTTTCGGCGATTGTTATCGGTCAACAAAATCGTCCGAATATGGCGCGTGCATTTTCCTTAAGTTTCCTTTATGTGCAAGGGATGGCGCTGACTTATACGTTGCTCGGATTGATTGTGGCGGCAATTGGTTTGCCCTTCCAAATTGCCTTGCAGCATCCTTATGTGATGATTGGCTTATCCGTTATCTTTATTTTGTTGGCGCTTTCAATGTTTGGGGTGTTCACCTTGCAATTGCCTAGTTCATTGCAAACAAAGTTGAATGCATTGAGCCAAAGACAAACCTCAGGGGCATTCGGTGGGGCGTTCTTAATGGGGATGATTGCAGGACTTGTTGCCTCGCCTTGTACTTCCGCGCCACTTTCCGGCGCGCTTCTTTATGTGGCACAAAGTGGCGATTTATTCACAGGGGCGATAACACTTTATCTTTTAGCCTTAGGTATGGGCGTACCCTTGATGTTAATCACCTTGTTCGGCAATAAAATCCTACCGAAATCCGGTGAGTGGATGAATACAGTGAAAAATGTCTTTGGGTTTGTGATGCTTGCTTTACCGGTGTTTTTGCTTTCACGTATTTTACCCGAAGTTTGGGAAGGCCGCTTATGGGCGCTGTTAGGCACGACGTTTTTCCTTTGGTTCGCTCTTCAAATGCCGAAGCGCGGTTTGGGTTATGCGGTAAAAATCCTCTCTTTCAGCGGCGCAATGATTTGCGCGCAACCGTTGCAAAATTGGCTCTGGCAGCCGCAACCCGCCACGCAAAGTGCGGTCAAAAACATGGAGGTTTCACAGATGACCTTTCAACGAATCCAAACCTTGCGGGAATTGGACGACGCATTGGCAAAAAATCCGCATAAACTGGCCTTATTAGATTTATATGCCGATTGGTGTGTCGCCTGCAAAGAATTTGAAACAAAAACCTTCCCTGACGCAAACGTGCAGGCCGCGTTTAAGAATGTATTGTTGTTACAGGTGGATATGACGAAAAACAGCGATGAAAATAAGGCGATTATGGCGCGCTACCAGGTGCTCGGCTTACCGACGCTATTATTTTTAGACCGAACGGGTAATGAAATCGCCGGCAGCCGTATTACCGGCTTTATGGATGCCTTAAGCTTTTTAAATCAAATGAATGAACTGACCACTAATCACTAAGTATTTTTAACCAATAGTAAAAAGTCTTTTTTCTAAATGCAGCTTGTATAACAAATTTTTAACTTTTATGATAGCGCCATTGTGAACTCATCTTCTAAAAAGGAAAAAATATGAATAATTTTGAAAAACTTCGTCCTTACGCCTTAGCGTTGTTACGTATCGTTGCCGCTTATATGTTCCTCTTACATGGCACAGCAAAATTTTGGGAATTCCCCATTTCAATGACCGGTGGTAACGGTGCAGTGACTGATCCATTAATGATTGTGGGTGGCGTGATTGAAATCGTTGGCGGTATTTTATTGCTTCTTGGTTTATTTACCCGTCCGTCAGCATTTTTATTATCCGGCCAAATGGCTTACGCCTATTTCTTTATGCACGCCGCAGGTAAAGGCAACTTATTCTTCCCTATCGCAAACGGTGGTGAGATTACATTACTTTACTCTGTGGTATTCTTCTACTTTGTGTTTTCCGGTGCAGGCGCGCTTGCATTAGATAACAAATTTTCTAAAAAGTAGTTTAGCTTTATTTACTCTTATTAGCCCACCTTGCGTGAGCTTTTTTGTTGAAAATCTTCTAAAATCCAACCGCACTTTTCAAATAGGGCTTAAATTGGGTTCCCTTCTTTTCCGCCTTAATGTGGCTGATTGCGCATTAGGGACAACAACCGTATAAACTTTGCCATTTCGCTTAAGAAGCCTAAATACTGCGATTTTGCCTGCAGCACCACGACTTCGTTTACCTTTACGAGCATCGCCGAAATACCTTCCATCGACTTCAATCTCACCTTCAAACATTTCCAAATGGAGGCTTGCTGGGTAGATGAGTAAGCGTAATCGGTGAAAGTAATAAGCGGCTGTATTTTTATTTACATTGACCAACTTACTCGCTGTTCTGGCGGTAACGCCTGCGACAAATAGTTCGATGAGTTTATTTTGTTTATTCTGGCTTAAACGACTTTTTCTCATGGGTTCATTCTAATCTAAATGAGATTTTTAGTCGTTATCTAGTACAGCCCCTAAAAATTATAAAAAAATAAGCTAAATCAATTAGTTATTTTAATGAAAATTATTTTCAATCATTGGCAGATATGATTGACTTTAGTAAAAAAAGTGCGGTCAATTTTAAGGATGTTTAAACGTCACCAAAATTGACCGCACTTAAGATGACGGCTCTAAATCAAACTGAGTAAATCACCTTGACGTCATTATCGATTAGTCATCCGTGTCAGTTGGTATCGGTTTAAGAATGATAAGGAAAGCAATTAGTGCCACTGCAGACAATGCAAAACCTAACCACACGGAAAGTTGATATTCTAAACCGAAGCCAATCGGCGCGTGTAACAAGAATGTAGAACAAACTAATGTCATGAACAATGCAGGAATCGTACATACCCAATGGAATTTTTGATGGCGATATAGATAAGCCGCCGCTGTCCACAGCATGACCATTGCGGTTGTTTGATTCGCCCAACCGAAATAACGCCATAAAATGGAGAAATCAATGGTAGAAACCCAGAATCCGATTGCAAATAACGGAATTGAAATGGTTAAACGTTTAACGATGTTACGTTGATCATACTTGAAAAAATCTGCGATTAATAAACGCGCGGCACGGAACGCCGTATCTCCGGAGGTAATCGGTAAAATAACTACGCCCAACACAGCCAGGATTCCACCGAATAAACCAAGCATTCCTAATGCAGAATCATAAACCACTTTAGCTGGGGTACCGCTTTTAATTGCTTCTGCAAGCGTCGCTTGGTCATTATAGAAACTTAAGCCGACCATACACCAAATTAGTGCAATAACCCCTTCACCAATCATTGCGCCATAGAAAATGAAACGACCTTCTTTTTCATTTTCAGTACAACGAGCCATTAACGGCGATTGTGTTGCATGGAAGCCGGAAACCGCGCCACACGCAATGGTGATAAATAACAACGGCCAAATCGGCGTATTTTGAGGATGCATATTTCTGAAGAAATCGACCAAACTTACATCGGCGCCAATAGTGCGGAAGAAAGGAATGCCTTCGAAGAATAGACCGAACAGCATACCACAAGTCATGAACATCAATAATGCACCGAAGAGTGGATAAATACGACCGATGATTTTATCAATCGGAACAAGTGTCGCAATAATGTAGTAAATGAAAATGATTGAGGTCCAAATAACCAGAATATGTCCGGAGCTTGCCCCGGCTTCATCATTTACCGCTGCCGCACCGACAGTACCGGAATTCATTAAATCGCTTGTTATGTTAGTAAGTAACGATGCCGGGCTGGCTACAAAAACAACGCCGACTAATAATAATAATAGAATGGCGATTAAATTCATGAAATGTTTAGCCGGGCGACCGAGATATTTTCCCGCAAGAAAAGGAATGTTCGCTCCGCTGTTACGGATACTTAACATTCCGCTGAAATAGTCGTGTACGGCACCGGCAAAGATACAACCGAACACAATCCACAACATGGCGACCGGTCCGTATAATGCGCCTAAAATCGGCCCAAAAATCGGTCCGGTGCCGGCGATATTAAGCAACTGAATTAACCAAATTTTCTTTTTAGACATTGGCACATAATCGACCCCATCCTGCATAGCATAAGCCGGTGTTTCGCGATTAGGTTTAATCACAAAAATCTTTTCAATGACTTTACTATAAATAAAATATCCCAGCAGCAACAAAGCTATACATAGTAAAAACCATAACATATAAAAAGCTCCTTATAACCCTTAGGCTATTAATTATTAAACTGGCGCCTATTCTATGTGGAATTGATCATAGTGCCAACGTTAAATTAACAGAAAATTTACAAAATGTGATTTCGATCACGTTCCTAAAGTATGGTTTTTCTTTAAAATGAACGCACTTAAAGGAAAAGGAGGAAAGGAAGTAAAATGGCACTTATTCGTTGTCCTGAATGCCATAAAAAAATCAGTGAAAGTGCGCAAATTTGTCCGCATTGCGGCTTTTCATTTAAGGAAGAAGATCTTGAAAAATATAAAATAACGCTTGAAGAACGGCGTTTGCAAAATCAGCAAATTAATCGCCAAAATAGTGAATTACAGTTAATTTGGCTCATGATATTCGCGATGGTTTTATTTATTGCTGATTTAATCCTCAACTGAAACAGCCGGAGCCTATTTGCTTATTTAAAATACATCAAAATTTAACCGCACTTTCCGCTATTTTAGAATACGTTTTTAATCTCTTTTGCGGCTTAGTAGCCACCAGATCACTCCTAAAAATAACAGACTCGGCATAATCGCCCCTACCAACGCAGGGACGCTATAAACCACACTCATTTGGCCAAAAATCTCATTAATGACATAAAATAAAAAGCCGAAGCAAATGCCTGTGACGATTCGTGCTCCTGCGGTCACGCTGCGTAAGGAACCAAAAATGAAAGATAATGCAAGCAGCATCATCACACCGACTGAAATCGGCTGAAATATTTTTCGCCAAAATGTCAGCTCAAAGCGACCGGCATCTTGTCCGGTCTCTTTTAAAAAAGCAATATAATTATACAATCCGGAGATAGACAAAGAGGTCGGCCTTAATGAGACCGCGCCAAGCTTATCCGGCGTTAATGTGGTTTGCCAAATCTCTGAAACACGATTAACCGTGTTAATGGATTCTTTGGTAATTTGAGAATGATTAACCTGCTGCAATTGCCATTGATTTTTATCGGCGAAGTAAGTTGCGCTGTTGGCGTGCTTGACTGCGGTTAAATTGCGCTGCTTATCGAAAGTATAAACATAAATATCGCTTAATTTCGCCTCATCACTAATACGACGAACGTATACAAAATTATTACCGTCTTTCGCCCATACGCCGTTTCTAACCGATAACATTGAGCCGCCGGAAATCGCCTTAGTACGCATATCGCGGGCAAATTGTTCCGTTTGAGGAATTCCCCATTCACCGATAATCATGGTAAGCAACACAAACGGCAACGAGGTTTTCATAACTGCAACACCAATTTTAAAACGTGAAAAACCGGAAGCCTGCATCACAATCAGCTCGCTGCGGCCGGCTAAATTGCCCAATGCAATCAATGCGCCTAACAATGTTGCCATAGGAAAAAATGTTTCAATATCTTTTGGAATTGTCAACGCAGTATAAGCAACAGCCTGCCAAATATCGTAAGTGCCTTTGCCGACGCTGCGAAACTGTTCTACAAACTTAATAATCGCAGATAGCCCGACCAACATGAGTAAAGTTGCGAAAATGGCTCCAAGAATGCTTTTTCCGATGTAGCGCTCTAATGTATTCATTATTTTATGCTTCCTTTTCGACCGAACAATGCACGAATTTTATGCATAAATTTACTATCCCAACCGTTTAGCATGATGCCTAAAATTAAAAATCCGATATTGACGATTGGCATAAAGACGCCGGCATCCAGTTTTCCTGCATTTCCGGCCGATTTTAATGAACTTTGTAACAAAAAGTAGATTAAATAAAGCAATAATGCCGGTAAAATTTTCGCAAAACGCCCCTGACGCGGATTAACTCGACTTAACGGCACCGCCAATAGGGCCATAAGCGGTACGGCCAGCACTAACGTGAAACGCCAATGTAATTCGGCTTTAGCCGGCAAGGTTTTATTATTCAGTAATTCTGCGGCGGACAATTCGGCTGTTTCGTTATTTTTTTCCGAAGTCGCTTGATAACCCAGATAAGCCTGATATTCATCAAAATGAGTTATTCGGAAATCCGGTAAAACCGATGTTCCCTCAACGCGTTGGGTATTTTTTAAATTAAGAATTTGATCGCCATTCGGCAACGATTTAAGTTCACCGTTTTCAGCCACGACAACAGAAGGCTTGGATTGTCCCCGCGCCTTCATTTGAAACAAATACACATCATGAATTTGATTATCGGTAATGCGATCAATAAACAAGACAAAATCATTATTATTGGTGGAAATAAATTGCCCCGAAGCCAATGCCCCCATGGTCGGATTCGCCTTAGCCTCTTCGACGATCGTGCTTTGTTTTTGAATCGCCCAAGGCGATAACCAAAAGGCATTATAAGCGGCGATGCCTGTGGTAAATAACGATAGCAGAAGGGCGACCTTAACTAAAATACGTTGCCCGATTCCGCAGGCCCGCATAACAGTGATTTCGCTTTCCGCGTACAAACGGCCGAAAGTGAGTAAAATCGCAATAAAAAGACAGAGTGGTAACATCAGCTGAGCCATGGTCGGCATGCCTAGACCCAGCAGGGAAAATACCAAATCCGCCGGAACATTGCCGTTTGCCGCCGAACCTAAAACTCGAACCAATTGCTGACAAAAGAAAATCAGCAATAAGATAAACAAAATCGCGACTTGGCTTTTAAGCGCTTCCTTAGCTAAATATCGGGTTAAAATCATTGTCTCTATGTACTGTTATGACGCAAATCAGATGGAACTGGATAAAATTTAGCGCCTATGATACCTTATTTTAACATTTCAAAACAAATCCAAATAATGAGGCTTCTCAATGAAATATCAGGCAAAATCGACCGCACTTTCTACGCCTACCGACTGCGTAATTGTGGGCATTTATAAAAACAACGAATTTACCGACAGCTTTAAACAATTAAATGAACAATCGGAAAATTATCTTAGTCAGCTGGTACAAAGCGGCGATCTTTCCGCGGAAATAGGGCAAAGCAGGCTGTTGCATCATGTTAAAAATATCGCGGCAACGCGTTTGTTAATCGTCGGCTGCGGCGAAAAAGATAAACTGAATGAACGCCGCTATAAGCAAATCTTTCAACATATCGCCAATGTAGTAATATCGCTGAATATTAATGAAATTACAAATAACTTAACCGATCTCACACTTAAAAACCGTGATCTTTATTGGAATATTCGTTTGGCGATTGAAACGCTGGAACAGGCTTTTTACCAATTCGATCAATTTAAAAGCCAAAAAGCCGAAAAATGTAAAATAAACATTTTTACCTTCAACACTGCTGATGAACGGGCAAATAAAGCGATTTTACACGCTAACGCCATTGCCGCAGGTATAGTCCAGACGCGCAATGTCGCCAATATGCCGCCAAATATTTGTAACCCGGCATATCTTGCGGCGCAGGCGAAAAAATTAGCCGAAAAATCAACCGCACTTTCCTGTTCGATCGTTGATGAAGAGGAAATGAAAGCCCTGGGCATGAATGCCTATTTAGCGGTTTCAAGCGGCTCGGCCAATGCAGCGTATATGTCCGTTCTTGACTACCGCAATGCGCCGAACAAGAATGCAAACCCTATTGTTCTTGTCGGAAAAGGATTGACCTTTGATGCCGGCGGCATTTCCTTAAAACCTGCGGCGGATATGGATGAAATGAAATATGATATGGGCGGCGCCGCAGCGGTGTTGGGCGTCATGAAAGCCGTCGTCGAGCTCAGTTTACCGCTGAATGTTATCGGTGTGCTTGCCGGCTGTGAAAATTTGCCTGACGGCGGCGCTTATCGACCGGGTGATATTTTAACGACAATGAACGGTCTCACGGTCGAAGTATTAAATACGGATGCGGAAGGTCGCTTAGTTTTGTGCGATGCGTTAACTTACGCGGAACGGTTTGAACCCGAACTGGTCATTGATGTGGCGACATTAACCGGTGCCTGCGTGGTTGCCTTAGGGCCGCATAACAGCGGCCTTGTTAGCGAAGATGAAGAACTGGCCGCCGCGCTTTTACAAGCGGCGACACAAACGACAGACAACGCCTGGCGTCTACCGTTAAGTGAAGAATATCGGGAGCAATTAAAATCGTCGTTTGCCGATTTAGCCAATATCGGCGGTCGTTGGGGCGGAGCAAGCACCGCTGCGGCATTTTTATCCAACTTTACGAAGAAATACCGCTGGGCGCATTTAGACATTGCCGGCACCGCATGGCGTCAGGGGGCGGAGAAGGGCGCAACGGGTCGGCCGGTTGCCTTACTGACTCAGTTTTTACTAAATCGTGCGAAAATTTGACCGCACTTTTTACATGCAAATCGTGATGAGAAGCCGATCGTCATCGGCTTTTATTTTACTTCAAATTCTAAAATCAGCGGATTATGATCCGACGAACTAAGGGCTTCAGATGTCGCCATCAGGGGGCTTATGCCACGCGCGAAAATATGGTCTAACGGATAGCCATTAAACGTCGAACGAAAATCCTGCGCCAACTCAATCGGCGTCAAGCCGTATTTACGCATAAACGCGGTGACAAACGCTACCCGCTTTTCATTCCACATATTAAAATCGCCGGCGATAATCAGCGGTCCCGAATGGTTTTTAATCCATTCCGCCATTTTTTCAAATTGCGCAGAGTAGGCGTTCAAACCGAATTCAAAATTGATTAAATGCACATTAATAACCAATAATGAGGTCGATTTCAGCGGAAAATACGTCGCACTCATTACTTTAGGAATACGAATGAACGGCTCACTCTGAGCCGCGACACAATAAGCGGAGGGGGCGATTCGGGAAAGCGTCATAACACCGGATGCGGTGCCTTGATAGGCAAAAGAAGAAACGAAAAGTGCGGTTGAAAATGACGGCAAATGATTTTGCGCTAATGATTCTTGTAGCAACACAAAATCGCTATCTCGGCTCAACCGTTGTAAATCTGCCTGCCAGCCGTCATCCTGTTGTTTATGAATATTCCAACCGACTAATCGAAACACCGTTTGATTTGACAATTCGGAAGCCGTCGGATTCGAAGCAAAACAAGACCGCCCTTCGGAATCTGAAATAAGTTGATATTCTTCCCCGTGTGCCAATAATTCGATATGAAGCGGTTTAAATAATTCAAATCGATTAAAAATTATACTACCGGATATCGCTGCAACAATGATAAACCCCGTTATTATTTTTCTGTATCTCATCATCTTTCGTTCTTTAATTTCAATAAAATAGGCATAAATTTTAATTAAATTTGCTTTTAATTACCATCTTCCTAAAAAGTCCTTTCAATTTTTAGAAAAATATCCTACTATATTACTCAACTTTAGTTCCATAAGGAGAATAACATGTCTTTTAAAAATCAAAAATTAGGTGAAATTGCGGTAAGCGTGCCCGGCGCGACAGCCTTATTACGTGAATATGATTTGGATTTTTGCTGTGGCGGCAGCGAAACTTTAGCGCATGCCGCACAAAACAAAAAACTTAATTTGGCAGAAATTGAAGCGCGTTTGACCGCACTTCAACAATGCAAAGAGGATAATCCTGAAGAATATTGGCTTAATGCCGATTACAATGAAATGATTGAGCATATTATTCAACGTTTCCATAATCGTCATAAAGTGCAGTTGCAAGAGCTCATCACCCTTGCCGAACGCGTTGAAAACGTACATGGTGACCGTGAAGATTGCCCAATCGGAATTGCCGCGGAATTACAAGATATTTATGCCGATTTGACTTCTCATATGATGAAAGAGGAACAAATTTTATTCCCAATGATCAAAGCGGGTAACTATACAATGGCGCAAATGCCAATCCGCGTGATGGAAATGGAGCATGCGGAACACGGCGAACATTTAGATGTGGTGAAATCATTAACAAATAATATGACGCCACCGACTGACGCTTGTAATACCTGGCGTGCACTCTATAACGGATTAAAAGAATTTGCCGACGATCTGATGCTTCATATTCATCGCGAAAACAATATTTTGTTCCCGCGCGTTATTGCAGAAAATCACTAACGACCACCTCAAGTGCGGTCAAAATTTCGGAAAATTCGACCGCACTTTGATCTTTACCCCTGTAAGTAGCAGGGTACTCTCTGCTTTGAATACTCAATCATCCTTTAATATCATGAAATTATTGCCGATGTTAGGTATATTCGGTCATTTTCTAGGATAAATTGGATAATGTGATGTTTGAATTCTATGGAATAATATGTTGCCATAAAAATCTGCTCCTTAACGAGTTGGTTTTGTTCAACTTCTGGGGAGCAGATCACTTTTCTTAAGCTAGAGAATGACGCTGCCGATGAGGGCAATAATAAAACCGACCACGCCGATGGAGGTTTCAAGCAGCGTCCAGGTTTTTAATGTGGTTTTTGTGTCCATCTCCAAGAAACGGCTCATTAGCCAAAAACCGGAGTCATTGACATGTGACAACACGGTGGCGCCGGAGGCGATGGAGATGACGATAAAACAAAGGTCAAATTGGCTTAAATCAGGGGCGCCGGCGACCATCGGGGCAATTAATGCCGCTGTTGTGGTTAGTGCAACGGTGGCGGAGCCTTGTGCGACGCGAAGCGCGACGGAAATGAGAAAGGCGGCGACGATTACCGGCATGCCGGTATCTGAAAGCATATTGGATAAGGCTTCTCCGATACCGCTTGCACGTAATACGCCGCCAAACATTCCGCCGGCACCGGTAACTAAGATGATAGCGCAAATTGGGCCGAGAGCATTATTACAAATTTTTTCGATTTGCTCATAACTGCGGTGATCGCGTAGTAATGCAATGGCAACAAGTAAGGTGATAAGTAAGGCGACCGGTGTTTTTCCGATTAATCGTAGGCTTTCTACCCACAATTGGGTGCCGTCAATCACTTTCGCCACTGAAAGGGTGTTTAACCCGGTATCAAAAAGAATCAGCAAAATCGGCAATAATAAAACGATGAGTACACGTTGAATAGACGGCGGACTTTGTACGGTTTCATTGACTACGCTGGCGTTTAAAAAAGCTTTTGGCAAATCAACGTGTATTTTTTTACTGATAAACATACTGAACAAGTAAGTGCCGATATACCAAGTCGGAATTGCACAGATGAGGCCGACAATAACTAATAAGCCAATGTTTGCGCCTAAAATATCACCAGAAGCGACCGGGCCGGGATGTGGCGGCAGAAAGGCATGCATAACCGCAAATCCGCCGGCAGCAGGGAAGGCATAGCGCAAAACGGAACCGCCGAATTGTTTCGCTACGCTGAATACGATTGGTAGCATGACGACTAAACCGGCATCAAAGAAAATCGGAAAACCAAATAATAAAGCGGCGATTCCGAGCGCCATTGGTGCGCGTTGTTCGCCGAATTTATTGATCAGCGCATCCGCCAACACTTTCGCGCCACCGGTAATTTCCAATAATCGCCCGATCATCGCACCGAGACCGACTAACAAAGCGACGGAAGCTAATGTGCTGCCAAAGCCGCCTAATAACGTCGGTAGGATTTTATCAATGGGGATACCCGCTGCAAGTGCGGTCAATAAACTCACTAAAATTAACGCAACAAATGCGTGCATTTTGAAGCGAATGATAAGCACAAGTAACGCAATAATGGCGCCTAATGCGATAAGCAGCAATGAAGAGCTACTGGCTAATGTTGAAGCGGTTTGCATAAATTTTCCTTAGTTAAGGTGAATCGTTAAGCGTTGGCTATGTCGCCTCTGGCGGAGACGAAATACTTCGCTACATAGTTTAGCAACAATATTTTTATTTTGTCATTAAGATTACGTTTTTTTATTTGTTTATTATGCGTTGAATCATTTATTTTTACCCCAAAATCGCCTTTTTATCAAAAAATTGAAAAGAAGTTTGCGTTAACGATTGACCGTTATCGATAACCTTTATAGAGTAAAGAAAGTTTTAAATATCAAGAGAGTCATTTATGAAAAAGCAAGCCGGTTTAAGTTTTATTTTGATGGGGGTTTCCAGTACGGGGAAAACCACTATTGGAACCGAAGTGGCGCGTCGTTTGGGGATGAAATTAATTGATGGCGATGACTTACATCCGCGTGCAAATATTCTCAAAATGGGGGCCGGTCAACCGTTAAATGATGAAGATCGCGCGCCGTGGCTGGAACGTATCCGCGATGCGGCGTTCAGTTTAGAGCACAAATCGGAAAAAGGGATTATCGTGTGTTCTGCGCTGAAGAAAAAATACCGAGACCAAATTCGCGAAGGCAACCCGGGCGTGAAATTTATTTTCCTCAAAGGCGATTTCGATTTGATTTTGTCGCGTATGCAACAACGTCAAGGCCATTATATGAAAGCAGATATGCTGCGCAGTCAGTTTGCCACGTTAGAAGTCCCGCAGGCCGACGAAGCGGATGTGTATCATGTTAATGTGGATGCCGCTTTCGATGAAGTGGTGGAGCACTGTATTGAGATTATTCAACCGTTTTTAGCGGCGTAATAGCTCGATTATTCAATGCCTACCAATTTATGCGTTTGCAAACTCAACTGCCATTTTGGTTTATTCGGGCGTTGGTTGAGCTGACCGAGTTGGGTGATGGTTTCCAGTAAATTCATTTTGCCGTCGATTTCGCAAGGGGAAAGATAATAATGATCCGCTTGGATTTTTTGCTCGATGAGTTCGCAAAATGGCACGACATTTTCATCCGCGACAATGCGCACTTCGTGAGCAAATTCAATACAACGGGTTTCATATTTATGGGCGTAAAGGCGTTTAGGGCTGGTGGCAATGTAGTCGATTTGCGGTGGAATGGGTTTTAAGCCATTGGTTTCAATGGCAAGAAAATAGCCGTCCGCTTTGAACTTTTTGAGTAAAAATTCAATTTTCGGCACAATCGTGGGCTCGCCACCGGTGATGATAATATTCTTCGCCGAAAATGACCGCACTTTGGCTAGAATTTCTGATGCCGACCAGCGTTCAAATTTGTTGTAATGAGTGTCACACCAAGGGCAGGCGAGATTGCATTTGCCGAAACGCGCGAAAATACTTGGCATACCTGTGTTGAAGCCTTCCCCTTGCAGGCTTTCAAAGATTTCGACGATATTAAAGCCGGGTTCGGAAAAGTGCGGTTCAAAATCCATGCGTTTTTCCACCGCACTTACTCCGTATATTCACAAAATGACGTAGGGGTTTCCCATAAGCGAATGGCGGATACCGCTAATTTTTCATCATATTTCAAACGATTAAAAATAAAACGCGCTATTTCTTCCGCTGTGGTGCGGAAAGGCACGCCGAAGGTTTTAGAATTTAACTCTTGCAGAAGTTTGGCGATTTTGCTTTCGCGTTCACTGGTTTCATCATAAATAAAGGCGTGATCCATGGGATCCAAAATGGCTTTTTTCACCACAGATTTCAGATCGGAAAAATCAATCACCATCGCTTTTTTCGCGCCACTTTCAAATAAATCGCCGGCGATTTCCACTTGCAATTTGTAAGTGTGACCGTGCAAGTTCTGGCATTTGCCGTCGTGTCCGTCCAACAAATGCGCCATATCAAAGCTAAATTCTTTGGAAATCTTAAACATGTTTATCGCCCTTTTGCGCCAAATATTCCTTTAACCCTTTTTCACGCAATACACAACTTGGGCATTTCCCACAACCGCCTTCCACGCCTTCGTAGCACGTGTGCGTGTGATTGCGCACATAATCTAATGCGCCCAATTCATCGGCAAGCTGCCAAGTTTGCGCTTTGGTGAGATACATTAACGGGGTTTTGATGTTGAATTGATAATCCATCGCCAAGTTGAGCGTCACATTCATTGATTTTACAAACACATCGCGACAATCGGGATAACCGCTGAAATCCGTTTCGCACACGCCGGTGATGATGTCTTGAATGCCTTGCCCTTTTGCGTAAATCGCCGCATAAAGCAAGAACAGCGCATTGCGACCGTCCACAAAAGTGTTTGGCAATTCGTTGTCTTTTTGTTCGATTTTAGCTTGCTCGTCCATTAAGGCATTGTGTGTAATGGCTTTGATCACGGAGGTATCAATAAGGGTTTGCTTCACACCGAGATCTTGCGCAATCCATTTGGCTTTCTCCAGCTCAATGGCGTGACGTTGCCCATATTGAAAGGTGACGATGTCGACATTTTCCACGCCATATTCGGCAATGGCTTGAATTAAACAGGTGGTGGAATCTTGCCCGCCGGAAAAAATGACAACCGCTTTGCGATCGCGGTTTGGATTGGAAATATTCATTGTTATTACCTAGTTTTTTAGAGTAGGAGGTTTGCGAACTACAAGGGCGCCCATTGTAGAAAATCTTTTACGGCGGTGCAAGGTGCGCGATGAGGCGGTATTTTTTATACCAAATAAGAATTTAGCCGCATGGGAATAGACAAAACAACAAAAAAATTGACCGCACTTTGATTTGAATCTTAAAAGTGCGGTCAATTTTGACCGAGATTTAATCTCGTTTTATACAGGCTACCGAGGTGATATTCTCTAAAATACCTTTATGGCGTAACAACGCATCAAGTTTTGGTGCGCGGCCGCGGAAGCGTTTAAACAATACCATCGGTTCTTCACTGCCGCCACGGGTTAAAATTTCATCTAAATAGGCGCGGCCTGTTTCCGGATTAAAAATGCCTTCTTCCTCAAAGCGAGAAAATACATCGGCAGAAAGGACTTCCGCCCATAAATAGCTGTAATAACCCGCGGCATATCCACCGGCAAAAATGTGGCTGAAACTATGCGGCGTTCTTATCCATTCGGGCGATTTGATTACCGCGACTTGTTCTTTAACGCGCTTTAGCGTGTCTAAAATTTGTGCACCTTTTGTCGGATCATATTCGTGATGTAAGCGAAAATCAAACAGACCGAATTCCAATTGACGTAATACGAACATTGCCGCTTGAAAGTTTTTTGCTTTAATCAATTGATTTAATTTCTCTTTTTGTAACGGCTTGCCGGTTTCAAAATGGCCGGAAATAAATTCAAGCGCTTCCGGCTCCCAACACCAGTTTTCTAAAAATTGGCTCGGTAATTCCACCGCATCCCACGGTACGCCATTAATCCCCGCCACATCGCCGACATCAATTTGTGTCAGCATGTGATGAATGCCGTGGCCGAATTCGTGGAATAATGTTGTGACTTCATCGTGGGTAAAAAGTGCCGGTTTGTCGCCGACCGGCGCATTAAAGTTACAGGTAAGATAGGCGACCGGTTTTTGCAAACTACCGTCGGATTTACGTTTGCGTCCGATGCAATCATCCATCCAAGCGCCGCCGCGTTTATGCTCGCGGGCATACAAATCAAGATAGAAACTGCCGCGTACTTCGTTATATTCATCAATTAAATCAAAAAAGCGAACATCTTTGTGCCATACATCAATGCCATTGCGTTCGACAACACGAATATTAAATAAGCGTCGAATTAACTCGAAAAGTCCCGAAAGAACACGATCTTCAGGAAAATAGGGGCGAAGTTCTTCATCATTGATGGAATATAGCGCTTGTTTTTGTTTCTCGCTGTAAAACGCAAGATCCCAAGGTTCAAAATCATCTACGCCGTATTTTTGATGAGCGAAAACCTTTAATTCGCATAATTCGTTTTTACCCTGCGGTTTGGAACGTACGGTCAAATCGTTGAGAAAATCTAACACCTGTTGCGGGTTTTCCGCCATTTTTGTCGCAAGGGAAAGTTCGGTATAAGTAGCAAAGCCGAGTAATTTAGCGAGTTCGTAACGCAGCGCTAAAATTTCCTCCATTACCTTCGTATTATCCCATTTTCCGGCATTTGGCCCCTGATCGGAGGCACGTGTGGCAAAAGCGCGGTACATTTCTTCACGTAATTCGCGATTTTCACAATAACTCATTACCGGCAAATAACTCGGATATTCCAAGGTGAAACGATAGCCTTGCATACCTTTGCTCTTGGCCGATTGTTTCGCCGCAAGCAATGCGGATTCGGGCAAACCTTGTAATTGAGCCTCGTCGGAAACGATTTTTTCCCAAGCCATCGTCGCATCCAGTACATTATTGCTAAATTGAGCATTTAGTTCAGACAACCGCGCGACAATTTCACCGTAGCGTTTTTGTTGCGCTTCGGGTAATGCGATGCCGGAAAGTTTAAAATCACGCAGTGAATTTTCAATCGCTTTTTTTTGTGCGGCGGAATAAGTTGAAAATTCCTGACTCTTTTTTAGTGCTTGATAGGCGTCGTATAATCCTTTGTGCTGACCGACCCATGTGCCGTATTCGGACAGCAACGGTAAACACGCCTGATAGGCTTCGCGTAATTCAGGGCTGTTTTTAACGGCATTAAGATGCGAAATCGGTGACCAAGCACGGCTTAAGCGATCATTTACTTCGGACAATGGCAGCACAAAATTTTCCCAGCTTAAGTGCGGTTGTTTTAGCAGTTCTTCCGTTGTATTACGGCAGTCTTGAATAAGTTGCGTGATCGCCGGCTGAATATCCTCCGGCTTAATGTTTGAAAAGGCCGGTAGCCCCGAAGCGTTTAACAGCGGATTAGACATAATAACATTCCTTCTTTTTTCTTTTTCCAGCGTAAAATTGCGCCCGATTTTATAATATCAAGGTTGAAAAATCTAAAAAATCGGTAATAATTGAGAAAAATTCGCATTCTTTGGAAATAAATGAAGCTTGTTTATATTATTTTAGGATTTATCGCCTTGATACTCGGTATTATCGGTATCGTCACCCCTGTCTTGCCGACCACGCCGTTTTTATTATTAACGCTGTATTTTTTCTCAAAATCTTCGCAGCGACTGCAAAACTGGTTTATGCAAACAGAAATTTATACGAAACATCTGCAACCGTTTTATGAAAGACGAACAATGCCGTTAAAAACCAAAGTGATTTTGTTAGCCTTTGCCAGCACAATGTTATTGCTGGGTTTTTATTTTACTTCCAACATTATTGCGCGAATCATTATTTTGACCTTAATTGCCGTTAAATACTGGTTCTTTTTGTATTGGATCGAAACCGAAAATGAATAAAACCCGTTGCGCTCAAGGCGACAAAAAAGGGCTAAGTGCGGTTATTTTTCGTTTTGTTTCTTTATCTGTTCCTGTTTCTTTATTCGTTCCTGTTTTTCTAGCCGTCTTTGTTTTTTTACTTGTTCTTATTTTTCTCGTCAGCGGATGGGAACCTTCTTTTAATACGCATAATACACAAGCGCTGTCCCCTTCCGCGCCGATTTCGTCCATCGAATCTCCTTCCTCCGGGCGTCTTGTATTAACACGCGGCTTTTATGGTGAATTAACCATGGCACCCGAGGCGGCATTTGATGATGAACAGGCCAATTTTTTGCGCGATCTCTACGAAGGTTTAACCGCTTACGATACGCAAGGCAATATCGTGCCTGCCGTAGCGGAAAGTTGGCAGACGGAGGATAATCAAACCTGGCGATTTCAGTTGCGCGCAGAGGCGAAGTGGTCAAATGGCGAACCTGTCACCGCACAGGATTTTGTGAAAAGCTGGCAATATCTGGCGCGTAGCGACAGTCGGTTAAAACAATATTTAGCTTTTCTGAACTTGGCGCAGGCCGAGGCCGTTTTAAATCGGCATGAACCAGTCGAAAAATTAGGAATCTCCGCCGAAAATGACCGCACTTTATTGATTCAATTGGATAAACCGACACCCTATTTACCGGCGATGTTGGCACATAGCAGCTTGTTACCGCGCTATTTTAGCGATAAAGACATTCATTCGGAAAATACATCGATTATCACTAACGGCGCTTATCGACTGGCAACCGCTTCATCAGTTCGGGCCGAACTGGCACAAAATGTTTATTATTGGAATCGCGATAATGTGTCGTTTAAGCAGGTGCGTTATCAAAAAATGACGTCGGAAACCGATTTTTCTACAATTGATTTAATTATCAACGCAAAAGAACATGCTGCAACCCGTCAATATTTTCCTAAACTTTGCAGCTATTTTTATGAATTTAATTTACGGGATCCCGAATTGGCCAAAAGTGCGGTCAGAAAAGCGATTGTTTCGCTCATTTCGGTAAAAGATATTGCAAGTGATATTTCGGAGGCTCAACCGAGTGCCTATTTGTTGCCTAAAAGTTGGTTTGAAGAACAGGAATCTCAATGGGAACCTGTCGTCGCGGAGCAATTATTGGTAAAAAACGGCATTAACGAGAAAACACCGCTGTCATTGCGGGTGAGTTATGATACCCAAGGCTATCACCCGTTGATTGCCGAAAAATTGATTCGTCAGTTAACCCAATCGGATTTGATTCGAGCCACCGGCGAATCGCTAAATTGGGCATCATTACAAGAACGCCGCTCGCAACATAATTTTCAATTGATCCGTTCCGGTTGGTGTGCTGATTTTAATGATCCCGCCGCATTTTTAAGCTTGTTTTATTCCAAAAGCCCCGATAATAAAAGCGGTTATGCAAATGAGGAATTTGATCGTCTCTTTGAGCGCGCGATGCAATCCGTTTCTGCGCAAGAGCGGTCGGCAATTTATATAAAATTACATCAGGTTATTCAGCATGAAAACTTAGTTTTACCCCTTTTTCACTATCGTTTGCCCGTTTTCATCGCGCCGTCCGTGATGGGGGCGCAACCTAACTCTGTCGGTGTGATTTATAGCAAGAATTTATGGCGTAGCGTGGTAAATTAGTAGTGATTTTTTTGAAAAAAGGAAATAACTTCTCTATAATTACAGCGCTTAGTTTCTTTTGGAATTAAGTAACCCCTATTTATTTACAATGAGGAAAATTTCATGAACAAATTCATTAAATATATCATGGCTGGATTATTTTCACTTGCTATCGTTGCTTGTGGCGATAAAGCCGATCCGAAAGCGGATTTTCAAAAAGTAATGCAATGGCAAGATTCACAAATGCAAATGATGACCAATGCGCAGGTTGAATTACAGCAAAAATTAATGTCCAGTCAAAACGACCCGAAACAAGTCGAAGCGATCGTGCAAGAATTTGCCGCAAAAGTGAAAGAAGCGGAAAAATCATTAAATGCGCTTGATGTGAAAAGTGATGAAGTAAAAGCCTTTAAACAAAAAGCACAAGAAGCGTTTAAATTATCCAGTGAATTAATGGAAGACAGCTTGAAAGTGTTACAAAACCCTGAAAGTGCAGCGACTTTGGCTGAAGGCATTCAACAAAAAACAACAAAAGCAATGGAAGCACAAGCAGAATTGCAAAAATTACAAGCCGATTTAAAAGCTAAATATGGTGATACCAAATAACTTGAGCTAAAAATTAATTATAAAAATATAAACCGCTCTTAATATGAATTGAGGGCGGTTTTGTTTTATAGACTTTTATTTATGAAAGTGCGGTTATTTTCAACTGTTTTTTCTATTTACTACTTCTGGCGCATTGCCGGAAATAAAATCACATCGCGGATAGACGGTGCATTAGCGTAGAGCATTGCTAAACGGTCGATACC
>CAURMH010000013.1:0-31565 GCA_963525745.1 uncultured Pasteurellaceae bacterium | reverse complement strand
AAGAAATCGAAAACCCATTAGCACAACAAATCCTTTCCGGCAGCTTGCTTCCAAGCAGCGTTGTGACCGTGGATTATGTTGATGGCAAAGTGGTGGCAAGACAATAATCTCTCTTAAATGCAAAAGTGCGGTTGATTTCAACCGCACTTTTTTGTTTCTTTAATCTGTCTTTTTCAATTCTTTTAAAAAGGCAACAAGTATTGTCTTTGGGGACAACTCACAATTACCCGCATTTTATAGGTATTTATACAAAATTAAGCAGATTTTATATAATTAAATATTGCGTTTATAAAAAAGTTTAATGGCATAAAAGAGCCGTAACATTTCCCTATTTTTTATCACATCATCAATCTGTTCCCAAATAATAGGATGACAAGCATACTCCTGTTACTTATCCCCCCTATAGAATCAAATTGATAAATGAATGAGATCTTCATTTAAGCTTCAGATATTACGATATCTGAAGTTATCTCTTGACAGAGATAACTCATAATCTTGGTGAAACAACTTTTTATTTAGTAAAGGTCTCTTATGAAAAGAAAATTTGTTGCAGTTATCTCTATGGTAGGATTTTTAACTATTTTATCTGCCTGTGCGTCAGAAAAATCTATTACCTTTCCAACAAATTTAGATTCTCAATATTATTGCTCTGTCGATGCTAAGGCTGATTTTCATGCTGCAGAATCAGCTTATGAATCAGGTAATTTTGATGAATCTTTTAATTTATTTAGTAAAGCCAGCGAGAAAAATTGTGCGAATGCTGATTTCTATCTTGGTGTTCAATATTACAACGGTCAATTTGTGACTAAAGATTTAACACTATCTAAAGCACACTTCAAAAATGCTTGTGATAAAGGATTAAAAACAGCTTGTATTTACAAATAAGAGGAAAAAATAATGAAAATGAAATTATTATTAGCGGTTATGATAAGTTCTGTTGCGTTGTCTGCACAAGCTAAATTTAAAAAGTGTGATACTGATACTTGTAAGGAGGAGAAACTCTTTATGGAGTTTATGGTTGATAATTATGTTACAGGGAAAGCTAAAAGTTGGGTTGTTGAGACTCCCAGTGGTAAAAAGATTCCTCTCTCTATTCTTGATAAGCTTCCTGAACCCGTTGAGGTATTGAAAAGTGATGAAGCAGGCGTCACTCCTCTTATTTATTCACCTAAGGCTAGTTGTGAACAACTTTATATGTTATATACATTCTATAAAGTGAGGCAACAGATGGAAAAAGACACCAGTTCTGATGGAGGCCTCTTTTATCTGAAAAAAATTTACGATAAATGCCCTAGCATTTTTGCTGAATTAGCCAAAGAATCTGGCTTTTAATTCTATGCAAGTGCGGGGAAAATAACTGCATCTTGATCTGCACCCTAAAAGTTGGACTAACTTTCCAACTGATTAAGGTGCAGATTTTTTATGGGTAAATATTACACAATAGAATTGAAATTACAGGTTCTTTAACCTATCTTGAATGGAAATAAGTATCAGAGACGCCGCGCGTTTTTACAACAAACAAATTTAAATCTTTATAAACTCAAAAAGATTGCCGGTATTTTTGAAATTGATATTTTGGAATTAATAGCTTCGCAAGATCGTGGCAATTTATTTTTAATCAGCAAAAATAGCGGCTATACCAATACCAATACCAATACCAATAATTACTCTGGCGACAGAGAGAACGGGATTGATGCTGAGATTGAACGGTTAAAATTAATTATTGAACACAAAAATATGTTACTCAAAGAAAAAGAAGCTTTATTAGAAGAGAAACACCGAGAGATTTCTCGCTTGAGTGATATTCTTGAATTGTTGAAAACAAAGTTATTGCCCTAATCTTGGAAACTGAAAAGAGCGGTCAAAAAATAGAAATTTTTTACATTTATTTTTCTTGATAAATTATACCAAAATTATCCGACAAATCCGGATAAAACTACCTTGCCAATACCCTGCATAACATGGATAATAGAGCGTCTTTTTTGTATCTAAAAAACATTAGTCGGAAAGATCTAACCTGTTGAAAAACAATGCAGCGAATGGCATAAGACATTGGAAGATCAACATTTTGGCTTAAAAATGATAAGCGCTTATGGTATCTATAACGTTCATTTTACTGAAACGTTTTCACCCCGCGATCCATGCCCATACCGACAGTCGTGAGACTGCCCCTCAAGGATAAAAATAAGGTCGATTAAAAAGTGCGGTCATTTTTAAGTGAATTTTAAAAATTAAAGAGAATTTACAACAATGAAAAGAATGCTAATTAATGCAACGCAACAAGAAGAATTACGCGTTGCGCTGGTCGATGGACAACGTTTATTTGATTTAGATATAGAAAGTCCGGGCCATGAACAAAAAAAAGCCAATATTTACAAAGGGAAAATTACTCGTGTCGAGCCCAGTCTTGAAGCGGCTTTTGTTGATTATGGCGCTGATCGCCACGGATTTCTTCCCTTAAAAGAAATTGCCCGCGAATATTTTCCGGCTGACTATGTGTTTCAAGGTCGTCCGAATATTCGTGATATCTTAACCGAAGGGCAGGAAGTTATTGTTCAGGTTAATAAAGAAGAACGCGGTAATAAAGGCGCGGCGCTGACAACGTTCATTTCGCTGGCAGGCAGTTATTTGGTGATTATGCCAAATAATCCGCGAGCCGGCGGTATCTCTCGTCGTATTGAAGGCGATGAACGTTTGGAATTAAAAGAGGCATTAAGTTCCTTAGATGTGCCTGACGGCGTAGGGCTCATCGTACGTACGGCCGGGGTTGGAAAATCCCCGGAAGAGCTGCAGTGGGATCTGAAAGTGCTTTTGCACCACTGGGAAGCGATTAAGCAGGCGGCGGAAGGACGTTCGGCGCCGTTTTTAATTCATCAGGAAAGTGATGTTATTGTTCGCGCGATTCGCGATTATTTGCGTCGCGACATTGGTGAGATTTTGATCGATAGTCCGAAGATTTTTGAAAAAGCGAAAACGCACATTAAATTGGTACGGCCGGATTTTATTAACCGTGTGAAGTTGTATCAAGGGGAAGTGCCGCTATTTAGCCATTTCCAAATTGAATCCCAAATTGAGTCAGCCTTTCAACGAGAAGTTCGCCTTCCTTCAGGAGGATCAATTGTTATTGACGTCACCGAAGCGCTAACTGCAATTGACATTAACTCTGCTCGTTCAACTCGCGGCGGAGATATTGAGGAGACAGCATTAAATACGAATCTTGAGGCGGCTGACGAGATTGCGCGTCAGTTACGTTTGCGCGACTTGGGCGGATTAATTGTCATTGATTTTATTGATATGACGCCGATACGTCATCAACGGGAAGTCGAAAGCCGTATTAAAGAGGCCGTACGTCAAGATCGGGCGCGCATTCAAATTAGCCGAATTTCCCGTTTTGGTCTATTGGAGATGTCACGCCAGCGTATTAGTCCATCATTGGGTGAGTCGTCTCATCACGTTTGTCCACGTTGCCAAGGTACCGGTAAGGTTCGTGATAATGAATCGCTTTCTTTGTCAATTTTACGTTTAATTGAAGAAGAGGCATTAAAAGAAAACACAAAACAAGTACATACGATTGTACCTGTCATTATTGCGACCTATTTATTAAATGAAAAACGAAAAACAATTCGGGACATTGAAAAACGTCATAATGTTGATATCGTTGTTGTGCCGAATGAGACCATGGAGACCCCGCATTTTAGTGTATTCCGTGTTCGTGATGGCGAGCAAGTCAATGAATTAAGCTATAATTTAGTTAAATTACATGGGGCGCAGGAAGATAGTTTTGTTGCCGAAGAGTCGCTTATTTCACGCAATATTGAAGCGGCGATAAACACCGCAGAACAAGCTACAGAAAGCGCAGCCGTTTCTTTATCCATTCCGACTGCAGCTCCTGCACCGATACAATCTAGAGAAAAGCCGTCATTATTCGTTAAAATTTTTCGCGCAATAAAAGGGTTGTTTGCTTCTGAGCCGGTAGACATCGAAAAGAACCAAAATAAACGAAGTGCGGGTAATAAAAATCGTAACAAATCACGCAACCAAGAGCGTCATCCTGCTCAGCGTAAAAATAATGATGAGAATAGATCCGTATCGGATAATGTTGAGAATCTGTCTACTGAACATCGTTCTGAGCGCACAACGAACCGTCGCCGTCGTAGTGAAAATAATTCGCCTGAAGTATCTAACGCTTCTAACGAAAAATCAGAAAGTAAAGCTGAGTTATCAATATCACCTCAGCGCCGGCAGCGTCGCGATTTGCGTAAACGTGTTCGATTGGACGAGCAAGTTGTAGAAAAGGATAATGCCCCTTCAAATTTGTCTGATGCAGCTGTTGTGCCTGACGTTTCGGAGATAGAACTCTCTTCTTCGATACGCTCAACCTCAGCAGAAACAGAGAAAAAGGCAGACAACCCTCTGCGACGTACTTCACGGCATCTTCGTAATAATAATCAACGTCGCCGCCGTGATAATGAGGCTAAGTCACCAATGCCGTTGTCTGCAGCCGTCGTCTCGCCGGAGTTGGCAAGCGGAAAAATCTGGATTGATTATAATTCTGTCACGCCAAAGGAGAATTTATTCCTTTCTGTGGATGAATTGCTTGAACGAGAGAAAACTAAAAAAGGATTCATTACCCCGGCGATTGATGTTGTTGTAGAAAATAAGGTGGCGGAAGTCCAACCGGCATTTAATTTTATCACTCAGCCGGCAAATGATTCTGTTGAGAAAAAGGTACAAGAATCCCTTGCTCGTTTGCATTCGGAACAATCTTCTAGCGCTGCTCCGAGTGAAATAGAAAAAGGCATATCTGAAACGGAGCCTAAATCTGACCGCACTTATGTATTTTCCGGCCATTTAGGCACAATTTCCAGGGTAACACATACAAAAGCCGAAATAACACGGGCAAAAGCAAGTGAAATAATTAATAATCCTTTCCCTATCACACAGTGGCAAGAGTCCCGTTATTATTTTTACGGTAAAGGTTCTGCCGGTCATCATAGCGCAATCAGTCACGTTTATTCAGAACCGACTTCGACATCAAACAATGTCTAAAGAATAAAATGCCAGAGCGATAGAATAAATTAGGCAGATCGAAATGATCTGCCTAATATTGACGTTAAGAATGTGGCTTTAATAGATAATCTATTAATCTGATAGGCATAAAATCTTAAATGAGTGATTATTAACTGAGTTTTGACTTCTACAAGTCTAAAACAACAATGGGAAACTCAACAAAAATCAACCGCACTTTCTAAGCTATCACACCAAGTTTTTACTTTATTTCAGATTTGTATAATCGATTTTTATATAAATAGCTGCCTAATAACGCATAGGCTAATGCCTGCTTTTTCATTTCAGGTGACACTTCTTTTTCGACTAGTTCCTCTTTTGTTTTATCGTAGTAGTAGCCTTTCGCTTCGGTTTTCGGTGCTTGGATCACGACTTCATGATTTCCCTTCATTAAAGCCTGAACCTGATCAAATTGCATTAATGCACGATCCGGATTTATAGGACGTGTTAAATCGTACCCAATCATGGGATAATTGGCATTAATTCCGGCAAGAGAGAGTAAGGTGGTCGGCATATCGATTTGGCTAACTAAACGTGTATCGCGTCGCGGTGTAATATCCTTTCCGATTAATAATGCAGGAATATGAAAATTTTTAATCGGTACTAGTGAAGCGCCTGCGACACGCGAGTCATGATCGGCAATAACCAAAAAGATCGTATCCTGCCAGTAATCCGATGCTTTTGCTAATTTAAAAAACTGTCCGATAGCATAATCAGCGTATTTTGCGCTGTTATTGCGCGTAGCTTTCGGCTGTTCGTAAAGTTCGATTTTTCCATCAGGAAACTCAAAAGGATCATGATTACTGGAACTAAAAATAAGGCTAAAAAAGGGTTTGCCCGTTTTATGTAATTCGTTAAAAACCTCGTTTGCTTTTATAAACAGATCTTCGTCACTAACGCCCCATGTTGCGGTGAATTGCGGATTTTTATAATCGTTCTGATCAATAATCGTTTGAAATCCATTACCGTAGAAAAAACTAGCCATATTATCAAAATGTTTTTCTCCGCCATAAATAAACGAAGTTTGATACCCTTTCCGAGCCAGCAAATCAGCAATAGTAAAGAAGCCGCTTTGACTATTATTTAATTTCACTACAGCGCGTGCGGGCGTTGGTGTAAAACCTGCCGTAACTGCTTCGATTCCGCGTACGGAACGTGTCCCGGTGGCATAAAGATTTTCAAATAACCAGCCTTCTTGCGCGAGTCTATCAAATTCCGGCGAAAGCGGTTTTCCGCCTAACGTGCCGATAAATTGAGCCCCAAGGCTTTCTTCCAGCACAATAACGATGTTTTTAGGTTTTCCTTTATAAGTGGCTTCATTAGCCGTTAAAGTTGGTAGCTTATCCGAAATATAACTTTCTGCTGGTCGATAATTGTTCTCGCGAATAATTTGTAGCATTTCATCGACAGTCATTTTTCCGTACATTTCGGAAGAATTTTCCTCATCTTTAAATTGCTGAGCGGCGTAAATCACAGAATAACCCGAATTTAATACCAGTGAGTTGACTAACGCATCAGAGGAAAATGCAACCATCGCGGGATTAATTCCACGATGTTGAAAGCTGGAGCGGGCACCGATAAAACTAATCAAAATGATGAGAAACATCACAAGCGGACGACGTTTCCAACTCATCGTGCGTAAATTTTTGACCGCCCAACCGCTCAGTTTCCAATAAAGAATCAGCGATGCGGCTGTTACGCCAAGGCTTATTAGCATTGCGCTTAAATGCCCTTGAATTAACATCGTAAAAACTTCTTTAGGATAAATCAGATACTCAATAAAAAGCCGATTCGGACGGAAATCATAAGTCTCGATAAATGCAGGCGTGGCCATTTCCATAAATAAAATAAAGACGCTGCTGAGGGTAAGCCAAATGCGTAAAATATTCATCCAAATTTTATCTAAAGCCGTTTGAGCAAATAAAATCGTCAATAATGCCGCACTGCCGAAGAGGTAGCTCAGTGCCACAATGTCAATCCTAAGACCTTGCAAAAACAGCGGTAGCCAGCCATCGACAGCCGAAACACGCTCGCTTTGCCACAAAGACAGCCCGATACGGGAGAGCGTAAATATTGCCAGATTTAGCGCGGCAAAAAACAAAACGGGAAAGAGTAAAGTGCGGTTATTTTTAGTGGCGTTTTGCATACGACTCCTTGTATAACGAAAATTTGCTGTGCTAAGTATAAAGCGTTTTATTGATAATCGTTATTAATTTTTAACGGTAAAATTGGAAAATGATTAAATTTGATTAAATCTGACCGCACTTTGTGATCCGAACCCCAAAACTTGGGCAGATAAATAACCTAAGTTAAAATCGATTCTGTATTTTGTAGCGTTCAGGTTTTTTAATCCAGTTTTCACATATTTTATATTGCTTGTTTTAATCCATAACTGACGTTGAAGCTTACTTATATGTGCATTTTAAAAGTGTTTCAATTGAATCATAAGGGCGGAATAAAGGCAATAGCAATCATTGACGGAGATAGGAATGCCTTAATGAGCCTGGGATAAGTTTAATGATGTGATGTTTAAATTTGACACGAGTATTGTGTATTTTTTACCTTAAACAAAAGAAAAACAGCGAGTTTATCTTTTATTTCCCCCGCTGTTTTAGAAGTAAATAAACTATGTTTTAAGCATAATACATTTCAAATTCAACCGGATGCGGCGCCATATTTAAGCGTTGTACTTCTTTACGTTTAATCGCGATAAAGGCTTCGATAAACGCTTTGCTAAAGACATTGCCTTGAGTTAAAAACGCGTAGTCATTCGCAAGAGCGTCAAGGGCTTCTTCTAATGAGCCGGCAACGGCAGGAATGTCTTTGAGTTCTTCTGGCGGTAGATCGTAAAGGTTCTTATCCATTGCGTCGCCCGGGTGAATTTTGTTGATAACGCCGTCAAGTCCAGCCATAAGTAATGCGGCAAAGGCCAAATAGGGGTTCGCCAGCGGATCCGGAAAGCGCGCTTCGATTCGGATCGCTTTGGGGTTGGTTACTGCCGGAATACGAATGGAAGCGGAACGGTTACTTGCGGAGTAGGCTAGTAAAACAGGCGCTTCAAAACCGGGAACTAAACGTTTATAGGAATTTGTGGTCGGGTTAGTAAAAGCGTTTAGCGCTTTGGCATGTTTAATGATTCCGCCGATGTAATAAAGTGCGGTTTCCGATAAACCGGCATATTTGTCACCTTGGAAAATATTTTTTCCGTTTTTGCTGAGGGACATATTACAGTGCATACCGGAGCCGTTATCACCGGCAAATGGTTTTGCCATAAAGCAAGCGGTTTTGCCATGTTGTAACGCAACATTTTGCACTACATATTTATAAATTTGCGTTTCATCCGCTTTTAAGGTCAGGCTGTTAAATTTTGTGGCAATTTCATTTTGTCCTGCTGTAGCAACTTCGTGGTGGTGAGCTTCGATGACCAGACCCATTTCGTCTAAAATTAAGCACATTTCGGAACGGATGTCGTGTGATGAATCTACCGGTGCAACAGCGCAATAACCGCCTTTTTTGAGCGGGCGATAGCCATTATTTCCTTCTTCAAAGCGACGATTTGTGTTCCAAGCGGCTTCAATGTCGTCCAATTTGTAAGACACATTATTGATTTCCGTACTGAAACGTACATCGTCAAATAAGAAAAATTCAGGTTCCGGGCCAAAAAAAGCTTCGTCAGCAACACCGGTCGAGCGCATATAATTTTCGGCACGAATCGCAATTGAGCGGGGGTCGCGCTCATAACTTTGCATAGTTGTCGGCTCATAAACGCTGCAGCGAATGGAAAGGGTAGGAATTTGGGCAAACGGATCTACGACGGCGGTTTCGGCTATCGGCATCAATAACATATCGGCTTTGTTAATTGTTTTCCAACCTTCAACGGAAGAACCGTCAAACATTTTGCCGTCTTCAAACATATCTTCATCAACAAGATTAGCCGGAATCGATACACCATGTTCTTTTCCTTTAATATCGGTAAAGCGTAGCAGAACGAATTTGATTTCATTTTCATCAATTAATTTAAAGACATTAGCGATCGCATTTGCTTTTGACATTTATACACCCTCTCTATTTTGTTATAAAAATTTAAGTTCGCATTATAAAACAGAGATATTTATTTTTCATTGGATTTATTTTATTCGGGCTTTCTTTTTTCATGGTCGGTCAATTGAAAATGAGGTATAATTCGCACCCTTCCTTTCCGCAGGTAGAAAAGCCGCCCACCGATAGAAAAGTGCGGTCATAAAATCGAATATTTTGAGTTGTTGATTCAATCATTCGATAACGCGCCGGAAAGTTCATTTAAGTGAATTTTAAACATTCAAATACTCAATAAAGATTAAATAATGACAGAGCAAATTGATATTAATAAATTGCGCAATATTGCGATTATTGCGCACGTTGACCACGGTAAAACGACACTAGTGGATAAATTGTTACAACAATCGGGCACATTTGACGCCTCCCGCGGCAATGTTGATGAACGAGTGATGGATTCCAATGATTTGGAAAAAGAACGCGGCATTACCATTTTGGCGAAAAATACGGCGATTAATTGGAACGGTTATCGTATCAATATTGTTGATACGCCGGGGCACGCCGATTTCGGCGGTGAAGTGGAACGCGTACTTTCTATGGTGGACTCGGTATTGTTGGTCGTTGACGCCTTTGACGGCCCGATGCCGCAAACGCGTTTTGTGACGCAAAAAGCGTTTGCACATGGTTTAAAGCCGATTGTTGTTATTAATAAAGTCGATCGTCCCGGCGCACGCCCGGACTGGGTTGTAGACCAAGTCTTTGATTTATTTGTAAATTTAGGGGCGACAGATGAGCAATTGGATTTTCCTATTGTCTATGCTTCGGCGCTAAACGGCGTTGCTGGTCTGGAGCATGAAGAACTGGCGACGGATATGACGCCTTTATTTGAAACGATTATAAAATATGTTGAACCGCCGAAAGTGGAGCTGGATGCGCCGTTTCAAATGCAGATTTCACAATTGGATTACAATAATTATGTCGGCGTTATCGGTATCGGACGAATTAAGCGTGGAGCGGTTAAACCGAATCAGGCCGTCACCTTAATCGATACGGAAGGTAAAACTCGCAACGGTCGAATCGGTCAGGTGCTCGGACATTTAGGATTACAACGTTACGAGTCCGATATTGCCTGTGCCGGTGACATTATCGCGATTACGGGGTTAGGCGAATTGAATATTTCCGATACGATCTGTGACATCAATAATGTTGAAGCACTGCCGCCATTAAATGTAGACGAACCGACAGTGACCATGTTCTTTTGCGTTAATACCTCACCGTTTTGTGGGCAAGAAGGCAAATTTGTAACTTCACGTCAAATTTTAGAGCGCTTAAATAAGGAATTAGTTCACAATGTTGCCTTACGCGTCGAAGAAACGCCGAATCCGGACGAATTTCGCGTGTCCGGTCGCGGCGAATTGCATCTTTCCGTGTTGATTGAAAATATGCGTCGAGAAGGCTATGAACTTGCGGTTTCCCGTCCGAAAGTCATTTATCGGACAATTGATGGTCGTCAACAAGAACCTTATGAGCAAGTCACCATTGATGTGGAAGAACAACATCAAGGCGCGGTTATGGAAGCGTTGGGCGTTCGTAAAGGCGAAGTGCGCGATATGCTTCCTGACGGCAAAGGTCGCGTGCGTTTAGAGTATATTATACCGAGTCGCGGTTTAATCGGCTTCCGTGGCGAATTTATGACAATGACCTCTGGTACCGGGCTGCTTTATTCCAGTTTTAGTCATTATGACGACATTAAACCGGGCGAAATTGGCCAGCGTAAAAACGGCGTATTAATTTCCAACGCTACGGGAAAAGCCTTGGCCTATGCGTTGTGGGGCTTACAAGAACGTGGAAAATTGATGGTGGAGCATGGCGTCGATGTTTATGAAGGGCAGATTATCGGTATTCACAGTCGCTCAAATGACCTGACCGTAAATTGCTTGCAAGGCAAAAAATTAACCAATATGCGCGCTTCCGGTAAAGATGATGCAATTGTGTTAACAACACCGATTAAATTCACTCTTGAACAGGCCATTGAATTTATTGATGATGACGAACTGGTTGAAGTCACGCCGACATCAATTCGAATCCGCAAAAAACTATTGACGGAAAATGATCGTAAACGTGCGAATCGTACGACAACAAGTACCAGTACACACTAATCTTGTTATCAAAGTGCGGTCGAAAAATGGAAAATTTTTAACCGCACTTCATCGCTAATCAACTTTACCTCTTTATTGACGTGTCGATTTTTTCTCGGTAAGCCGCATAAATTAGATTTAGATCATTTTTCTTTTCATCTTTTTATCCATCAAGTAAAAAATACTTGAAAAAGTATATGAAGCACATTATGTTGGTGACAAGGTTAGCCAAAAATGTTTTTCTAACTCAAGGAGGTAAAAGCTATGACATTAAATATCACAAGCAAACAAATGGAAATCACACCGGCTATTCGTGAGCATATTGAAGCGCGATTGGCAAAGTTGGAAAAATGGCATACACAGTTGATTAACCCGCATTTTGTATTAAACAAAGTGCCTAACGGATTTTCAGTAGAAGCCTCTGTCGGTACGCCTACCGGAAATTTGTTGGCGAGTGCGACAGCGGATGATATGTATAAAGCCATTAACGAAGTTGAAGAAAAACTGGCGCGGCAACTGAATAAATTACAACACAAGGATGAAGCACGCCGTGCAGATGAACGGCTGAAAGATTCTTTCGATAACTAAATTCATGCTAATAAATATCACAGAAGCCCTAAATGATTTCAGGGCTTTTTTTAGTAAAGTGCGGTCATTCTTGACGCCATATAATAGTTATATAAGGCCCTAAAATTGACTAAAAACTGTATTGAATTGTAGAAGAACAAGCAATTCGTAATAAAAGGTGAGCGTTTCCTGTTTGGGATATGAGTGTTAAATTCAATCTAAAAGAAAGAGACTTCCTATGTAAATGACAGCATTTAGTCATCCATATAACCTAAACTGCGTAATGCTCGCTCGTCATCTGCCCATCCAGATTTCACTTTTACCCACAATTCAAGATGGACTTTGTTGTCAAAAAGGCGTTCCATGTCGACACGCGCTTCTATACCAATGGTTTTAATTTTTTGACCGCCCGCACCAATGACCATTTTTTTCTGTCCTTCCCGCTCCACTAAAATTAATCCGTTGATTTCATAAGTACCGCGTTCGTTCACTTTAAATTGTTCAATTTCAACAGTCACAGAATAGGGCAATTCTTCGCCGGTGAAACGCATCAGTTTTTCGCGGATAATTTCCGACGCCATAAAACGTTGAGAACGATCGGTTACATAATCTTCAGGAAAATGATGCGCGCCTTCACGCAAAGATTGGCGCACGATTTTTTCTAATTCGTGCACATTATTGCCATGTTGGGCTGAAATCGGAACGATATGCGCAAAGTTGAATTTGCCGCTGATATCCGTAATAAACGGCAGTAACTCATCTTTATTTTTGATGTTATCCACTTTATTGATGGCGAGCACAACGGGCGCTTTGGCATTACGCAGTTTGTTCAATACCATTTCATCATCTGCATTCCAGTGCGTACCGTCCACCACAAAAATAATCAGATCCACATCGCCGATGGCACTACTGGCGGCGCGATTCATTAGGCGATTGATGGCGCGTTTTTCTTCAATATGCAGTCCCGGTGTATCAACATAGATTGCTTGATAAGCCCCTTCGGTTTTTATGCCTACGATGCGGTGGCGCGTGGTTTGCGCTTTGCGTGAAGTAATTGATATTTTTTGGCCTAAAATTTTATTTAACAGCGTCGATTTTCCTACATTAGGTCGCCCGACTATAGCGATAAACCCACAATATGTGAGGGGTGTTTGATTAAGTGCGGTCATTTTATTTCCAGTATTTTTAGTATTTTCTCGGCGACAGCTTGTTCCGTTTTGCGTCGACTCGAACCTTGAGCCAGAAAAGTGCGGTCAATATTCGGCACGTTTATTTGGCATTCCACTGTAAAAGTTTGGCAATGGTGTTCGCCTTCGGTTTTAACTATCGCATAAGTTGGCAGAGGCAAATGTCTGGCTTGTAAATATTCTTGCAAGCGTGTTTTCGCGTCTTTTTGATTTTCTCCCGGCTGAATTTCTGCTAATAATGCTTCATACCATTTGTGAACCATTCGAGTCGCGGTAATAAGATCTCGATCCAACGAAATACCGCCGATAATCGCCTCCACACAATCCGCTAAAATAGATTCTCGTCGAAAACCGCCGCTTTTTAATTCGCCGGAACCAAGCAGAAGATAATCGCCTAGTTCAAACTGACGCGCAATATCGGCAAGCGTTGGTTCACGCACAAGTGTTGCTCGCATTCGGCTTAATTCACCCTCGTTACAACGTGGGAAACGATGATAAAGCGCTTCCGCAATCGCATAATTAAGAATAGCGTCGCCTAGAAATTCGAGACGTTCGTTGTGTTGGCTCGCCGCGCTGCGGTGAGTCAAGGCTAATTTCAATAACTGCTGATCAGAAAATTGATACCCGATCTTACGTTCCAGTCGTTCCAATTGATTCATATTAATTAATTTTTGTAAAAAAACGTGCCCAGCGAAGACCGGTCGGCCATTCGTTCGGTTCTTTTTCTAAACTCATCCAAATATAGGTCGCTTTACCGACAATATTTCTTTCCGGAACGAATCCCCAAAAACGGCTGTCATCACTATGATCGCGGTTATCGCCCATCACGAAATATTGTCCCTCCGGCACGATCCATTCCGCCACAGGCAACCCTTCCTGCGGATAAAATTCAATACCCGAATAACGACGCATCGGATCAAACAATACCTGATGCATAACATCACCAATTTCCGTATATTCCACATCATTTAAAAATGCGGGGTTAGGCGGATTTTGTTTATATTCAAAGGACTTACTCAAACAATCTGTTTCGCAAGGCTTACCTTCTTTGCCGTACACAATTCGCAATGTTTTATTCTCTATATCAAAAATGACGCGATCGCCGCCTTGTCCGATAATTCGTTTAATGTAATCGACGCCGGACATATTGTGTTTTGAAGTCAATGCCAAATTTTGTGCATAAGCGGCTCGACCCGAACCTAGAGCGGTACGCATGAGCGCTTGTTCCGGCGCTTTAAAAACAATGACATCACCACGCTGAGGCTTATCACCTTGAATAATTATATTTTGAAAAATAGGATCTTTCACGCCATAAGCATATTTGTTTACCACCAAAAAATCGCCTACCCGCAAAGTCGATTCCATTGATCCTGATGGAATTTGAAAAGGTTCGAATAAAAACGAGCGCACCAAGAAAACCACTGCTAATACAGGAAATAACGACGATAAAAATACCGAAACTTCTGAAATCGGTTCGATTTTTGCTTTTTCCTCATTGCTTAACGATCGGCCGGAACGTTGTTCGGCACGGGCGATTTGGCGCTGGCGTTTCGGCCCCGCCACAAAGCGATGATAGCACCATAATATGCCGGAAAGTGTGGTTAAAATGAGCAATAAAATGTTGAACGTATTTGGTAACTGAAAATAATCCAACGCTTTCCAGCCTGCAAAACCAACCGCCAGTAATAAAATAAAAAATATATTTGACATGACTTTTCCTACTTATCTTTTCCAACGTGCAAGATGGCTAAAAACGCTTCTTGCGGCACTTCTACGTTACCTAAAGACTTCATGCGTTTCTTACCTTCTTTTTGTTTTTGCAACAGTTTCTTTTTACGGCTCACGTCACCGCCATAACATTTCGCCAACACGTTTTTACGCAATTGTTTCACGGTGGAACGCGCGATAATGTGGTTGCCGATCGCCGCTTGAATCGCGATATCAAATTGTTGACGTGGAATGAGTTCACGCATTTTTTCTACCAATTCACGACCGCGATACGGTGCATTGTCTTTATGTACAATTAACGCTAACGCATCGACACGATCACCGTTGATCATAATATCCACGCGCACCATATCTGCCGTTTGGAAGCGTTTGAAGCCGTAATCTAAAGAGGCATAACCGCGCGAGGTAGATTTCAGGCGATCAAAGAAATCCAGCACCACTTCGCCCATTGGAATTTCATAAGTCAGCGCCACTTGATTGCCGTGATAAACCATATGGGTTTGCACGCCACGTTTTTCAACGCAAAGGGTAATCACGTTGCCGAGATATTCTTGTGGCAATAGCATATTACATTCCGCAATGGGTTCACGAATTTCAGCAATATTGTTTAACGGCGGCAGTTTTGACGGACTGTCCACATAGACTACCTCACCATTGGTTAATTCCACTTCATAGACCACGGTTGGTGCTGTCGTGATTAAATCTAAATCGTATTCACGCTCCAAACGCTCTTGAATAATCTCCATGTGCAACAGCCCAAGGAAACCACAGCGGAAACCAAAGCCAAGTGCGGTGGAGTTTTCCGGTTCATAGAACAAGGAAGCGTCATTTAAACTTAATTTACCGAGCGCATCACGGAATGCTTCATAATCATCAGAGCTGACCGGGAATAAGCCAGCGTAAACCTGTGGTTTAACTTTCTTAAAGCCCGGTAAAACGGAACTTGCCGGATTATTGTGTAGCGTTAAGGTATCTCCCACCGGTGCGCCTAAAATATCTTTAATGGCACAAACGACCCAACCAACTTCACCGCAATTTAATACAGTGGTATCCACTTGTTTCGGCGTAAAAATCCCCAAACGATCCACGTTATAAGATTGGCCGGTGGACATCACTTTGATTTTGTCGCCTTTGCGTAACGTGCCGTTTTTAATGCGAACCAAAGACACCACGCCCAAATAATTATCAAACCACGAGTCAATAATTAATGCCTGTAATGGCGCATTTGGGTCACCTTCCGGTGCCGGAATTTTGGCAACAATTTCTTCTAATACGTCTTCAATGCCCACACCGGTTTTCGCTGAACAACGCACGGCTTCCATGGCATCAATTCCCACAATATCTTCAATTTCTTCCGCAACACGTTCAGGATCGGCCGCCGGTAAGTCGATTTTGTTTAAAATCGGCACCACTTCCAAGTTCATTTCGATAGCGGTGTAACAGTTTGCCAACGTTTGTGCTTCTACACCTTGTCCGGCATCGACTACCAATAATGCGCCTTCACAAGCCGCAAGAGAGCGAGATACTTCATAAGAAAAGTCAACGTGTCCCGGGGTGTCGATAAAATTCAGTTGATAGGTTTCGCCATCTTTGGCTTTGTAGTTCAGCGTTACGCTTTGTGCTTTGATGGTAATCCCGCGTTCACGCTCCAAATCCATAGAATCGAGCACTTGTGCTTCCATTTCACGATCTGAAAGTCCCCCACAGGTTTGAATTAAACGATCAGATAAGGTGGATTTACCGTGGTCAATATGGGCAATAATAGAAAAGTTGCGAATATTCTTCATAAATAGATAGGTTTTCTCAATTCAAAAGTCATCAAATTTAACTGGCGGATTGTACCCGAAAATGCAAACAATCGCTAGCGATCGGGAAGAGTTTGCTGAAATCTTCAAAATTAAAACGCCTTCGTTTTTGACCGCACTTTCGTCATGAAAATCATGTAAAACCACAAGATTTCGTCGCTTTTTTTTGTTAGACTACGACCCGTTTTTCGTTGAGTCAACCGCAGGATTCTGTCGTGCAAGTCAAGCATTCCGTTTCTACCCGAATTGCCAAATATTTATTCTTTATCCTTACTGTTGCAGGCATTATCAGCTTTTTAAGTTTGGCCATTATGGCAAGCAATCGATTTGATGCGGAAGCCATTAATATGTCCGGTTCGTTACGCGTACAAAGCTATCGAATTTTATATGATATGGAAAAACAGCCCGATACGGTTCAACAGGATGTAGCGCAATATCAGCACACGCTTAATGCTTCAACGTTACAACAGATTCAGCAGCAGATTTTTGTTCCTAAAGCCATAGGCGCTTCCTACCAAAAAATACTTGATCGTTGGGCGACAATGTCCGAATACGCTTTAGCATATAATTCTCAAGCTTATAACAACGAGCTCGTCTCTTATGTAAAAGATGTGGATCGATTTGTTTACGAGCTGCAACTTTTTGCCGAGCAAAAATGGGTCGTTGAAATTTTGGTGCTGAGTTTTTCCATGACGCTTATTGTTCTCGTTATTTCTTATGTTATTTGGTACACGCGTAAAGAAGTTGTTAAGCCGTTGGAACAAATGACGCAAGCCAGTATGCAGGTACAAATGGGGCAATTTAATCATATTCCGCTCAACACACAAAAAGATAACGAGTTAGGGGTGTTGGCGAAAACCTTTACGGAAATGTCGTCTCAACTGGGTAAACTCTATTCCCGTCTGGAAGATGCCGTGAATGAAAAAACGCAAAAGTTACGTCAAACCAACCGCGCTTTAACGACGCTGTATCAGAGCTCACAATATTTATCTGCCGATAAAATCAACGATAAAGTGTTAAGTCGGGTACTGGATTATATTCGCGTCAGTGAGCATTTACGCTATATTCAACTTGAAATTTTCGGCGCCGAACACTGGGAAATGTCCTTTGGCAATAAACAACCGCACCAGCATACTCAAATTGAAAATCTTGTGGTGGAAAATGAACATCTGGCAGTTTTATCTTGGCAGGCCGGTTTGCCTTGCCCTGATCCGAGAATGATCCAAAATATTGGACAAATGATTGCTCGTGCGCTCTATTTTCATAAAAATCAGCGACAGCAAGAACAACTTTTATTAATGGAAGAACGTTCTATTATCGCTCGAGAATTACATGACTCGCTGGCACAAACTCTGTCTTTTCTGCAAATTCAGCTAACACTACTAAAGCATAATTTGAAAAAAGAAGACAAATCGGCAAAAGAAAAAAGTTTGGCCATTATCGGCGAATTTGAACAAGCCTTATCCGACGGTTATGTACAACTCAGAGAGCTGCTGACAACGTTCCGTTTAACGATTCAAGAAGCCAATTTGCAACTGGCGATTGAACAGGTGCTGGAATCTCTGCGTAATCAAACCGATATGCAAATGTCGGCGTCTTGCAATTTGCCTGCTCAAAGTTTAAAACCACAACAATTAATTCATGTGTTACAGATTGTACGCGAGGCAGTTTTAAATGCGATTAAACATTCGCAAGGTTCGATCCTTGAAGTGTTGGCGCATACCAACAAAGAAGGAGAGTATGAAATTTTAGTGCGGGATAACGGCATCGGCATTCCCAGCCTCAAAGAGCCTGAAGGCCATTACGGATTAAATATTATGCACGAACGCAGTACACAGCTTAATGCCGAATTGATTATCGTAAATCGTCCCACCGGCGGCACGGAAATCAAAATTGTTCTGCCGCCACAGCTATTTTAGGAATTATCATGCAGGACTTATCATCATTTCATACTTTTCACATCGCTGTACGCGCGCGTAAAATTATTGAAGTCTTCTCACTTGAACAACTACAACAAGCGTGGCAAACCGCCACGGCTAAAGGCCTTCCCGTATTACTTGTCGGACAGGGAAGCAACTTGTTGTTTTTAGAGGATTTTAATGGTGTTGTCATTATTAATCGATTGTTAGGCATTCACCACTGGGAAGATCAGTTCTTCCATTATTTGCAGGTAAACGGCGGTGAAAATTGGCACAAACTCGTTGAATGGTCGCTGGGGCATGGAATCTACGGTTTGGAAAATCTGGCGCTTATCCCGGGTTGTGCAGGCTCCGCGCCGATTCAAAATATCGGCGCCTATGGCGTCGAATTTAAAGATGTATGTGAATATGTTGATGTATTAAATTTAGCGACACAAGAGCGATTTCGTCTTATGATGCAAGAGTGTCAATTCGGTTATCGCGACAGCATATTTAAACATGATTATCGTCAAAATTATGCCGTCATTGCCATCGGTTTAAAACTTGCTAAAAATTGGCAACCCGTTCTCAAATACGGCTCATTAACCGCTTTTAATGCCGCCGAAACAACGGCAAAAATGATTTTTGATGAAGTATGCCGGATTCGCCGGCATAAACTTCCCGATCCCGCCGAATTCGGCAATGCAGGCAGTTTTTTCAAAAATCCGATTATCAGCGCTCGACATTTTACGGCGCTTTGTAAATTTACTGAAAATCTACCGCACTTTCCACAGCCCGACGGTACGATAAAATTAGCCGCAGGCTGGCTGATTGAGCAATGCGGATTAAAAGGGTATCAAATCGGAGGTGCCGCAGTGCATTTGCAACAAGCACTGGTTTTAATTAATCGAAATCATGCCGATGGAAAAGATGTTGCAGCATTAGCAAAATATGTACGACAAACGGTGGCAAATCGGTTTGGTGTTTATTTACAACCGGAAGTTCGTTTTATTGGCACGAATGGCGAAATCGACAGCGAACAAGCTATAAGTTAAAAAAAGATTGAACTAAATTGATAATTGATAGGCCTAAATGATTAGGGAGACATATTCAAGCAGGTTATAAACTTGCATTACATAATGATTATGTTATAACAAATAAAACGTTTTATAAGAAGAGGGAAAATAAATGGATAAAGAAACACAAATGATGTTAATTCCTCAAGGCAGCATCGAAGGTTATATCCGCGCTGCTAATGAATACCCAATGTTAACGGCGGAAGAAGAAAAGGCGCTGGCGGAGCGCTTGTACTATAACGAGGATCTGGAAGCCGCCAAAAAATTAGTTTTATCTCATCTTCGCTTTGTTATTCATGTTGCCCGCGGTTACGCCGGTTATGGCTTACCGCAAGCGGATTTAATCCAAGAGGGAAATATTGGGTTAATGAAAGCCGTTAGACGCTTTAATCCCGAAGTGGGTGTTCGCCTTGTGTCTTTTGCGGTACATTGGATTAAAGCGGAAATCCACGAGTATATTTTACGTAATTGGCGTATTGTGAAAGTGGCAACCACCAAAGCGCAACGGAAATTATTTTTTAATTTGCGTAAAACCAAACAACGTTTAGGTTGGTTCAGCGAAAATGAAGTCGATATCGTCGCAAGCGAGTTAGGCGTGTCCAAAGAAGATGTGCTGGAAATGGAATCCCGTATGACAGGAAGCGATATTGGGTTTGATTTGTCGACTGATAATGAGGAGGAAAGCTATGTTCCTGCATTGTATTTGGAAGATAAAAGCTCTAATTTCGCCTCTGAGTTAGAAAATGAAAATTTTGAAACGCAAGCGACAGAGCAGCTTGTTCAAGCGCTAAATGGTTTAGATTCGCGCAGTCAAGATATCATTAAAGCGCGTTGGTTGGATGACAATAAATCTACATTACAGGATTTAGCCGAAAAATATAACGTTTCCGCAGAGCGAATTCGTCAATTGGAAACGAATGCATTGAAAAAACTAAAAAGTGCGATCGTTTTTTAGTGAGTTTCCCATTTTGGATAAAGCCTCCGTTTAATGCGACATTAAATATGGTGTTTAAAATATGGACGACATCAAACGTATTTACGAACAATGGCATCAATTCGCTCAAGAGCGTGATGTTGAGAAATTAATTTCGCTGTATGCCGATGATGCAACATTCGAAAGCCCGTTAGTTCCTGCCATTCTGGATCGCCTTGACGGTGTTTTATACGGCAAAAAAGACATTCGATTTTTCTTACAGGAAGGAACTAAGCGTCGCCCGAATGAGTTGGTAAAATGGTTCCGCACCGGCGAATATCTTACCAACGGCAAATTACTTATGTGGGAATATCCGCGCCAAACCGACAACGGCGAGCAGATTGATATTTTAGAACTGATGGAAATTGAACAAGGCCTTATTCGCCATCATCGTATTTATTGGGGCTGGAAGGGATGTTTACAAATTAGCAATGCTTTATCAAAATTATCACAATGACGATCTTGCCGCTTTATACAGGCGATAAAGCGGTGTTTTTTAGACCAACATCACTTTATTCCTTTTCATTTTTCTCCAGTTCATCGAAACATTTATTTGTATCGTTTAGGTTTCATCTCCACTTTTATCTCTGAGTGCTTGCTGACAAAGCGTTCACTAATCGCTATAATGCCCCATTATTTTTTGATGGTAAAACAATGCGATTAATTCATAGGCTTCACAATACGCAACAATATTTGCCGGGTTGCGCGCTGACGATCGGCAATTTTGACGGCGTGCACTTGGGGCATCAAGCGATTTTGCGCCATTTGCGGGCGAAAGCCGATGAATTGCATTTGCCCATGGTGGTGATGCTGTTTGAACCGCAGCCGCGCGAATATTTTTCCGCCGAAAACGCGCCGGCGCGTTTAATGCATTTGCGCGATAAATTGTTTTATCTCGAACAGGCAGGCGTGGATATCGTGATCGTGGCGAAATTCGACCGCTCTTTTGCCGCCTTGCCCGCACAGCAATTTATTGAAGATTGGCTGGTGCGCAAATTAAATGTGAAATTTTTAAGTATCGGCGACGATTTCAAATTTGGCGCCAAGCGCTTGGGCAATTTTGTAATGTTGCAACAAGCGGGCGAAAAATTCGGTTTTACCGTGGAAGATAGCCACAGCTTTTGCCTGAACGAATTACGCATCAGTAGTACCGCCATCCGTGAAGCCTTGGCGAAGGACGATTTAGCGTTGGCGGAAAAATTGCTCGGACGCCCATATCGCATTTTAGGGCGCGTGATTCACGGCAACGAACTGGGTCGCACCATTGGATTCCCCACCGCTAATATCCGTTTGCACTGTCAGGTAAATCCGGTGAAAGGGGTTTACGCAGTAAAGGTTCGGTTAAAATCCGGCGCGCTTTTTAACGGTGTGGCAAATATCGGCACACGCCCAACCATCAACGGTATGAATCAATTATTAGAAGCGCATTTATTTGATTTTCAAGGTGATCTTTACGGGCAGTGGTTGGAAGTGGAACTCTGCCATAAAATCCGCAACGAAATGAAATTTCCGTCCTTTGAGGATTTAAAAAAACAGATCGCACAGGATGTGGAAACGGCAAAAACGTTTCTTGAGGGAGTTGAATAATGCCGGTGATTTTACGTTTTAAAGGTTACATTTTCTTTTTTTACTCTAATGAAGGTAATTCCTTAGAACCCGCACATATTCACATTCGAAACGCCGAATCGGAAGCAAAATTTTGGTTGGAACCGGAAATTTTCCTAGCACAAAATGATGGCTTTAATTCTAAAGAATTGAGAGAAATTTTTTCGATTATTGAAAGCAATCAACCACAATTTAAGGAGGCTTGGTATGACTACTTCGGCTAAACATGTACGTTTCGATGAAAACATAATGTGGGTTGAGCTGGATGATGCGCGTATTTTAGGTATTCCTTTAGTTTGGTTTCCAAAATTGCTACGGGCGACAAAAGCGGAGCTGGAAAATTATGAGCTCAGTCGTCGCGGTATTCATTGGGACGCGTTGGATGAAGATATTTCCATTGACGGATTACTGGCAGGGCGGGGCGATGTGACGCACAGTCCGCAACAAGTGGCTTAAAACAAATTTTAATTTTTACACAACACTGGAATAGAACATGACTGATTATAAAAATACCCTAAACCTACCCGAAACGGGCTTTCCGATGCGTGGCGATTTAGCCAAACGCGAGCCTGTGATGTTGAAAAATTGGTATGAGAAAGATCTTTACCAAAAAATTCGTCAGGCAAGCAAAGGTAAGAAATCTTTTATCTTGCACGACGGCCCTCCTTATGCCAACGGCACCATTCATATCGGTCATGCAGTTAATAAAATTCTGAAAGACATTATTGTGAAATCCAAAACCGCGCTGGGTTTTGATTCCCCTTATATCCCGGGCTGGGACTGTCATGGTTTGCCGATTGAACTGAAAGTAGAAGGTTTGGTGGGTAAACCGAACGAGAAAATTTCGGCGGCGGAATTCCGTCAAAAATGCCGTGAATATGCGGCTGAACAGGTGGAAGGTCAGAAAAAGGACTTTGTGCGCCTTGGTGTGTTGGGCGACTGGGATAATCCGTATTTGACCATGAATTTCCATACCGAAGCCAATATTATCCGTACTCTTGGTAAAGTGATTGCTAACGGCCATTTATACAAAGGCTCCAAACCGGTGCACTGGTGTTTGGATTGCGGTTCTTCTTTGGCGGAAGCGGAAGTGGAATATGAAGATCGCGTGTCTCCGTCCATTTATGTGCGTTTCCCGGCGGAAAGTGCAGTGGAAATTGAAGGTAAATTCAACGCCGTGGGTAAAGGCAGTGGCAAACTTTCTGCAGTTATTTGGACTACCACTCCTTGGACTATGCCGTCTAACCGCGCGATTTCAATTAATCCGGAATTAGAGTATCAACTTGTTCAACTGGGTGACGAACGTGTGATTTTAGCCGCGGAACTGGTGGAATCTGTCGTAAAAGCAACAAGCATTGAAAATATAGAAATTTTAGGTTCGGCGAAAGGTACGGATCTTGAATTATTACGTTTCCATCATCCGTTTTATGATTTCACCGTGCCTTTAATTTTAGGCGATCATGTCACTACTGACGGCGGTACCGGTTTGGTGCATACTGCACCGGATCACGGTTTGGACGACTTTATTGTGAGCCAAAAATATAATGTTCCAATGGCAGGTCTTGTGGGAAATGACGGTAAATTTATCTCCAGTACGCCGTTCTTTGCAGGCAAAGGCGTATTTGAGGCCAATCCGTTGGTTATCGAAAAACTACAAGAAATGGGTAACTTGTTGAAATTAGATAAGATTAAACACAGTTATCCACACTGCTGGCGTCATAAAACGCCGATTATTTTCCGCGCCACACCACAATGGTTTATCGGTATGGAAACCCAAGGTTTACGCGGACAAGCCTTGGGTGAAATCAAACAAGTGCGTTGGATTCCGGACTGGGGTCAAGCGCGTATTGAAAAAATGGTGGAAAATCGTCCTGACTGGTGTATTTCCCGTCAACGTACTTGGGGCGTGCCGATGACTTTATTCGTGCACAAAGAAACCGAAGAATTGCACCCGCGCACGTTGGAATTACTTGAAGAAGTGGCGAAACGCGTAGAAAAAGCCGGCATTCAGGCATGGTGGGATTTAGACGAAAAAGAATTATTAGGTGCGGATGCAGAAACCTATCGCAAAGTGCCGGATACGTTGGACGTGTGGTTCGATTCCGGTTCCACTTATTCTTCTGTTGTGGCGAATCGTCCGGAATTTAACGGTCAAGATATCGATATGTATTTGGAAGGTTCCGACCAACATCGCGGTTGGTTTATGTCTTCGCTCATGCTTTCCACCGCCACCGATAAAAAAGCGCCGTATAAACAAGTATTAACGCACGGCTTCACGGTGGACGGTCAGGGGCGCAAAATGTCTAAATCCATCGGTAACATCGTGACACCGCAAGAAGTCATGGGTAAATTCGGCGGCGATATTTTACGTTTATGGGTGGCGTCCACCGATTACACCGGCGAAATGACGGTGTCTGACGAAATCTTAAAACGCGCGGCGGACAGCTACCGTCGTATCCGTAACACGGCGCGTTTCTTGTTGGCAAACTTAAACGGCTTCGACCCGCAATGTGATGCAGTGAAAGCGGAAGAGATGATTAGCTTGGATCGCTGGGCGGTGGCTTGTGCGTTAGAGGCGCAAAACGAAATTAAGGACGCCTACGACAACTATCAATTCCATGCTGTGGTGCAACGCTTAATGCGTTTCTGTTCGGTGGAAATGGGCTCGTTCTACCTCGATATTATCAAAGACCGTCAATACACCACCAAAGCGGACAGCCTTGCCCGTCGTAGTTGCCAAACCGCCTTATGGCATATTGCGGAAGCGTTGGTGCGTTGGATGGCACCAATTCTATCATTCACCGCGGATGAAATTTGGGGTTACTTACCGAAAACCGCTACGCCGCGCGCCGAATTCGTGTTCACCGAAGAGTTTTACCAAGGCTTATTTGGCTTAGATGAAAGTGAAAAATTAGACGACGCTTACTGGCAAGCCCTGATTAAAGTGCGTTCCGAAGTGAACCGCGTGCTGGAAATCGCCCGTAATGAGAAAGTGATCGGCGGTGGTTTGGAAGCGGAAGTCACCGTTTATGCCAACGATGATTATCGCGCGTTATTAGAAAAACTCGGCGATGAACTCCGTTTCGTGCTGATTACTTCCAAAGCAGTAGTTAAACCGTTGGCGGATAAACCTGCTGATGTAGCAGAGGGCGAATTGGAAGGCATTGCGGTGAGCGTTGCGCGTTCCAATGGCGAAAAATGCCCGCGTTGCTGGCATTATTCCGACAAAATCGGTGTCAACCCGCAACATCCGACCCTTTGTCCGCGTTGCGTGGAAAATGTGGCAGGTAACGGCGAAATCCGTTACTTTGCGTAATCATTACTTTTAAAATGCAAAAGTACGGTTAACTTTCGGCACTAGCAAAGGCATATGATGTAGCAAAGATATAAAGCCATCCGACTGAAAGATGGATTTATGTTGAACAAATAGCACCGTATTGAAAACGGCTCCAATGCGGTGCTATTTTGTGAGAGTAATTTCAGCGTTGTGCAACGGCGACATCATCTTGCAAATTTTGACCGCACTTTTCTTTATTTAGGAATCCTTATGGCAAAAAATAAATCCGGTCTTTCTTTTCTTTGGCTCAGTGCAGTGGCTTTTGTGCTTGATTTGCTCACTAAATATATTGTGGTGCAAAAATTCGATTTATACGAAAGCGTGAATGTACTGCCGGTATTTAATTTGACTTACGTACGCAACTATGGTGCGGCCTTTAGCTTTTTGGCGGATCATAGCGGTTGGCAGCAATATTTCTTTATCGTGTTGGCGTTGGGGATTTCCGGTATGTTGATTTATTTCTTAGCCAAAAACCGTGCAACACAAAAACTCCAAAATGCGGCTTATGCATTGATTATCGGCGGTGCGTTGGCGAATATGGCGGATCGCGCTTATAACGGTTTTGTGGTGGATTTCTTGGATTTTTATTGGGATATTTATCATTATCCGGTATTTAATGTAGCGGACATTGCCATTTGTATCGGCGCCGGTTTGTTGGCGTTAGACGCGTTCAAAAGCGAAAAGAAAAAATTAAAAGACGAACAGAAGAGCGGTCAAAAATGAAGATAATTTTAGCTAATCCGCGTGGTTTCTGTGCCGGCGTGGATCGTGCCATCAGCATCGTGGAGCTGGCGCTGGAAATTCACGGCGCGCCTATTTATGTGCGGCATGAAGTGGTACATAACCGTTTCGTGGTGAACGGCTTGCGTGAACGCGGTGCCATTTTTGTAGAAGAATTAAGCGAAGTACCGGACGGTGCCATTGTGATTTTCTCCGCACACGGCGTGTCCCAAGCAGTGCGTCAGGAAGCGAAAGAACGCAATCTGAAAGTCTTCGACGCCACTTGCCCGTTGGTAACCAAAGTGCATATGCAAGTGGCGCGTGCCAGTCGCAAAGGCACCAAAGCCATTTTAATTGGGCATAAAGGCCATCCGGAAGTGGAAGGCACCATGGGGCAATATAGTAATGACGACGGTGGCATTTATTTGATCGAAAGCGTGGAAGATATTGCACGCTTACCGGTGCAGGAAAATGACGAACTCACTTTTATGACGCAAACCACGCTGTCCTTAGACGACACCGCGGAAACCATCGCGGCCCTGAAAGAAAAATATCCCGCCATTCAAGGCCCGCATAAAAACGACATTTGCTATGCCACCACCAACCGTCAGGAAGCGGTGCGCGAACTGGCGAAACAATCGGATTTGGTGCTTGTGGTAGGATCTAAAAACTCGTCTAACTCTAATCGTTTGGCGGAATTGGCTTCGCGGATGGGGGTGAAATCACAGCTTTTGGATGATCCTTCAGATATTCGCGCCGATTGGTTTGATGGCGTTAAAACCATCGGCATTACAGCCGGTGCGTCCGCCCCGGAAGAACTGGTGCAATCTATTATTTCCCGCTTAAAAGAGTTTGGTGTAAATGCGGTGGAAGAGCTTCAAGGCTTGGAAGAAAATATGTTCTTTGAAGTTCCGAAAGAGTTGCGTATTCGTACGAAGCCGGCCGATTAATATCAACTTTTATGTAAAGTAGGATTTTTTTGCGATAGAGATCGCAAAAATCAATGAATAATTTGTATAAGTTTTTTCTTCATAGAAAAATAGGGATGTTGATATTAATCAACGGATTACTAACAAAGAAGGAAAATTTATGAAATTAGTTAAACATTTCTTAAGTGCTTTATTTATTGGTAGTGCACTTATCTCAAATGTGGCTCTTGCCGAAGAAAAGGCGCAAGAACAGAAACCGAGCACTGTACAAACCACAGAAATCAAGCCCGCTAAACATCTCGTTGTTTCGGACAGATTAAACATCAACACCGCTACTGCGAGCGAAATTCAAAAAGCACTAATCGGTATCGGGGCCAAAAAAGCTGAGGCGATTGTACAATATCGTGAGAAACACGGTAATTTCACCGATGCAGAACAATTACTTGAAGTTCAGGGAATTGGCAAGGCTACTTTAGAAAAAAACAGAGATCGATTAGCTTTTTAATTTGATAGTCGTTTTTTACATATAAACATTAATTTATCGGGCAAAAAATTATTTTGCCCTTTTTAATTTACTCACATAACAATCTTCCGTAAAAGGAAACAAACAAATCAATTTTATACTCTATTATTCGGTTTTCTTGAAAACTTATTTTAATGGAGTAAAATGCCTCAGATCTTAAGAGTACTACCTATATTTAGGAATTATAATGGCATCGGATAAGCAAAGTGTTTATGATTCTACTGTGGCATTAACTCCCGTTGAAGCAACCAATTTGGCTGAAAATATTGCCGTTTATAAGGCTCAAAAACGTCCCTTTCTTTCTTTTATGTCCGGTATCAGTGCCGGTGCTTGCATTGCATTAGCGTTTATTTTTTATACCACTACACAAACTGCATCTAACGGTGCGCCATGGGGACTAACTAAATTAGTCGGCGGACTGGTTTTTTCTATTGGTGTGATTATGGTAGTGCTCCTAGGCACCGAATTATTTACTTCGTCAACGTTAACATTTATTGCCCGAGTCAGCGAAAAAATTACTATTTGGCAAATGATTCGTAACTGGATTATGGTGTGCTTGGCGGTTTGGTTATCCTATAGCGGTAAAACCGTAACGGACAAGGCCTTTATTATGATTATGCCGATTGGTTTGTTTGTTGCGTCTGGTTTTGAACACTGTGTAGCGAATATGTTTATGATTCCAATGGGAATTATTACGGCACATTACAGTAGCCCCGAATTTTGGCAGCAATTAGGCATTGAAGCGGCTCAATATAGCGATTTAGATGTCTATCATTTTATTACCAAGAATTTAATCCCGGTAACGTTAGGAAATATAGTCGGAGGCGCGATTTGCGTCGGTTTATTTCAACGTTACTTGACTAAATCACATTAACTAACAAATTGAAAATTTATTTTTATTAATTAACAAAGGAAATGACTATGTCAGAACTTAATGAAGCGCAAAAAGTAGCATGGGCTGGTTTTACCGCCGGTGATTGGCAGGAAAATGTCAATGTTCGTGACTTTATTCAAAAAAACTATACTCCTTATGAAGGTGACGATTCTTTCTTAGCCGGACCTACCGAAGCGACGACCAAACTTTGGGAAACCGTAATGGAAGGTATTAAAGTCGAAAACCGTACTCATGCGCCGTTAGATTTTGATGAACATACGCCATCAACCATTACTTCTCATGCTCCTGGTTATATCAATAAAGATTTAGAAAAAATCGTAGGTCTTCAAACTGATGCGCCTTTAAAACGTGCCATTATGCCATTCGGCGGTATTAAAATGGTGGAAGGATCATGTAAAGTTTACGGTCGTGAACTTGATCCTGAAGTGAAAAAAATCTTCACCGAATATCGTAAAACCCATAACCAAGGCGTGTTTGATGTTTATACGCCGGATATTTTACGTTGCCGTAAATCAGGCGTGTTAACCGGTTTGCCTGATGCGTATGGTCGTGGCCGTATCATCGGTGACTATCGCCGTGTAGCGCTTTACGGTATTGATTTCTTAATGAAAGACAAATATGCGCAATTCTCATCATTGCAAGAAAACCTTGAAAACGGTGTAGATTTAGAAGCAACGATTCGCTTGCGTGAAGAAATCGCAGAACAACACCGCGCGCTTGGCCAAATGAAACAAATGGCGGCAAGCTACGGTTACGATATTTCCAATCCTGCAACCAACGCACAAGAAGCCATTCAATGGATGTACTTCGCTTACTTGGCGGCTATTAAATCGCAAAACGGTGCGGCAATGTCCTTCGGCCGTACTGCAACCTTCATCGATATTTATATCGAACGTGATTTAAAAGCGGGCAAAATCACTGAAACAGAAGCGCAAGAATTAGTTGACCACTTAGTCATGAAATTACGTATGGTTCGTTTCTTACGTACCCCTGAATACGATCAATTATTCTCCGGCGACCCGATGTGGGCAACCGAAACCATCGCAGGTATGGGCTTAGATGGTCGTACATTAGTGACCAAAAATACCTTCCGTATCTTACACACCCTTTACAACATGGGAACCTCTCCGGAACCAAACTTAACCATTCTTTGGTCTGAACAATTGCCGGAAAACTTCAAACGTTTCTGTGCGAAAGTGTCTATTGATACCTCATCCGTTCAATATGAAAACGATGACTTAATGCGTCCGGACTTCAACAACGATGACTACGCAATCGCATGTTGTGTATCCCCAATGGTTGTGGGTAAACAAATGCAATTCTTCGGTGCACGTGCAAACTTAGCGAAAACCTTGTTATACGCAATCAACGGCGGTATCGATGAAAAATTAGGTATGCAAGTTGGTCCTAAAACTGCACCGATTACTGATGAAGTATTAGACTTCGACACAGTAATGACCCGTATGGACAGCTTTATGGATTGGTTAGCAAAACAATATGTGACTGCGTTAAACGTAATCCACTACATGCATGATAAATATTCATACGAAGCCGCATTAATGGCATTACATGATCGTGATGTTTATCGCACCATGGCTTGTGGTATCGCGGGTCTTTCTGTGGCGGCTGACTCACTTTCTGCAATCAAATACGCAAAAGTAAAACCAATCCGTGGCGACATCAAAGATAAAGATGGCAACGTGGTCGCATCTAACGTAGCAATCGACTTTGAAATTGAAGGCGAATATCCACAATATGGTAACAACGACAATCGTGTAGATGACATTGCGTGTGACTTAGTTGAACGTTTTATGAAGAAAATTCAAAAACTCAAAACTTACCGCAATGCGGTGCCGACACAGTCCGTTCTTACTATCACGTCTAACGTGGTATATGGTAAGAAAACCGGTAATACACCGGACGGTCGTCGCGCAGGCGCACCATTCGGACCGGGTGCAAACCCAATGCATGGTCGTGACCAAAAAGGTGCGGTAGCATCATTAACTTCTGTGGCTAAACTTCCGTTTGCTTACGCGAAAGACGGTATTTCTTACACCTTCTCAATCGTACCAAATGCATTAGGTAAAGATGCAGAAGCACAACGTCGTAACCTTGCCGGCTTAATGGATGGTTACTTCCATCACGAAGCCACTGTTGAAGGTGGTCAACACTTAAACGTCAACGTGTTAAACCGCGAAATGTTGCTAGATGCAATGGATCATCCGGAAAAATATCCGCAATTAACCATCCGTGTATCCGGTTACGCAGTGCGTTTTAACTCTTTAACTAAAGAGCAACAACAAGACGTTATCACCCGTACTTTTACACAATCAATCTAAAACATTGTAATTTTTGACCGCACTTTCGCGGAAGCATAACGATAATGAGCCTGATTTAAGTCAGGCTCATTTTTTATAGGATCAATTTTTGATAGAATTTAGCCGGTTTATTTATGTGAGTTGATTATGTCAGTTTTAGGAAGAATCCATTCTTATGAATCCTGTGGTACGGTAGATGGTCCCGGTATTCGATTTATTTTATTTATGCAAGGCTGTTTAATGCGTTGTAAGTATTGCCATAATCGAGACACCTGGGACTTGGAAGGCGGAAGAGAAATCACCGTTGAGGAACTAATGAAAGAAGTGGTGACTTATCGCCATTTCATGAATGCAACGGGCGGTGGCGTAACCGCATCCGGCGGTGAAGCGATTCTTCAAGCGGAATTCGTACGCGATTGGTTTCGAGCCTGTAAAAAAGAAGGAATAAATACCTGCTTGGATACCAACGGTTTTGTCCGTCATTACGATCATATTATTGACGAACTATTAGATGTGACCGATCTTGTACTGCTTGATTTAAAAGAACTCAATGATAAGGTTCATCAAAACCTCATCGGAGTACCAAATAAACGCACGCTTGAGTTCGCCAAATATCTACAAAAACGTAACCAACGGACTTGGATTCGTTATGTCGTCGTGCCGGGATATACCGACAACGATCACGACGTACATTTACTCGGGCAATTTATTCAAGGCATGGAAAACATCGAAAAAGTCGAATTGCTTCCATATCATCGTCTTGG
>CAURMH010000012.1:0-32127 GCA_963525745.1 uncultured Pasteurellaceae bacterium | reverse complement strand
GCGATAAGCGGTCCCACCGGGATGCCGCCCAGAAAAGAGACACCGATAATGGTGCCGATGACCAAGCCTGTCACCAATACCGGTTGTTCACCCATCAGAGGAACACCTTTGCCCGCAAGCCAGGCGACCAATACCCCCACCGCAATGGCAACGAACATTTTCCAACTGACAAAGGCCGACAAGCCCGGCAGCTGAATTTTGCCGGAAACCAAGGGGCTCAAAACGCCAATCGTTAAAATCACGATACCAATACTCAAGCCGTATTTTTCCAAATAGGGAATATATTGAGCGAGAAACGTTTGCTGCATGATCAATAACACCGCAGCAGAAATGGTGATGGAGCTATTGTGGCTGAGTAGCCCGAGCATGATTAAAATCACCAGCAGCAAGGCAATCATATTAAATTGAAGTGACATATAAAGCGATCTCTCGTGTTAAAGTGCGGTCAAAAAAAATCATATTTTTGAATAAATCTTTAAAATTAAACGTGACAAAATTTTCGTCAAATTATAACAATTTCTTGATTTGCTGTGTTTTTTATTTGTCCTAAAAAAGCTAAAATAAAAGTAACACATTAAACTTTACGGATCTGAATTTATGTCCAATGTCGTCAGCCCCGAACTTCTTAAAACCGTTGCATTGTTGGCTACAAGCATCACTATTGTTCCCTTATTTAAGCGTATTGGACTCGGCAGTGTTTTAGGTTATTTAGTCGCCGGATGTTTGATCGGCCCTTCTGTTTTCGGTGTTATCCAGGATCCGTCCTCCATTATTCATATGGCTGAGCTTGGGGTCGTTATGTTTTTGTTTATTATCGGCCTTGAAATGCATCCTGAGAGACTTTGGGCGATGCGCAGAGCGATTTTTGGTCGCGGATTATTACAAGTGACCTTATCGGGTCTATTGCTCACCTTGATCGGCATACATATTTTAAAGCTATCTAAAGAAGTTGCATTTATTGCTGGAATGGGATTCACCTTGTCTTCAACAGCAATCGTTATGCAGGTTTTAGAAGAACGCAGAATTACCGGTACAGCAAAAGGACAAAGAGTCATTTCCACCCTAATTTTCGAAGATTTAGCCATTGTTCCATTGTTGGCCTCAATTGCTTTCCTCGCACCTCATCCGGGAAATACGGAACACGGCCCCAATTGGACAGCTATCGGCCTTGCACTTTCCGCCGTCATCGGACTCATTATTACCGGTAGATGGTTGATGAATCCGATTTTTCGTCTTTTATCAAAAGTACATATTCGAGAAATGATGACGGCGGCCGCATTGCTTGTTGTACTGGGTGCCGCACTTGCCATGGAGTTGAGTGGGCTATCAATGGCGATGGGTGCTTTCGTGGCCGGTGTCATGTTGTCCGAATCTGCTTTTCGTCACCAACTGGAAGCCGATATAGAACCCTTTCGCGGTTTACTGCTAGGACTGTTTTTTATGGGCGTCGGCATGTCGTTGGATTTAAGTCTGGTTTTCCATCACGCCTTTTGGCTTCTTGGCATTGTGTTTTTATATATTATTGGCAAAGGTAGCATGGTTTATTTGGCGGCACGCTTATCGTTATTACCCCATAAAGAAGCCCTCGGACGAATGACATTAATGGCTCATGGCGGTGAGTTTTCTTTTGTACTGTTTTCTGCCGCAGCTGCTGTGGGCGTAATGAATGCTGATCAACAAGCAACATTTACCGCCGCCGTTATTATTTCAATTTTATTTTCTCCGTTTATTACCTTTTTCATGCGAAAATTTACCCAGCGTAACACTCAAAACCGAGATGTTAAGCCTGATACCAGTGATCTAGATCCAATTACCCATTTAGAAGGGAGTGTACTCGTTATCGGATTCGGTCGCTTTAACCAAATTGTTTGTCAAACCATGCTAACTCGGGGTATTAGCGTATCAGTTATCGACCGTAACGTTGATAATATCCGCGCTGCTGCGAAATTCGGCTTTAAAGTTTACTACGGCGACGGTATCAGACTGGATGTTCTACATGCTGCCGGAATCGAAAAAGCAAGTTGCGTCATCGTCGGAATCAACGATGTACAACGAATTGAACAAATTGTTTCTCAGCTTAAACACGCCTATCCGAAATTGCCTGTTCTCGCCCGCACTTTTGACCGACGCACCGCCGTAAGTCTTATCAAAAAAGATGTCGATTTTGTCGTACGCGAAACCTTTGAATCCGCATTAGCTTTAAGCCATGCCACATTAATGAAACTCGGCATTGACAAAATAGAAGCAGACGAAGTTATCGCTCAAGTGCGAATACTTGATCAAGAGCGCTTGAACGAAGAAGTTCTACATGGATTTTCAAACGAAATCCTACGTAAATACTGGGTGCCTACCCCCTTTATCAAACCTCACAATAATGCCGAAGCATTAAATCAGGAAACCGCAAAAATATTGAATGAAGTAGAGGAACCTAACGATCCCGTACAATAGGCTCAACTTGAAATATCACTGATCAAATCAAATGAAAGCGTAAAATAATAAAAGCAAATAAAACTATTTAAAGCGTGACCCACTTGGTGCCATCAAAGCATAATCATTATCGCTAATTAACCGAATTTAGCATTTCCTGTGCATTGGCTAACGCCATATCCGTCACCTGCTGCCCGCCAAGTAATTTTGCCAGTGCATAAACTCGCTCCTGTTGTGAAAGTGCGGTTATTTTTGTCTCCGTTTTGTTATCAATAATCAATTTTTCAACGGTAAAATGATGATGACCATAACTCGCTACCTGTGGCAAATGTGTTACACACAATACTTGGCAACGCTCTCCCAGCCGTCTTAACAATTGACCGACTACACTGGCAGTAGCTCCACTGATGCCTACATCAACCTCATCAAAGATGAGCGTGGGAACCGCAGTTTGAGCGGAAGTTAAAACCTGAATAGCAAGAGATATGCGGGAAAGCTCTCCACCCGAAGCGATTTTCGTTAATGGCTGCGGCTCTTGACCTAAATTGCTACGTAGCATAAAGGTGACATCATCGGCACCATTAGCGCTGACTTTATCCAAACTACTGTTTAACTCAATAAAAAATTCAGCATTTTCCATTGCCAATTGTTTGATTGAGCGAGTAACCCGATCGGCTAAACGGGAAGCCGCCTGTTGACGCTCTGAGGTCAATTTTTCTGTCGTTTGCTTCATCTTTTTAAACGCAATTTGCTCTTGCTCTATCAGTGCTTGTTCACTCTCGGAAAAATCCAAAAGCGCGGTCAATTCCAGCTTCAATTTTTTATGCAACGCAACCAACGCTTCCGGAGATACGCCATGTTTGCGGGCGAGCTGCAGCGTACGTCCCATACGTTGCTCAATATCTTGTAATAACATTGGATCCTGCTCAATGCCGGAAGATAAAAGCTGAATTTCATTCGTTGCTTCTTGCACTTGAATTAACGCTTCATTTAATAAATTCTGTGCTGTGGTATAACGCGAATCGAGTTCGGACAGTTCATTGACATATTGAATGGCGCGATAAATTAATAAATCGATATTAACCGTTTCATTCTCGCTCAGCAGTTGTAGAGCGGATTGGGATAGATTCGTTAATTGTTCACTATTTGATAATCGTCGTTGCTCTTCTTCCAATGTAAGATATTCGTTAGGCTGCAAATTAAATTCATCCAGCTCCTCAACCTGATATTGTAACAATTGTTTTCTTGCTTCATTATCAATCAGCTTTTGCTGGAAATTTTCCACTTCTTTTTGTAATTTCTTCCAATGCCGGTAATCTTCTTGCATTTGAACTAAAAGTGGCGAATGCGACGCAAAGGCATCCAAGAGCTGCAGTTGATAATCATTTTTTAATAATAATTGAGAAGCATGCTGACCATTTATATTAATCAGATATTGACCAAGCTCTTTTAGTTGTGAGACCGAAACAGGTGTGTTATTAATAAAGGCTTTTGAACGTCCGTCGCTATTAACTATACGGCGCAAAATACATTCTTCGGGGTTATCCGAATCCTGTAACTCCTGTTCTTGAAGCCACAAATAAGCGGGATCCGTCGAATTAAGTTGAAAAGCGGCACAAATTTCGGCGCGCTCCTGCCCGCTTCTTACCATCGCGCTTTCCGTGCGCTGTCCTAAACAAAGCCCTAATGCATCAATAGCAATTGACTTACCTGCCCCCGTTTCGCCTGTAATCACGGACATTCCCTGCGAAAATTCAATATTTAGCTGACGAACAATGGCAAAATTACCTATAGTAAGTTGTGTAAGCATGAACATTCCCCTTTACTGTACATAAGGAGAGTTTATAACTGTTTTAATATACAGTAAAGTTTTTTATTCAAGCATTTTTAAACCAACCTAGCTTATTACTTAATACATTGTAATAATTATAATTTTTCAAATGAAGCAAGCGTAACTTATCTTCGCTTTTAGAAATATGCACAATATCATCGGAAGTTAAATTAAGTGTAATCTGACTATCACACCCCACCTCGAGTTCGGAAGGGTTATATTCAGTAAATTGAATTGAAATTTTGCTATCGCCGTCAATCACTAAGGGGCGGGAAGAAAGCGTGTGGGGAAACATCGGTACAAGTGAAATTGCGTTGAGCTGCGGCGTAAGAATGGGGCCGCCGGCGGAAAGAGAATAAGCGGTCGAACCGGTCGGCGTAGCGATAATCAACCCGTCTGAACGCTGTGAAAAAGCTGCTTTGTCATTGATATAAACATAAAAATCAATCATATGAGCAATTTTCGCCGGATGAATAACGGCCTCATTAACGGCATTACTTGATGCGATAATTTTACCATTATGTTCAATTTCGGCCGTCAGTAAAAAACGCTCCTCAATAAAGAATTCGCCACGGTCGAAACAAGCTTCCAGCTGAACATAAGCATTTTGCGGATCAATATCGGTCAGAAATCCTAAATGTCCTCGATTAATGCCGATTAAAACAATGTCATATTTCGCTAATATACGCGCCCTGCCGAGCATATTTCCATCACCACCGATGACAATCGCCAATTGTGCATCACGGCCTATTATGTCTAATGTTGCGTGATACTGCGACGGCAAGGTTAATTTTTCGGCAACGTCTTGTTCCACAAGAACATGGTATCCGCGTTCTAATAGCCAATGGAATAAATTTTTATGAATTTGTAAATTAGCATCATGGCGGGGAATCCCCACCAAACCGATGGTTTTAAATGATTTAACTAAACTTTCCATAAATTGACCGCACTTGAATTCGAGATTTCCACTATTATATTACATGGCATATTAATTTTCCCAGATCCTTGCTAGAATAGCGAAAACATTTACTAATGGAGAAAACCATGTCGAATCATGAAGAAAAATTTGAATCCACAGAAGAACCGATTGAAACTATGGAAATGAAAACGGAGGCGCCATTAGAAGAAGCGATTGCCCGCGTACAAGAACTAGAAGAACAGCTTGCCGTTCAGATGGAAGAATCCGTTAAAAAAGAACAGGAGATCATGCTGCGTACCCGTGCCGAAATTGAAAATTTACGTCGGCGTACAGAACAAGATATTGAAAAAGCACACAAATTTGCGCTTGAGAAATTTGCGAAAGACATTCTAAATACAATTGATAATTTAGAACGCGCATTAGCTACTCCTGCCAATACGGAAGAGGCCGGCATTAAAGCCTTGTTTGATGGGGTTGAACTCACTCTGAAAGAGCTTCTTTCAACGGTTGCGCGTTTTGGTATTGAACCGGTGGGTGCTATCGGAGAAACTTTTAATCCTGATTTACATCAAGCGATCTCTATGCAACCGGCAGAAGGCTTCGAAAGCAATCAAATTACGACCGTTTTACAAAAAGGTTATACATTGAACGGACGTGTTATCCGCCCGGCGATGGTGATGGTCGCCGCATAAAAATTATCCGCTTCTAAAAAAGCCCTGAATTAAAATTGCTCAATTCAGGGCTTTATTTTTATATTTTAAAATCAGTAAAGGCTAAGCCTTACTCACTCGGCACTTCAAATTTCATCAAAGTCGGTAAAACTTCTTTCTTTTTGACCGCACTTTCATTCCTAAATTAATGTAAGAATGACACAACGCCAAAGAAAACTTTCAATAAAGCCGCATTAATCAAATCAATGAAAAACGCACCGACCATCGGAACAATTAAAAACGCTTTATGCGATGGTCCAAAACGACTGGTGATTGCCTGCATATTAGCAACCGCGGTCGGTGTCGCACCTAAACCGAAACCACAGTGACCGGCACTGAGCACGATGGCGTCATAGTCCTTCCCCATCATTCGATAAGTTACATAAATTGCAAAAAACGCCATAAATACAACTTGAATAGCTAAAATCACCATCACATCCGTTGCTAAACCGGCAAGTTCCCACAGCTTTAATGACATTAATGCAATGGCTAAGAAAATAGACAATCCGACACTGCCGAGCACATCAATTGCTGAATCGGCAACTTGGAATTTAAATAAATGGGTTAATGTATTTCTCATAATAACGCCGGTAAATAAACACCATACGAATGTCGGTAATTGAATAGCCGTCCCCTTTGTTATGCCGTCCAAATATTGCCCGATCAGTAGACAAATTGACATCATGGCAATCGTTTCAATAATTGAACGGGCATTCACTTTCCGCTTATAAGTCGGATGCTCAAAGGCTTCTTGTACATCGTCGACTTCATCATTTTCAGGATTTTCTCCCTGTTTTTGATGATTAAGTAAATAACGGGCGACCGGACCGCCTAAAATTCCACCGAAAACTAACCCGAATGTGGCGCAAGCCATCGCGATTTCCGTTGCGGCAGGAAGATTAAATGCCTGTGCGAAGGTATCCGCCCACGCCGCGCCCGTGCCGTGACCGCCGGTCAACGTGACGGAACCGGCCAATAAACCGTAAGCGGGATCAATACCTAATAACTCCGCACCGACAACCCCTATCGTATTTTGACAAACAATCAACAATCCGGCGGCGAATAGAAAAATAACCAGCGGTTTGCCGCCTTTGATAAGACGGGCAAAATTTGCACTTAATCCGATTGATGTAAAAAACACTAACATCATTGTGTTTTGTAAATTTTTATCAAAAGTAAAATGCACACCGTTAATCTGGTGCCAAATTAGTAAACCAATTGCCACGATAAAGCCGCCGACAACGGGCTCGGGAATATTAAACGCCTTTAAAACGCTAATACGTTTTACTAAAAAATAACCAAGCAATAATACCAGACTGGCAAGTGCCAAAGTTTGGTAAGAATCAAACACGAAATTCATGAATTACCTCCTAGGTTTAAACAGGGGAATATGCCCCGATAGACGCAGATTAAACACTATTCTTGAGTAATTACCTCAATATCTGCATTATGATGTAAACCACGCGGTAACGCATAGCCTTTGCGACCCCGTTCGGCATAGAACTGTTGTAAATCTGCCGGAGTCAGAGTGATTTTACGCTTCCCGGAGTGAAAAACAAGGGCAGAATGCTCGGAAATTAAGAATAATTTGGTCAATAACTCTAACCGATTTTTCGCCTTTTCTGCCGAAATAGAGATAATTTTATTCCCTTTTCCCTTTGATAAAACAGGCAAATCCTTTACCGGAAAAATCAACATCCGCCCTGCGGAAGTCAATGCGACTAAAAGTGCGGTCGAATGTTGAAGAGTTTGAGGCGGCAATACTTTTGCATTTTCCGGTAAATTAATCAGCGCCTTACCTGTTTTATTACGCGCAATCAAATCTTCCAATTGACAGATAAAACCATATCCGGCATCGGAAGCCATTAAAAGCAACTGGTCTTCAGCTCCCATTAATACATGCTCTACCGTCGCTCCGGCAGGCAAGGCTAATTTACCGGTCAGCGGTTCCCCTTGCGAGCGAGCGGAAGGAAGGCTCAGCGGATCAACGGCGTAACTTCGCCCTGTATTGTCGATAAATATCGCCGCCTGATTGCTTTTGCCGTAAGCATGGGAACGATAACGATCGCCCGCTTTATAACTTAATCCCTGCACATCAATATCATGCCCTTTGGCACAACGTGCCCACCCCATTTCGGACAAGATGACGGTAACCGGCTCGGCCGGCAGCATATCACTTTCCGCAATCGCTTTAGCCTCTGTTCGCTCAATTAACGGCGAAAGACGAGACGTGCCGTATTTTTGTGCATCTTCCTGAATTTCTTTTTTTATCAATGTGTTTAAACGACGCTCCGAAGACAAAATCTGGGTTAAATTCAACCGCTCTTTTTCCAATTTATCCTGCTCGGCGCGCAATTCATGCTCTTCAAGTTTCGCCAAATGGCGTAAACGTAGGTTTAAAATCGCCTCCGCCTGCTCATCGCTTAAGTTAAAACGCGCAATTAATTCGTTTTTAGGATTATCCTCCTGGCGAATAATCTCAATAATTTCGTCAATATTTAAGAAAGCGATCATTAAACCGGCTAAAATATGTAAACGGGACAATACCTTATCCAAACGATATTGCAAGCGGCGCGTCACCGTCTTACGGCGGAAAACCAACCATTCGGTCAAAATTTGTAACAGATTTTTAACCGCCGGTTTATTATCCAGACCGATCATATTCATATTGATACGATAACTTTTTTCCAAATCGGTGGTGGCAAACAAATGCGCCATCAAGGCCTCGGTATCAACACGATTGGAACGCGGCACGATAACCAAACGAATCGGATTAATATGATCGGCTTCGTCACGAATATCTTCTACCATCGGCAATTTTTTCGCCGTCATTTGTTCTGCAATTTGCGCAATGATTTTAGACGGCGAAGCCTGATGAGGAAGGGCGGTGATCACAATTTCCCCCTCCTCTTTTTTCCAGACGGCGCGCATTTTGATTGAGCCGCGTCCTTGCTCATACATTTTAAAAATCTCGGCTTTAGGCGTAATAATTTCCGCTTCCGTCGGATAATCAGGGCCTTGCACATGTTCAAGAATTTGCGTTAACGTGGCATGAGGATTATCCAGCAACAATGTTGCCGCCGTGGCAATTTCATTCAAATTATGAGGAGGAATATCCGTCGCCATGCCGACAGCGATTCCTGTCGTGCCGTTTAATAAGATATGCGGCAGCCTCGCGGGTAAATACTGCGGCTCTTCCAGCGTTCCGTCAAAATTAGGCTGATAATCCACCGTTCCCTCGCCTAATTCGCTCAGCAAAACTTCGGCAATTTTGGATAATCGCGATTCCGTATAACGCATTGCCGCAAAGGATTTCGGATCGTCGGCGGCGCCCCAGTTGCCTTGCCCATCAATAAGCGGATAACGATAAGAGAAAGGTTGTGCCATTAATACCATCGCTTCATAGCAGGCAGTGTCGCCGTGCGGATGAAATTTCCCCAATACATCACCGACCGTACGTGCGGATTTTTTGTATTTCGCCGTCGCATTCAACCCCAGCTCGGACATGGCATAAATAATACGGCGCTGCACCGGTTTTAAACCGTCGCCAATAAAAGGCAACGCCCGATCCATGATGACATACATCGAATAATTCAGATAAGCGTTTTCGGTAAAGGTACGCAACGGCATTTGCTCTACGCCGTCATAATTGATATTCGTCATTAATTTTATTACTCGTTCAACGTTTGATTAAAATCCATCGAAATCTGACCGCACTTTTCGTGACAACTCACTTTGTTGTCGCGCTCGAATATCCGTCCATTGTATGAGGAGTTTGCATATTCATCTTTTTATGCACATCGATTTCATAAGGTACAGGCACCGGCTTTTGAGGATTGGCTTCCTTAAAGGGTTCATTACGCAAAGGTCCGGAATAGATCGACGGATTATCCGATCCAACCACGCGAATCTCTCCCATCGTCCCTTTATTAGATGCACGAAATATCGCATGATCCATGAAAACATATTTTCCCGGCACATCAATTTTCGTTTCAACGATCGTTGCGCCGCCTGGCGGAACTAAGGTGGTTTGCACATGATGATTAATCAACGAACCGCCTTCCACATATACTTTATCGAAAATTGAGCCGATAATGTGAAACGAAGCGCTTAAATTCGGCCCCGCATTACCTAAAAATAGGCGTATTGTTTCACCGGTTTTAGCCGTCAGCGCATTTTCTCCTTGCAGCGCACCAACCCGCCCATTAAACAAAATATAGTCGGGACGCTCATCCAAGGCTTTCTCCATACTGAAAGGTTGTAAGCCGGGTTCGCCGAATCTCCCTTTCGTATAAAATTCGCTTTGCATAAGGTAATATTCTCGCTCCACCGGAGGCAAACCTTCCGCAGGCTCCACCAAAACCAAACCGTACATTCCTTTAGCTAAATGGACAGCGACAGGCTGGCTGCCGCAATGGTACAAATAAATCCCCGGACGCGTGGCTTTAAATTGAAAAACACTTGTCCGCTTCGGCGCCGCTTCACTTGCCAAAGCGCCCCCCATCGGCGCCGAAGCCGCATGAAAATCCATACTATGCGTCATCATTGAAGAAGCGGAATTAGAAAGCTGTACTTCAACCATATCGCCTTCACGCACTCGAATCAGAGGTGCAGGCACTTGTCCGTTAAAGGTCCAAAATTTGAATTGGACTCCTGGCATTAACGCCATAATTTGCTCAAATGCGGTCAATTTTACAATGATTTTTGCCGCATAACGACGCTTAATCGGTTGAGGCACATTCGGCGCCGCAACCAACTCAGCCTCAATCTCAGGCAATTCGACGGAAGCCATTTTTGTCGCATTGTCCCGGTTGTCTACCGCTTGAACAGATGGAATCAAATTCAACCCCGTTAACGTCAATGTCGTCATCCCAAACGCACCCGCTTTCAAAAAATTTCTGCGCTGTTCATTCATACTTCGCTCCAATTTACAATGACAAGTCAACCTGATCACCTTTCGTTTGCAACCAGGTTTTACGATCTTCCGCCCGTTTTTTAGCCAATAACATATCCATTAATTCTAAGGTTTCGTTGGTTTGGCTTTTATCCGTTGCATACGTTAATTGTACTAAGCGGCGGGTATTCGGATCCATGGTGGTTTCGCGCAGCTGCGCGGGGTTCATTTCGCCCAGGCCTTTAAAACGCTGAACATTCGGTTTGCCCCTTTTGTGACCGAGTCGCTCTAAAATCACCTCTTTCTCGCTTTCGTCCAAAGCATAAAAAACCTCTTTTCCCAAATCGATTCGATATAACGGCGGCATTGCCACATAAACGTGACCGTTTTGAACTAAATGAGGAAAATGGCGCAAAAATAATGCGCACAGTAAGGTAGCAATATGCAAGCCGTCAGAATCCGCATCGGCTAAAATACACACCTTACCGTACCGTAACTGAGATAAATCATTGCTATCTGGATCAATCCCTAACGCAATCGCGATATTATGCACCTCTTCGGAAGCCAGCACCTGATCGGAAGACACTTCCCAAGTATTTAAAATTTTTCCGCGCAACGGCATGATCGCTTGATATTCGCGATCTCGCGCCTGCTTGGCCGAACCGCCGGCAGAATCGCCTTCCACAAGAAATAACTCAGTTTTGGCTAAATCCTGCTGAGTACAATCGGCAAGTTTACCGGGTAACGCAGGACCGCTCACAAGCTTTTTACGCACAACTTTTTTGGCGGCACGGAGACGATTTTGCGCGGAGTTAATCGCCATTTCGGCCAATTTCTCGGCATCTTGCACGTTTTGATTAAGCCACAAGCTAAAGGCATCTTTCAAAACGCCCGCCACAAAGACCGCACTTTGACGCGAGGATAAACGCTCTTTCGTCTGCCCGGCAAATTGGGCATCCTGCATTTTTAGGGAAAGGATATAAGCGCAGCGCTCCCAAATATCATCGGCGGTCAATTTTACACCGCGCGGTAATAGGTTACGAAATTCGCAGAATTCTCTGACAGCATCCAGCAGGCCTTGACGTAAACCGTTAACGTGCGTACCACCCTGGATAGTCGGAATCAAATTCACATAGCTTTCGCCGATAAGTTCGCCCCCTTCCGGCAACCATAATAATGCCCAACTGACGGCTTCGTTTTCGCCTTTAAACTCACCGACAAAAGGCTTTGCCGGCAGGGTTTCCAAGCCATTAACGGCTTCACTTAGATAATCGGCCAATCCGTCCTGATAACACCATTGATCTTCCGTACCGTTGATTTTATCAATAAATGTAATATTCAAACCGGAACATAACACGGCTTTGGCGCGTAATAAATGACGCAGGCGAGAAACAGAAAACTTTTCGCTGTCGAAATATTTTGGATTCGGTTTAAAATGTACGGTCGTACCGGTGGCACGTCGCCCACAGGAGCCGATAACCTCTAACTCTTCAACTTTTACACCGTTTTCAAAGGCGATTTTATAAATCTGTCCATTACGTTTAACCTGAATATCGACGCGTGAAGAAAGCGCATTAACGACGGAAATGCCCACGCCGTGTAATCCGCCGGCAAATTCATAATTTTTATTGGAAAATTTACCGCCCGCATGAAGTTTGGTCAGAATCACTTCTACGCCGGATACGCCTTCCGTCGGGTGAATATCCACAGGCATTCCGCGGCCATTATCGGTGACTTCGATAGATTGATCCGGATACAAAACGACGTCTATTTTATTTGCGAAGCCCGCCAATGCTTCGTCCACGCTGTTGTCAATAACTTCCTGCGCCAAATGATTCGGGCGGGTGGTATCGGTATACATCCCCGGGCGAATTTGCACCGGTTCGAGATCTTTTAAGACGGTAATTTCTTGTGCAGAATAATTCGTTGTCATTGTTTATCTAAATAATGAATGAAAAATTGAAGGGATTCTATCAAAAAGTGCGGTGAAAATTAACCGCACTTTTAGTTTACGTATTTTACGACGTAAATCGCCTAGCGATACAAATCGTTGGAATTTTCCGACGGACGGGTTTTAAAGCGACGATGCAGCCACATATATTGTTCAACCCCTTTGCGAATTTCTTTTTCTACCACCCGATTCATCTGTGCGGCAATCTCCCTCGCGTCATCGAAAGCCGTAAAATCCACCGGTGGCGAAATTGTCACGGTATAGCCGGAACCATCCGCATTTCTTAGCGGGGCAAAAGGAATGACTTTACTTGTCGGCGAGGATTTTAACAAATAATAACTGCCCGTTGTGGTTGCGGCGTCCCGGACGGCAAAAAACGGTACAAACACCGTATTTTTACGACCGTAATCATGATCCGGCGCATACCAAATAATATCACCGCGACGCAACGCTTTAATCATTCCCCGCAAATCTTTACGATCAAGCATATCTTTATTCGAACGTAAACGCCCTCGCGTCTGCAGCCAATCCATAAGCGGGTTATCATTCGGGCGATAAACCCCCACGCCAGGCTGATGCAAACCGACGATACGGGCGCCTAATTCCAGCGTCAAAAAATGGACGCCGACAAAAATAATGCCCTCTTTCAGGTTTTCTTTTAAATAATGAAGCCCTTCGATTTTTGACCATTTTTTTATGCGGGCATCAGACCAAAACCATGCCATCCCCGTTTCAATAATCGCCATCCCGACCGAGCGAAGATTTTCACGCAAAATCGCCTCGCGCTCCTCCGGCGGCATTTTGGGAAAACACAGTTCAAGATTGCGGCGTGCAATAGCGGCGCGTCGCTTTCCTATTTTAAGGTGTGAAAACAATCGCCCCAAGCCGTCACCAATGCGACGCAAGCAAGGATAAGGAAGCAACAATATTAACCGCCAAATACCTAAGGCAAGCCAAAATAGCCAGTACTTCGGCGCAAGAAAGGCTGCTTTAAAGGTTGGTAATTTTGAATTTTTCATAATCGCGCTCTTCAAATTTGTCCGTAGTTTAACGTAATTTTTTATTATGGTAAAATCGCCGAATATCTTTTCAAGGCTAAAAATAAGTGAGTTTAGAATGGGACAATGTTCCACAACGTTTAATCATGCAAAAGTGTTGGTTTTAGGCGATGTCATGCTGGATCGTTATTGGTTCGGCGCCACAAACCGAATTTCACCGGAAGCGCCCGTGCCTGTCGTTCGCGTAACCCAAAACGAAGAACGTGCCGGCGGCGCCGCTAACGTCGCCATGAATATCGCGGCATTAAATGTGCCGGTGCAATTATTAGGTTTAATCGGCCAAGACGAAACCGGCGCAACATTAACGAATTTGTTAAACAATCAACAAATCGACTGCAATTTTGTCGCCTTAGAAACCCATCCGACGATAACCAAATTACGCATTTTATCCCGTCATCAACAATTGTTACGCCTTGATTTTGAAGAAGATTTTAAATCCGTCAATTGTGCCGAGCTATTAACCCGTTTGGAAAGTGCGGTCAAAAATTACGGCGCTTTAATTCTGTCCGATTACGGCAAAGGCACGTTAAACGGCGTGCAACAAATGATTCAAATTGCACGCAAAGCTAATGTACCGACCCTAATTGATCCGAAAGGAACCGATTTTGTCCGTTATCGTGGTGCGACATTACTGACGCCCAATATGGCCGAATTTGAAGCCGTTGTAGGAAAATGTCATTCGGAAGAGGAAATTATCGAAAAAGGGCTAAAACTTATTTCTGACCTTGAATTGACCGCTCTTTTGGTCACCCGCTCCGAAAAAGGCATGACATTATTACGCCCAAGTCAAGCCCCCTATCACTTACCCACGGTTGCCAAAGAAGTATTTGATGTCACCGGCGCCGGCGATACGGTAATCAGCGTACTGGCAACGGCGCTGGCTGACGGTCGTTCCTTTGAAGAGGCTTGTTATTTATCCAACATTGCCGCCGGCATTGTGGTTGGAAAATTAGGCACTTCAACCGTCTCTACGGTGGAACTGGAAAATGCAATGCACAATCGAACCGAAACCGGATTCGGCATCGTGTCAAAAGCACAACTAAAAACCGCTGTGGTTCAAGCTAAAGCGCGTGGTGAAAAAATCGTCATGACCAACGGTTGTTTTGATATTCTCCATCCGGGGCATGTTTCTTATTTAGAGAATGCGCGTAAATTAGGCGATCGCCTCATTGTGGCCGTCAATAGCGACAACTCGGTAAAACGCCTAAAAGGCGAATCGCGACCGATTAACGACTTGAACGCGCGCATGAGTGTGCTGGCCGGTTTGTCCTCTGTGGACTGGCTGGTACCCTTTAACGAAGATACGCCACAGGCGCTGATCGCCGAAATCCTGCCTGATTTATTGGTTAAAGGGGGAGATTATAAACCGGAAGAAATTGCCGGCGCAAAAGAAGTCCTGGCAAACGGCGGCGATGTACAAGTATTAAATTTCGAAAACGGCTGCTCCACGACAAATGTGATTGAAAAAATTAAAGCCTCAAAAAGCTAAATCGAAACCGATGCCTAATTTAAATTTAGACTTTGCCGAAGATTTCCGCCCGCTCGCCGCACGTATGCGACCGACCGATTTGACGCATTATATCGGTCAGTCTCATTTGCTTGGCGTAGGGAAACCGTTGCGCAAAGCTATTGAAACCGGACATATCCACTCCATGATTTTATGGGGGCCGCCCGGCACGGGAAAAACCACGCTCGCCGAGATCCTCGCTCATCGTATTAATGCTGAAGTTGAACGAATTTCCGCCGTTACCGGTGGCGTAAAAGAGATTCGTGAAGCGATTGATCACGCACAAAAAAGTCAATTAACGGGGCGGCGAACAATTTTATTTGTCGATGAAGTCCACCGCTTTAATAAAAGCCAACAAGATGCCTTTTTGCCTCATATCGAAAACGGCACGATTATTTTTATCGGCGCGACAACGGAAAATCCTTCTTTTGAATTGAATAATGCCCTACTTTCGCGCGCGCGGGTTTATGTTCTGAAGTCGCTTACGCCCGACGAAATCGAACGGGTTTTACAACAAGCGATAAACGATCCCGAACATGGGCTGGGTCAAGTGCGGTTACATTTAGAGACGAATTTATTATTGCAGCTTGCCGAATATGTCAACGGCGACGCGCGCCTTGCCTTAAACTGCTTGGAACTGATGGTCGATATGGCGGAAGAAACCGAAAACGGCAAAAAAATCGACCGCACTTTATTAAAGGCCGTATTGGGCGAACGTCAAGCCCGTTTTGATAAACAAGGCGATCGATTTTACGATCTGATTTCCGCATTACACAAATCCGTGCGCGGCTCGGCGCCGGACGCTGCGCTGTATTGGTATGCACGTATCATCAGTGCAGGCGGTGATCCGCTGTATGTGGCAAGACGCCTTTTGGCAATTGCTTCGGAAGATGTCGGAAATGCCGATCCGCGCGCCATGCAAGTCGCCCTTGCCGCATGGGATTGTTTTACACGGGTAGGGGCTTATGAAGGCGAACGAGCAATTGCACAGGCGATTATCTATCTGGCCGTTGCCCCTAAAAGCAATGCCGTATACACCGCGTTTAACGCAGCAAAACAATATGCGAAAGATTTTCCGGATTTTGACGTTCCTATCCATTTACGCAATGCGCCGACAAATTTAATGAAAGAATTAGGTTATGGCGCAGAATATCGCTATGCCCACGATGAACCGAATGCCTATGCCGCAGGCGAAAATTACTTCCCGGAAGAATTAAAAGACACTCAATATTACTTCCCGACCAATCGCGGCATGGAAATTCAAATCGGTGAAAAACTTAGCCGCTTACGTGAATTGGATAAAAGTGCGGTCAAAAAACGATATAAATAAACGATGTCGGCGGATTTTTCCTCTATTTTTACAAACTTTTCCGTCGCTCATAACGCCTCGCCCCTTTATGTAAGCCCTACGGTATGTAAGCCCCACCGTTAGTTCAAAAAACACTGTTTTACCGCACTTTAAATGAAAAGCGCGGTCATTTCTTCTATCAATTTTGCACCGAATCAGAAAACCATTTAAAAAACACATGATAAATTTGAGCAAAATCAATAATACGCCTTTTGTGTTAGCAAAAACGGTTAAACTCAAGTAAAATACGTCCAATTGTTCATTTTTTATCGGAGGGCAAAATGCAGTTTGAGCGAATCGCAACATCGCACAGAGATCTCAGCGCCATCCGAGCCTTTTTAGCCAAAAACGAACTGGAACTGGATGCGCAAATTGAGTATTTCATCGTGGGCTACGACGAAGATCAAAACATCGTCGTCTGCGGAGGATTGGCGGGCAACATCATCAAATGCGTCGCCATCGACGAATCCCAACGCGGCAGCGGTGTCGCCTTGCAGCTTGGAACCGAATTAGTCAACCTCGCCTACGAACTCAACCGCCCTCACCTCTTTATTTACACCAAACCCGAATACGAAAAACGCTTCAACGCCTGCGGCTTCTACACGATCTCCGATGCTTATCCTTATGTCGTACTGCTGGAAAACAGCGCTACCCGCCTACAAAAACAATGCGAAAAATGGCGCGCCATGCGGGTGCCGGGGCAACACATCGGCGCTATCGTCATGAACGCCAACCCGTTCACCTTGGGGCATCGGTATTTAATCGAACAGGCGTTGCAACAGTGCGATCATTTGCATTTATTTGCCGTAGGCGAAGATGCCTCGCAATTTTCTTATGAAGCACGTTTTTCACTTATTCGACAAGGCATTGCCGATTTAAATAATATTACTCTTCATTCCGGCTCCGATTACATTATTTCCCGAGCCACCTTTCCCGATTATTTCCTAAAAGACCAAAAAGTTACCGACGACAGCTATTTTTCCGTAGATTTAAAATTATTCCGCCGCTATATCGCCCCCGCACTGGGCATCAACCTACGCTTTGTGGGCACCGAACCGACCTGCGCCGTCACGGCGGAATACAATCGCCAAATGTTCCGCTGGCTGATGGAAGCCGACATGGATGCGCCGAACATCGAGGTTATCGAAATTCCGCGTAAGACCGTGAATGGGCAAGCCATTTCCGCTTCCCTCGTCAGAAAATTACTCGCCGACAAAAATTGGACGGCATTGGCGGATTTAGTGCCGACCACGACGTTGGATTATTTGCAAAAGTGCGGTCGTTTTTAAGAACGTTTTAGCAATTCTTTCCTTCCCCTGCTTGCGGGGAAAGGTGCCCTGAGGGCGGAAGGGGGCTTCCCCCGTAAACGGGTGGGAGCCAAGCAAAAGTTTTTTAACTATCACTCAATAGAAGGAAAACCCTATGAAGATAACCAAAGCAGCCGTTGCCGGCACGCTGGAATCCAGTGACGCGCAAGTGCGGATCCAGCCTTTTGATACCTTGGATATTGAAATCAACAGCTCCGTTGCCAAACAATTCGGCGAGCAAATCGACGCTACCGTGCGCGCGGTGTTAAACAAATTGAACGTGACGGCGGCGCAAGTGATTATTGAAGACAAAGGCGCGCTGGATTGCGTGTTGCAAGCGCGCGTGAAAGCGGCCGTATTACGTGCTACAGATGAAAATATTAACTGGGAGGCGGTGCTATGAAATTAAGAAGAAGTATGCTGTTCGTGCCGGGTTCTAACGCGGCGATGTTAAGTAACAGTTTCATCTACAAACCGGATTCCATTATGTTCGATTTGGAAGATGCGGTGGCATTGAAAGAAAAAGACAGCGCCCGTTTATTGGTGGCGCATGCCTTGCAACATCCGCTCTATAAAGAAATCGAAACCGTGGTGCGGGTCAATCCGTTGGATTCCGAGTTCGGCGTGGCGGATTTAAACGCTGTAGTGCGTGCCGGGGTGGATGTGGTGCGGATGCCGAAAACCGAAACCGCACAGGATGTGATCGACATGGATCGCGAAATTACCGAAATCGAAAAAGCCTGCGGTCGCGAAGTGGGTTCCACCAAAATGTTAGCGGCGATTGAATCCCCGCTTGGTATTACCCAAGCCAACCAAATCGCCACCGCGTCTAAACGTTTTATCGGTATCGCGCTGGGTGCGGAAGACTATGTGCGCAACCTGAAAACCGAACGTTCACCGGAAGGTATCGAGCTCTTATTCGCGCGTTGCTCTATTCTTCAAGCCGCGCGCGCAGCCGGTATTCAAGCCTTTGATACCGTTTACTCCAACGCGAACAATGAAGAAGGTTTCTTAAAAGAAGCTGCGTTGATTAAACAGCTTGGCTTTGACGGTAAATCCTTAATTAATCCACGCCAAATCGAATTGTTACACAATTTATTTGCCCCAACACAAAAAGATGTGGATCAAGCCAAACGCATTATTGAAGCGGCGGAAGAAGCAGAACGTCAAGGCTCCGGTGTGGTGTCCTTAAACGGTAAAATGATCGATGCGCCAATTATTGATCGTGCGAAATTAGTGTTAGAACGTGCTAAATCAGGCATCCGTGAAGAATAAGGGAGAGAAAAAATGACAACCAGAGAACAACGTATTGAAAAATACAATGCAGGTCGCCCGACTTATCAAGCGGTGCCAAAAGCAGAATCCCTAAAACGCACATCGAAAGATCGCAAAATTTGTGCCAATCTTGAAGAAGCCATTAAACGTTCCGGTCTTAAAGATGGCATGACGGTTTCGTTCCACCACGCGTTCCGCAGCGGTGACTTCGTGGTAAATATGGTGATGGATAAAATCGCAGAAATGGGTTTCAAAAATTTAACCCTTGCGTCCAGTTCATTAATCGACAGCCACTCGCCAATCATTGAACACATCAAAAATGGCGTAGTCACTAAAATTTATTCTTCCGGTTTACGCGGTGAACTTGCCGAACAAATCTCTCGCGGTTTATTGGATGAACCGGTAAACATTCACTCTCACGGTGGTCGTGTTCACTTAGTGAAATCCGGTGAATTAAAAATCGACGTGGCTTTTTTAGGCGTGCCTTGCTGCGATAAATTCGGTAACGCGAACGGCTTCACAGGCAAAAGCAAATGCGGTTCATTAGGTTATGCACGTGTGGATGCCGAATATGCCAATAAAGTCGTGCTTTTAACGGAAGAATTTGCCGAATACCCACATCACCCAATCAGCATTGGTCAAGATCAAGTGGATTTAATCGTGCAAGTAGATGCGGTTGGCGATCCGAAAAAAATCGGTGGCGGCGCAACCCGTATGACCACCAACCCACGCGAGTTACTTATCGCGCGTAAATGTGCAGAAGTGATTTTCAGTTCCGGCTATTTTAAAGACGGTTTCTCCCTTCAAACCGGTTCCGGCGGTGCCGCATTAGCGGTGACACGCTTCTTAGAAGAAAAAATGCGTCGTGAAAACATCACGGCAGACTTCGCCCTTGGCGGTATCACCGCAAGTATGGTAGCGTTACACGAAGCAGGTTTAATCAAAAAATTATTAGACGTACAAAGTTTCGATGCCGTTGCCGCGGAATCTTTAGCGCGTAACCCAAATCATATTGAAGTTTCGGCTAACCAATATGCCAACTACAGCTCAAAAGGGGCATCCGTTGAACGCTTAGATGTGGTGATTCTTTCTGCATTAGAAATCGACACCAAATTTAACGTAAACGTACTCACCGGTTCTGACGGTGTGATTCGCGGCGCGTCAGGCGGTCACTGTGATACGGCAGCCTCTGCGCAAGTGGCGATCATTGTTGCGCCATTAGTGCGTGGACGTATTCCAACCGTGGTTGAAAACGTGATCACTTGCGTCACACCGGGTGAAAATATCGACATTCTTGTGACCGATCACGGTGTTGCGGTAAATCCTAAACGCCCTGATTTAATTGAATCTTTGACAAACGCAGGTATTCCATTATTCACCATCGAACAACTTTGCGAACGCGCTTACAGCTTAACCGGCAAACCAAAAGAAATTGAATTTACGGATAAACCTGTGGCAGTGGTGCGTTATCGTGATGGTTCGGTGATTGATACGGTGTATCAGATCAAAGAGTAACCTAAACAGTCCCCCTCTTTAGCAAAGAGGGGCTAGGGGAGATTTGGCAAAATTGATTTCAACCTTGATATTAATGAGCCAAACAAAAATGAGCTTAATTGAATAATTTCTTCGTTAATTGCTTCTGTCAAATCTCCCCTCCCCTCTTTTCTAAAGAGAAGGCTTTCTTTTACATAAAATAACAAACCAAAAAGAGCGGTCAAATCTTGCAGCGTTTTTTTACTACATTTTCCACCAAAGGCACTGAAGTTTCCCTTGAGGCTTTGCTTAACGCGCGTGAAGAGCGGGCGTTGTTACAGCAACAGCTTTTGGCGAAGTATCAGCAGCCGTTGCTTTCCGTCACACTGACGGCAGTGGGTGGGGTGAAGAAAAATGCGTTGTTGGATTTTGTGTTTGAAAAAGCATTAGAAAAATTGACCGCACTTTTTGAAACGCTCAAGGTTATTCCCAGTGAAAAAAACCTTCGTCCGTTAGAAACCGGGCACGAAGCATTTTTTGTGTTGCCGATGGCGGCGGATAAATTAAAACGCGCGATGATTCAACTAGAAGATGCTACTCCTCTTGCCCGCTTGTGGGATTTAGATGTGTTGGATGTGGCTGGTCGCGTATTAAGCCGTCGTGAATTTGGCTTTTCGCCACGTGTTTGTTTGGTGTGTGGTGACGATGCAAAAAGTTGTGCGCGTAGCCGTAAACATCAGGTTTCAGACATCATTGCTGAAATGCAATCTCGCGCGCAAGCGCAATATTTTGCGGAGCAAATTGGCGAATTGGCTTATCAGGCTTTATTGCAAGAAGCCCGCTTGTCGCCGAAACCGGGACTCGTGGATGCTCTCACCAATGGTGCGCATCGCGATATGAATCTGCAAACCTTTGAAAAAAGTGCGGTCGCTTTAAAGCCGTTTTTTGTGGATTTTGTGCTGAAAGGCATCGCAACGGCAGATTTGCCGGAAAATGAAGTGCTTACACAGATTCGTCCACTTGGCGTGTTAGCAGAACAAGCCATGTTTCGCGCAACGGAGAATGTGAACACACACAAAGGCGCGATTTTTTCCTTTGGTTTAATTTGTACGGCGATGGGGCGTATGGCACAATTATCAGGCTTTCACCCGAATAATGCGTTTTTTGATGTAAAAAATCTCTGTGAGCTTGCGGCAAAATTTGTCGCAGGGCTCACAAAAGAACTGGAACACTACCCTGCCCATTTGCCGATGACTGCCGGTGTCAAACTCTTTCGAGAATATGGCTTGATCGGGGCGCGGGGTGAGGCGGAAGGTGGTTTTCAACATATTCAAACTTTGTTACCGTTGTTTGATGAGTATCATCAACTGGATGGGGAACATCGTTTGTTAATCATTTTGTTGCATTTAATGGCAAATAATCCAGACACTAATGTGGTTCATCGTGGTGGGCTTACAGGTTTGCAATTTGTGCAGCAAAGTGCGGTTGATTTATTAAAAGATCAATCACTCGTGTTAAATAAAATCAAATTAACACAAGCCTTAATTAAATTTGATGAAGCCTGTATTTTAAGGAACTTGAGTGCAGGCGGAAGTGCTGATTTATTGGCACTGACAATTTTCTTTTTATCGTTAAGAGGTAATTAAAAAATGGCATTATCCAAAAATGCAAAACTGGCGATCTTGGCGGCAATTCCACTGGTCACCTTTTTACTGCCTGCGCCTGAGGGACTTTCTCTCATCGCATGGCGTTTATTAGGCGTGTATATCGCGACCATCGTGGGCTTAGTCATCAAGCCTTATGGCGAACCGGTGATCTTGCTTGCTGCCGTCGCCGTTTCCGGTGCGATTATCGGTAACACGGAAGGCGCAAAAGAATTTGTGAAAGCCGGCGATATTCTCAACGGCTACAAATCCGGCACAACTTGGTTAATTTTCACCGCTTTCACCCTAAGCTCCGCCTTCGTGATTACCGGTCTTGGTAAACGTATCGCTTACCATATGATCGGCGCAATGGGCAGCACCACATTACGTTTGGGCTATGTGACGATGTTCTTAGATTTGCTTTTATCTCCGGCAACGCCATCTAACACGGCGCGTTCCGGCGGTATCATCTTCCCAATCATCAACAGCGTAGCAATGGCACTGGGTTCCGATCCGGAAAAAAACCCGAAAAAAGCCGGTCGTTATTTAATGATGAACGTGTATATGGTGGTAAAAACCACATCCTACATTTTCTTAACCGCGATGGCACCAAACGCCCTTGCGCTTTCCTTAATGGCACCGATTTTAGGCTTCAATATTGACTGGTTACACTGGTTCTTAGCCGCATCAGTACCGGGCTTGCTCTGCTTATTCTTAATCCCATTAATCTGCTACTGGGTTTCTCCGCCAGAAATGAAAGAAGTGGATAACAAAGCCATCGCGAAAAAAGGCTTAGAAGAACTCGGCCCAATGACATTCCGCGAAAAAGCCTTAATTGTTTTATTCGTCATCGCGTTATTCGGCTGGATCTTCTCATCTGCGCTTAGCGTCAACGCCACCATCGTTGCATTAATCGTAATGGTATGCTGTGTGGTATTAAGCATCGTTTCTTGGGATGATATCTTGAAAAACAAAGGTGGCTGGAACACCTTAATTTGGTACGGCGGTATCATCGGTATGTCAGGCTTACTTGAAAAAGCCAACTTCTTCAAATGGTTAGCCGGCGAATTAGAAAAATTTATGCAATTTGAAGGTCAAGGCACCCTTGCCCTTATCGTAATCTTAACCTTAAGCGTTGCCGTGCGTTATCTCTTCGCTTCCGGTGGTGCTTATGTCGCGGCAATGGTGCCGGTCTTCGCGACGGTGGGTCACGTCGCAGGCGCACCGGCGGAATTACTCGCATTAGGCTTACTCTTCGCCAACTCTTACGGCGGTTCCGTGACTCACTACGGCGGCGGCCCGGGCCCAATCGCGTTTGGTGCAGGCTATAACGATATCAAATCTTGGTGGACAGCCGGCGCAATCGTTGCCTTTGGTAGCTTAATCGTTCACCTCACCATCGGCATGACTTGGTGGAATTTCTTAATGGGATTAGGTTGGTTATAACGCCATAAAATAACGCAAAGTGCGGTTAAATTTCGAAAAGTTTTAAAAAGGGATAAATAAACCGTCATATGCTTTCATACTAAGCCGTTTTATTTGCCTAAGGCTCTGTTTTTTTTCTCTATTCTGATTTAGAATTCAGAGGCTTTTAAGTGATGTCGTTATGATAGAAATTAAATAACACAACGAAAATTTGACACCGAGTTTTTTTAATCAAAAATCAACTAAAAGGGAAAAGTATGAAACTTATTGAAGTGAAACATCCATTGGTTAAGCATAAACTCGGCTTAATACGAGCGGCTAATATTAATACGAAAAAGTTCCGCGAATTAGCAACAGAAGTAGGCAGTCTGCTTACTTATGAAGCGACCGCCGATCTGGAAACGGAAAAAGTCACCATTGAAGGTTGGAACGGGCCGGTGGAAGTAGACCAGATTAAAGGCAAGAAAGTTACTGTAGTGCCGATTTTACGCGCCGGTTTAGGCATGATGGACGGTGTGTTGGAGCATGTTCCAAGCGCACGCATCAGCGTTGTCGGTATTTATCGTAATGAGGAAACCCTTGAGCCGGTTCCTTATTTTCAAAAATTGGCCAGTGATTTAGACGAGCGTTTGGCGATTGTGGTAGATCCTATGCTGGCGACCGGCGGCTCAATGATTGCCACCCTTGATTTGCTTAAAGCAAAAGGTTGTAAACAAATTAAGGTCTTAGTGTTAGTCGCTGCGCCGGAAGGCATTAAAGCATTAGAAAAAGCCCATCCCGATATTGAACTTTATACGGCGGCGATCGATAGCCACCTAAATAAAAACGGCTATATCATCCCAGGACTCGGCGACGCCGGCGATAAAATTTTCGGAACGAAATAATTCCGAGGTAAGACGGCTTTCGAGCCGTCTTTTTTCGGTGCGGAGTAAAACGTTTATGAAATCGACCGCACTTTTCAGTTAATTCAAACAGTGAGTTGAAACTATGACAAACCAAACTTCTTCTACCGTTACACAGAGCACGGGCAAACAAATTTTTGTCGGTTTGCAAATGCTTTTTGTGGCCTTCGGCGCATTAGTTTTAGTACCTTTAATTACCGGCCTAGACTCTAATACCGCGTTATTAACCGCCGGTATTGGAACCTTATTATTCCAGCTTTGTACGGGAAAACGTGTTCCTATTTTTTTAGCCTCTTCCTTTGCGTTTATCGCGCCGATTCAATATGGCGTGCAAACTTGGGGGATCGCCGCGACCATGGGCGGTTTAGCCGCTACCGGGTTAGTTTATTTTGCATTAAGTTTATTGGTTAAATTACGTGGTGCGGAAGCGTTACAACGTGTTTTCCCGCCGGTTGTCGTCGGCCCGGTGATCATTATCATCGGAATGGGATTAGCCCCGGTCGCCGTAGATATGGCGTTAGGCAAAAACGGTAATTATGCGTATAACGATGCCGTCTTGGTTTCTATGGCAACATTACTCACCACACTGGCGATTGCCGTTTTTGCAAAAGGCCTCATGAAACTCATCCCGATTATGTTCGGAATTGTGGTGGGATACATAATTTGCTTATCCAAAGGAATTATTGATTTCCAGCCTGTTATTGATGCGCCTTGGTTCAGTCTACCGAAATTAACGACCCCCGAATTTAATATTGAAGCGATTTTATATATGTTACCGATTGCCATTGCACCGGCAGTAGAACATGTCGGTGGAATTATGGCAATTAGCTCCGTTACAGGTAAAGATTTCTTAAAAACACCGGGATTACACCGCACTTTATTAGGCGACGGCCTTGCCACTTCTGCCGCGTCATTGGTCGGCGGACCACCGAATACGACCTACGCCGAAGTCACCGGGGCAGTGATGCTGACGCGTAATTTTAATCCGTCTATTATGACCTGGGCGGCCATTTGGGCGATTGCCATTTCATTTTGCGGCAAAGTCGGCGCATTTTTATCCACCATTCCGACCATTGTCATGGGCGGAATTATGATGCTGGTTTTCGGTTCGATCGCCGTCGTGGGAATGAGTACATTGATTCGCGGCAAAGTCGATGTCACGGAAGCAAGAAATCTTTGTATTATTTCGGTGGTAATGACTTTCGGGATTGGTAATATGTTTGTCAATGTAGGCGACGTTTCATTGAAAGGAATCAGTTTATGCGCCGTTGTGGCTATCCTTTTGAATTTAATTTTACCTAAAGCGAAAAACGAAATCCTCAACTAAAAAACGTAAGGCTAAGTTCTTTCTACTTAGCCTTTCTTTTGATGCATCACTATTAATAAAAGACGATTTGAACGAACAACTTTCTTTACCCATTCATCAAATTGATGACAAAACCTTAGCAAATTTTAACGGTGACAATAATTTATTATTGCTCGCCTCGTTAAAACGAAATTTCATACAGATAAAACAACCGTTTTTTTATATTTGGGGCGCTAAAAGTTCAGGAAAAACGCACCTTTTACGCGCTATTTGCAACGAATATCAAAAAATGTCGCGAACGGCAATATACATCCCGCTTTCTCAATCTCGTCACTTTTCGCCGGCGGTTTTGGAAAATCTTGAACAACAAGCGTTGGTCTGTTTGGACGATTTACCTTCAGTCATAGGAAATATTGAGTGGGAAGTCGCTCTGTTTGATTTATTCAATAAAATTTATGCAACGGGAAAAACCTTGCTTGTGATTAGCGCCGATCAATCGCCGACCTCTCTTCATGCTAAACTGCCTGATCTCGTCTCAAGATTAAAATGGGGAGAAGTGTATCAACTTCTTCCCCTGAATGAACAACAGAAAATTGATGTACTACAACAGAACGCTTATCAACGCGGTATTGAGCTGCCGAAGGAAACGGCTGTTTTTTTACTAAAACGCCTGAACCGTGATATGCAAACCCTATTTCAAGCCCTTGATAAATTAGATAAAGCCTCTCTGCAAGCGCAACGTAAGCTCACCATTCCTTTTGTTAAGGAAATGCTGCATTTATAAATTTCAAAAAAACCTTAAAAACTAACCGCACTTAGGTGATACGTCTTCCTATTCCCCCTAACTTCCGTGATTAAGCTCGCCTAACTGAGCCAAAAATTCCTCTTCCGCCAATATCGTCACATTCAACGCTTGTGCTTTAGCCAATTTTGAACCTGCCGATTCACCGGCTATCACAAAATCCGTTTTTGCCGAAACGCTGCCGCTGACTTTAGCACCAAGATCCTGCAGCAGGGCTTTCGCCTCATTTCGACTCATTTGGGTCAACGTTCCCGTTAAAACAACAGTTTTTCCTTTAAATAGGTTATCGTTCGCTTCTTGCGGCAATATGTTTTCCCAATGTACACCTTGTTCGATTAAATCTTCGACAACCGCGACATTATGCGATTCACGCCAAAAAACATATACACGATTGGCAACCACTTCCCCAATATCCGGCACTTCTTGCAACTGTTCCGAATCCGCATTTTTAATCGCATCCAGTGTTTTGAAATAATTCGCTAAATTAAGCGCTGTCGCTTCGCCCACCTCGCGAATACCTAAGGCAAAAATAAAACGTGCTAATGTGGTACTTTTCGCTTTACTTAGACTCGCTAAAATATTTTCGGCAGATTTTTGCCCCATACGCTCCAAACGCGCTAAAGTCAACGCATCAAGCCGAAATAAATCCGCCGGAGTATGAACAAGTTCACGATCAACCAATTGCTCAATAAGCTTGCCGCCCATCCCTTCAATATCCATCGCCCGACGCGATACGAAATGCTTAAGCGCTTCTTTCCGTTGTGCGGCACAAATCAATCCGCCGGTACAACGCGCAACAGCTTCGCCATCAATACGAACAACAGCCGAATGGCAGACCGGACACGTTGTCGGGAAAATAATCGGTAACGCATTAGGCGGACGACGCTCATGCAATACACCGATAATTTGCGGAATAACATCACCGGCACGTCGAATAATAACGGTATCACCGATGGCAAGATCCAAACGGCTAATTTCATCGCCATTATGTAATGTCGCATTACTGACAGTGACGCCTGCCACAAAAACCGGCTTTAATTTCGCCACCGGCGTAACAGCACCGGTTCGCCCTACCTGAAATTCAACATCATTTAAAACGGTCAATTCCTCTTGCGCCGGAAATTTATAAGCGATTGCCCAGCGCGGCGCCTTGGCAATATAACCGAGCGCCTGCTGAAGAGCAATATCATTAATTTTTAATACCGTTCCATCAATATCATAACCAAGCCGACTACGCTTATCTTGCATGGTTCGATAAAAACTCAAGACCTCTTCCGAACCATTGCACAAACGAATTTCGGGATTCACCGGTATCCCAATCGATTTTAGCCATTGCAAACGTGCATAATGAGTATCCGGTAAATCAATCCCTTCAGCAATACCGATACCGTATGCATTAAGCACCAACGGCCGTTGACTGGTGATTTTCGGATCAAGCTGACGCAACGACCCTGCGGCGGCATTACGCGGATTTGCAAAGGTTTTTTCACCATGTTCAAGCGCCTTTTCATTTAACCGCTCAAATCCTGCTTGTGGCATAAATACTTCTCCTCGAACCTCTAAACGAGAAGGAGGTGTCTCGGTTAAAAGCTGCAAAGGAATATTCCGAATCGTACGAATATTAAGCGTAATATCTTCTCCGACAAAACCGTCGCCGCGTGTCGAAGCTTGTGCCAATTTGCCGTCAATGTATAAAATACTTACGGCTAATCCGTCCAATTTGGGTTCACAACAAAAGGTTAACGTTTCGGGAGGTTGAACAAGACGCTCTTGAATCCGTTTTACAAAGGCAAAAAACTCCTCATCCGAAAAAGCATTATCTAACGAGCGCATCGGTATTTCGTGCGTAATTTGAGCAAACCCGAAAAGCGGTTTAGCGCCCACACGCTGCGTCGGCGAGTCATCGGTAATAAATTGCGGATATTCTTGTTCTAATGCCTTTAATTGATGAAATAAACGATCGTATTCCACATCGGGAATTTCCGGCGCATCCAAAACGTGATATTGATATTCGTGATGACGTAAAACTCGGCGTAATGTTTCGATTTGGGATTGAATGTCAGTCATAGATTTCTCTCAATAAACTGACCGCACTTTTTAACGAAGTGCGGTCAGTTTTCGATTATTTTATTATGCCACGCGTGATAAATAGGCCTGCTCGGCCTGCTCATCGAAAATTTCCTGCTGATCGGTCAAAATAAAACCGTTGAGGTCTTTAGCCAGGTTTTTCGCCGTTGCTAGCATTGTACGCAAATTGGCTAAATCGCTTCCCACAGAAGGAATCGGCATAAATAACGTTAAGCCGATGGTCGAAAATGTCGCCATTTGATAAATATCAAACGTGCCCGGCTGTTCAATATTGGCAACGGTAAACAATACCGGACTGGCCGCATTCAAATCCAAGTGGCGATGATACATCTTATCATCACCGCAAATAAAACCGAGATTTTCCAATACTTGAGATAAACGATGTCCCTGGAACTCACGTTTTTCAGCGGATACGATGTAGAGCAAGATAAAGCCGGACGATGATTTCGGTTCCGTATCATCACTGTTAGGGGACACTTCTTCGCGGGCAAATTCGCCACGCGACATTTGTTCAAGTTGCTCACGAATTTCGTGGGAAGCGGCGCTGATCCCCTCTTCATCATCACTTTGCGCTTCCAAAGTGGAAATACTGATAGTTGCAATATTTCGCTCATTTGACGGCTCGCTATGCATTTGGTAGACCGGTCGAATCGGTGACGACGGTGTAGGAATATCGGGAATAGAGATTTTGATGTCATCCACGCTTTTCTCACTATGGCGCGCGTCCTCATGGTCTGGATTTACAGCCTCAGGCATTGGCGGTGGTGTGTTTTCAAGCGGGGCTGACATAGGTTGCTCAATAGAGGGGGCGACAGGAGAATTTGTTGACATATCCGACGAAACGTTATGTTCCGTTTTAGGTGAAACGGAAGTGCGGTTAAATAATTCCGAGTTTTGGAAATATTTTGATTTTTCGCGGCGATTCGCCCATAATCCGTGCACAATTAAGGCAATTAGCGCAACCACGCCTAAAATAATCAAAATCGTATTTAAATCCATTTTATCTCCCATTTCTACGCTTGATGCAATGGGGCAATGTTAGCATATTTTAGAAAGTGAAAAAATATGAATTTGTCCGCCTAAAAACGGTCTTTATTGAGGAAATATTATGGCAAATATCATAGAAAGGAAATCAAATGATCAACCAATCTGAAATAAAAGCAGGCTTTTCATATTTTGTCACCGGATGGCATTTAATTACCCAAAAAGGGCTACGCCGTTTTGTCATCTTGCCGATTCTGTTCAACATTCTCTTACTAACTGGATTATTTTGGTTATTTATTAATCAAATTTCAACACTTATCGATTGGTTTATGAACTATATGCCCGATTGGCTTGGCTTTTTAAGCGCCGTATTCCTATTCTTCTCAATTGTGATGATTTTATTATTATTTTATTTTATTTTTGTCACATTATCCGGTTTTATTGCAGCACCGTTTAATGGATTATTGGCGGAAAAAGTAGAAAGAATGTTAACCGGCGAACCGCTAAATGACGAAGGGCTAATTGACTTTTTGCGCGATATTCCTCGCATGCTTGCCCGCGAATGGCAAAAACTTTGGTATAGCCTACCAAAGATCGTCGCTTTATTTTTGCTTGGTTTTATTCCTTTAATTGGTCAAACCGTTATACCGATTCTTACTTTTATGTTTACCGCTTGGATGATGGCAATTCAATATTGCGATTACCCTTTTGATAATCACAAAATTTCATTTGACATAATGAAAACCGCGCTGGGGGAAAAACGGACGTTAAATATCACTTTCGGGGCATTAGTCACTTGTTGTACGTTTTTACCCTTTGTTAACCTTTTAATCATGCCTGTTGCTGTGTGCGGTGCAACAGTAATGTGGGTGGAAAATTATCGTAATCGGTTGGATTTTGATATTGATTTATCCGATCGGAGCGGCAAAACCGGCGGTATGAATATTACACAAAAAAAACGTCAAGCATTAATTTCTTATCGACCAATGCAATAAACATAAAATAGCGTTTAGTTATAAAATATAGCCAATAACTATTTTTTTAATCTAAAAACAAGTGCTATAAAAGTATTAATTTCAGTTCAACCCAATAGTTCAAAAGGAAAAATTATGACAATCTATGCTGACAATTCCTATTCTATCGGCAATACGCCGTTAGTTCGTTTACAACATTTCGGTCATAACGGAAATATCGTTGCAAAAATAGAAGGGCGTAATCCCAGCTATAGTGTGAAATGCCGTATTGGCGCCAATATGATTTGGCAAGCCGAAAAAGACGGTATATTAACAAAAGATAAAGAAATCGTTGATGCAACAAGCGGCAATACCGGCATTGCCTTAGCTTATGTTGCAGCGGCTCGCGGATACAAAATTACATTAACCATGCCGGAAACCATGAGTGCCGAGCGTAAGCGGCTGTTACACGGTTTAGGCGTTAATCTTGTATTGACTGACGGCGCAAAAGGCATGAAAGGCGCAATTGCGAAGGCTGAGGAAATCGTCACTTCCAACCCAAATCGCTATATCATGTTAAAACAATTCGAAAATCCGGCCAATCCTGAAATTCATCGTTTAACTACTGGCGTGGAAATTTGGAATGATACTGAAGGCAAAGTCGATGTTGTTGTCGCCGGGGTCGGAACAGGAGGCACGATCACAGGAATTTCCAGGGCAATTAAACTAGATAAAAATAAAGCCATTTTTTCTGTTGCCGTAGAACCGGCCGAATCACCGGTCATTACTCAACATCTCGCCGGCGAAGAATTAAAACCGGGCCCACACAAAATTCAAGGGATTGGTGCGGGCTTTATTCCTAAAAACCTAGATTTATCCTTAATTGATCGCGTTGAAACCGTGGATAGCGCTACCGCCATTGCCACAGCTCGTCGCCTCATGGCTGAGGAAGGAATTCTAGCCGGTATTTCATCCGGTGCGGCCGTCGCAGCAGCTGATCGTATCGCCAAATTACCTGAATTTTCAGATAAATTAATCGTGGTCATTCTACCTTCCGCGGCAGAGAGATATTTAAGCACCGCCTTATTTGAAGGCATTGAAGCTTAATTACTTAAACACATCAAAAGGCGCTGTTACAAAACGGCGCCTTTTATTATTCAGCAAATGAAAATGTAATAAAAAACGACCGCACTTCAATAAAATAAGGTGGTAATTTTGAATAAAATAAAAGGCAGAACTTTGAAGCCTGCCTTTTATTATACTAATTTCAATTATTTAATAATTTTTGCAACCACGCCGGCGCCTACTGTACGGCCACCTTCAC
>CAURMH010000011.1:0-32825 GCA_963525745.1 uncultured Pasteurellaceae bacterium | reverse complement strand
AGCTCAATATTTAAGTTAACTAACCTGTCCAACTTTTGGGGGGCAGATCACTTTGACGGTTGATAAATAACTTTACCATTCCGACTAAAACGCTGTTATAATCGTCGAGCTTTATTTTCTCTGTTAGCGTGCGGCTATCAAAAGAAATTTTTAAAGTGCGGTCATTTTCACTTAAGATTTCTTTTGTTAGTCGCAATTTGGAAAATAAAGCGTTGTTTTTAATATAAATATAAGGAAAACATTGTGAATCCAATTGTTAAACAATTTAAATACGGTCAGCATACCGTCACTTTAGAAACCGGCGCGATTGCCCGTCAGGCAACGGCAGCCGTGATGGCAAGTATGGACGATACCACCGTATTTGTCACCGTGGTGGCCAAAAAAGAGGTGAAAGAAGGACAGGACTTCTTCCCATTAACCGTAAACTATCAAGAGCGTACCTACGCCGCTGGTCGTATCCCGGGCGGTTTCTTTAAACGCGAAGGGCGTCCGTCCGAAGGCGAAACCTTAATCGCCCGCTTAATTGACCGTCCGATTCGCCCGTTATTCCCAGAAGGGTTTTTCAATGAAATTCAAGTGATTGCGACCGTGGTTTCCGTGAATCCGCAAATCAGCCCGGATTTAGTGGCGATGATTGGCGCTTCTGCGGCGTTATCGTTATCCGGCGTGCCGTTTAACGGCCCGATCGGTGCGGCGCGTGTGGGATTTATCAATGAGCAATTTGTTTTAAATCCGACCATGAACGAGCAAAAACAAAGCCGTTTGGACTTAGTGGTCGCCGGTACGGATAAAGCCGTATTAATGGTCGAATCCGAAGCCGATATTTTAACTGAAGAACAAATGTTATCCGCGGTGGTGTTCGGTCATCAACAACAACAAGTGGTAATTGAAGCGATTAAAGAATTGGTTGCCGAAGCCGGCAAGCCGCGTTGGGATTGGGTGGCGCCTGAGCCGAATACCGATTTGATCAATAAAGTCAAAGCGATTGCGGAAGCGCGTTTAGGCGATGCCTATCGTATTACCGAAAAACAATCCCGCTATGAACAAATTGATGCCATCAAAGCGGATGCCATTGCACAAATTACCGCAGAAGACGAAGAGGTCAGCGAAGGAAAAATCATTGATATTTTCACCGCACTTGAAAGCCAAATCGTACGTGGACGTATCATTGCCGGTGAACCGCGTATCGACGGACGTACCGTTGACACTGTGCGTGCATTGGATATTTGTACCGGCGTTTTACCACGTACTCATGGTTCTGCCATTTTTACTCGTGGCGAAACACAAGCGTTGGCGGTAGCGACTTTAGGTACCGAACGCGATGCGCAAATTATTGATGAATTGACTGGCGAACGTTCCGATCATTTCCTATTCCACTATAACTTCCCTCCGTATTCCGTGGGTGAAACCGGTATGATCGGTTCGCCTAAACGTCGTGAAATCGGTCATGGTCGTTTGGCAAAACGTGGTGTGGCGGCAGTGATGCCAACCTTGGCGGAATTCCCGTATGTGGTGCGTGTGGTATCTGAAATCACCGAATCCAACGGTTCTTCTTCCATGGCTTCCGTGTGCGGTGCATCCCTTGCCTTAATGGATGCAGGCGTGCCGATTAAAGCAGCGGTGGCGGGTATTGCCATGGGTTTAGTAAAAGAAGGTGACAAATTTGTGGTACTTTCCGATATTTTGGGTGACGAAGACCACTTAGGCGATATGGACTTTAAAGTGGCCGGTACCCGTGAAGGTGTGACGGCACTGCAAATGGACATCAAAATTGAAGGTATCACCGCAGAAATCATGCAAATCGCATTAAATCAAGCGAAGAGCGCCCGCATGCACATTTTAGGTGTGATGGAACAAGCGATTCCGGCGCCGCGTGCGGAAATTTCTGATTTTGCCCCACGTATTCATACGATAAAGATTGATCCGAAGAAAATTAAAGATGTTATCGGTAAAGGCGGTGCGACAATTCGTGCATTGACTGAAGAAACCGGCACGTCTATTGATATCGATGACGACGGTACGGTGAAAATTGCCGCGGTAGACAGTAATGCCGCGAAGAATGTCATTTTACGTATTGAAGAAATCGTTGCCGAAGTCGAAGTCGGCGCGATTTATACCGGTAAAGTGACAAGACTTGCCGATTTTGGTGCGTTTGTTTCGATTGTCGGAAACAAAGAAGGCCTTGTTCATATTTCTCAAATTGCTGATGAGCGTGTGGAGAAAGTCGCCGATTATCTGCATGTTGGGCAAGAAGTTCAGGTTAAAGTCGTTGAAATTGATCGTCAGGGGCGTATCCGTTTAACGATGAAAGATCTTGTTCCAAATTCAAAACAAGACACTCATGAGCAAAGTGAATTAATCGGTGAACAAGGTTAATTCGATTTTCTCAAATTAAATCAAACGATGCGGCGGGCAGCCGCATCGTTGTAGTTTTTATCGAAAATGCCTTGCTTATTATCCCGTAAACAGGCAGTAATGCTTAGGATTCAAGATTTAATGCAACATAATCGGTTATTCCGTATTTTGACTTACCTGTCAGAGGTATGCGTTATTTTTATTCTCGTTGGCTGTGTTCGGTCAGGGGGAGGGTTCGTATCGAAAAATGAAGTGCTGCTTGCCGAACAGAATCCGAATATGCATTTTGAACAGGAATTAATGATAGCGCGCTTGAGCCAGGTGTTGTTAATTGGAAAAATGAATAACGACGAACGCGCGTCTATGCATTTTGAACGAGGCGTGCTTTACGATGCGCTCGGTCTTTGGGCGCTTTCGCGTTATGATTTTACTCAGGCGCTCGCTTTGAAACCTAAAATGGCTTCGGTTTACAATTATTTAGGGCTTTATTTACTGCTTGAGAAAAATTATGACAGTGCATTAGAAGCGTTTAATGTCGTGCTTGAATTGGATCCCGGATATGACTATACCTATCTGAATCGCGGTTTAAATTTTTATTATGTAGAGCGATATAATCTGGCTGAAGAAGATTTTTTAAAATTTTATGAAGCGGATAAGTCGGATCCTTATCGGGTTTTATGGCTCTATTTCAACGAATTAAATTTAATACCGCAAGAGGCATATCATCGCTTGGCGGAGCGGGCAAAAGGCCTTTCCGACGAATTTTGGGGAACCCATATTGTTCAATATTATTTAGGTAATCTCTCTTTGACGGCGTTACGGCAAAAGGCTCAGGAATTTGCCGAAACGACGCAGCAGTATGCAGAGATTTTAACCGAAACTTATTTTTATCTAGCAAAACAAAAACTCAATTTAGGTCAAGTTGATGAAGCGACGGCTTTGTTTAAACTTGCTATTGCTAATCAGGTGTATAACTTTGTTGAGTATCGTTTTGCCGTGTTTGAGCTGATGAAATTAAAGCCGGCTCACACAGACGAGGAGTAAAGTGCGGTCAATATTCCGTGAGTTTAATCAACTTCCGGCGCCGTTGCGTTTTACATAAACAGTTAACCCTGAAGGCTTATTGAGCTTTTCTATTATCTTATCTATCGAGTATTTAATGACAGACAAAATCACATTCAATGATTTAGGCTTACCTGAATTCATCTTAAAAGCCGTTTCGGATCTTGGTTTCGAAACCCCTTCCCCAATTCAACAAGCGTGCATTCCTCATCTTCTTAATGGCAATGATGTATTGGGTATGGCGCAGACCGGCAGCGGTAAAACGGCTGCTTTTTCCCTTCCGATTTTAGCAAAAATCGATCCTGCAGAAAAACATCCGCAACTCCTTGTTATGGCACCGACTCGCGAATTGGCGATTCAAGTGGCGGATGCGTGCGAACAGTTTATGAAATATGCCAAAGGCATTAATATCGTGACACTTTATGGCGGGCAGCGTTATGACATTCAACTACGTGCTTTAAAACAAGGCGCGCAGGTGGTTGTGGGTACGCCGGGACGTATTTTGGATCATATTCGTCGTGGAACGCTAAATCTTTCCGAGCTTAAAGCGATTGTCCTGGATGAGGCGGATGAAATGTTGCGTATGGGCTTTATTGATGATGTAGAAACCGTGATGGCCGAGTTGCCGGAAAAGCATCAAACCGCCCTATTTTCGGCGACAATGCCGGAGCCGATTCGCCGTATTACTAAGCGTTTTATGAATAATCCACAAGAAGTGAAGATTAAAGTAAACAAAGAAAATGCGCCGGATATTGAGCAAAACTGCTGGTATGTTAACGGTTTTCGCAAGGCGGAAGCATTGCTGCGTTTTTTAGAAGTGGAAGATTTCGATGCGGCGATTTTATTTACCCGAACGAAAACCGGCACGCTTGACATTACCGAATTACTCGAAAAACATGGCTTTCGTGCAGCCGCATTAAATGGCGATATGACTCAACAACTGCGTGAACAAACCCTTGATCGTTTGCGTAATGGCAGTCTTGATATTGTCGTTGCGACCGATGTGGCGGCGCGCGGCATCGATATTGAGCGTATCAGCCTTGTGGTGAATTACGACATTCCGTTGGATGCCGAATCTTACGTTCACCGTATCGGCCGTACCGGTCGTGCGGGACGTTCGGGGCGCGCACTATTATTTGTCGAACCGCGCGAACGTCGTTTGTTACGCAATATTGAACATTTAATGAAGAAACCGATCAATGAAGTTGAGCTTCCTAATCATGAAATATTACAAGAATGCCGTCGTAAAAAATTTCATGACAAAATTACGAAACAATTAGAACACCATGATCTTGAGCAATATCGTAGCCTGCTGGAAGACATGTTTACGGCCGATCAGGATCATGAAGATATTGCGGCGGCAATGTTAATGTTATTGCAAGGCAAGCAAAAACTTATTCTTCCGCCGGATCCGCCTGTTGAAAAACGTCGTCGCGAACGGAGCGATTATCGCGATAATTCCCGTTCGGGCGAGATGCGGGGCGCGCGCAATAAAGGCTACGGCAATAAACAACCGATGGATTTATATCGCATTGAGGTAGGGCGTAGTGATGGCGTTGAAGTGCGTCATATTGTCGGTGCAATTGCCAACCAAGGTGATATAAACAGCCGCTATATCGGGCATATTAAATTGTATGATGATTATTCAACGGTAGAATTACCGCAAGGTATGCCGAGTACGATGTTGCAGCAGTTTAGCAAAGCGCGCGTGTTGAATAAAACAATGCAAATGAGTTTAGTGGGCGCCGCGAAATCAATGGGCGAACGCGATAACTTTAAGGTGCGTAATATTTCCGAATATGGCGAACGTAGAGAGCGGCGATTTAATGAAAAAAATGACCGCACTTTTAAATCACGTCATCGATAATTAAAAAAATCCCCCTGATGAAAGGGGGATTTTTGTGTATGACGTGATTTTTCGATAAAATTTCTTGCGTGAACAGACACAGGAGTATATTTGAAAGGTTTATTTTTGCGCATTATTGTTGCCGTTGGACTAATGTTATGGGCGATTGATATGGTTTTTCCGTGGCAACGTATTATGCAATCGGAAGAAAACCGATATTCTGCAATCCAAGCGCGCAGTCAATTAATCGTCGGCACCATTAATAATCCGATTTCCTATTTTATCGGTACGGAAGGAGAATCCGGGCTTGAATATGAATTAGCCAAAAATTTTGCGGATTATTTAGGGGTGACGTTAAAAATGGAAACATTTGATAGTCACGATGAACTTTTTTCAGCGCTGAGTAGTAATCAAATCGATGTTGCAGCGGCAAATTTGCTCTATCTGCCGAAGCGCGCCGATCTGTTTCAAGTGGGGCCGGCCTATACGTCGGCTTCTTGGCAATTGGTTTATCGTAAGAAGGAAAATCGACCGCACAATTTATCCGAGATTACAAAACCGATCTTCATTGCGGAGAATGCCGAGCTAAATCAGTTTTTAGCAGAAGCGTATAAAACTTACTCAAATCTCATTTGGCGAACGGATAAACGGGCAACACAAGAAGAACTCTTGCTGCAGGTTGCCGATGGCAAGATTGATTATACGATTGCAAATTCAATTGATGTTTCTGCAGCGCAGCAGATTCGCCCTGAGTTGGCGATTGCCTTTGATGTTAGCGATGAAGTCGGGGTTCACTGGTATTTGCCGAGTAATTCCTACAATGAATTGCAGGCGGCATTGCTTGATTTTATGAGTAGATCGATTGAAACGGGATTGATTGCCCGCTTGGAAGAAAAATATTTTCGACATATTGCGGAATTCGATTATGTCGATACACGTTCATACATGGCGGCAATCGAAAATGTCCTGCCTCAATTTCAACCATTTTTTGAAAAATATAAAGGCGATCTCGATTGGCGTTTATTAGCCGCAATGGCGTATCAAGAATCCCACTGGAATCCTGATGCGACTTCGCCGACGGGCGTACGCGGGCTCATGATGCTGACCAAAGAAACGGCAGAACGAATGAAAATTACCGATCGAACCGATGCGGAGCAGAGTATCAAGGCCGGTTCAGGATATTTACATTGGCTAATTGGGCAGATGCCCGATACGATAGCCCGAGAGGATCGAATTTGGTATGCATTGGCGGCATATAATATGGGGCTGGGGCATGTGGTTGATGTGCGCCGGCTAACAAAAAACTTGGGGGGGGATCCGGATAATTGGCTGGATGTAAAGAAAAACCTTCCTTTATTAGCCGAGAAACGCCATTACAGTAATCTGAAATATGGCTATGCTCGTGGCTATGAGGCATTCCAATATGTCGAAAATATTCGACGTTACATGAATAGCATTGTGAATTATCATCGAGTGCAGGAAAATCAACAATCTAACGAATCTAAAAAAAGTGCGGTCGAAAATCAGAATGAATTTAAGTGAGGCTAAGCTATGATAAGACGTAAAATTTTTCTAAAAAATAAAACAAAACATTATGTATCACACAATCGGAATGCGCGGATCAAGCGTCTAAAACACCGTAAAATGAAATTACTGAAGCGTCATGCGCTGCAGTTTGTTATACAGGATATGTGTAAATTAACTTAATGGAGCCGACATTTGTGCGGTTAAAACAAATGGAGCGGCATTTATCGGCTTTAAGGACAAACGAGTGACTGAAGTAGAAAAAACGATTAACCAACGCGTAAAAATGCTAACGATTCATGAAGATGAAATCGGACAGCGTATTGATAATTACCTATTATCCAAACTAAAAGGTGTGCCCAAAAGCTTAATTTACCGTATTTTGCGCAAAGGGGAAGTGCGGGTAAATAAAGGGAGAATTAAGCCTGATTATAAATTGCAGCGAGGCGATATTGTTCGCGTACCGCCGATTCGGGTTGCGGAGAAAAACAATGCGCCGCTTTCAACGCATTTAAATAAAGTGTCCTCGTTAGAACGGCAGATTATTTTTGAAGATGACAATTTATTAGTTTTAAATAAACCGTCAGGTATGGCCGTTCATGGTGGTAGCGGACTTAATTTCGGCGTCATTGAGGCATTGCGAGCATTGCGTCCGGAAGCGCGTTTTTTGGAGCTGGTTCATCGGTTAGATCGTGATACGTCAGGCATCTTATTGGTAGCCAAAAAACGCTCGGCATTACGTCATTTACATGAACAATTGCGTGAAAAAGCGATTCAAAAAGATTATTTAGCCCTAGTTCGCGGGCATTGGCAGCCGCATTGTAAGGTTATTCGCGTTCCTTTATTGAAAAATGAATTGGCAAGCGGCGAGCGTATAGTAAAAGCGAGCGAGTTGGGAAAACCGTCGGAAACGCATTTCTCTATTGAGGAACGTTATCACAATGCAACCTTAATAAAGGCTTCGCCGGTCACCGGACGGACCCACCAAATTCGGGTTCATACCCAATATGCCGGTCATCCTATCGCTTTAGACGATAAATACGGCGATAAGAATTTTAGCGAAGAATTGACCGCTCTTGGCTTAAAACGACTGTTTTTACACGCGTTTGCCATTCGGTTTAAACATCCTAAAACTAACGAAGTTTTGTATTTTAGCGCACCTTTGGATCAGGAAATGAAAACCATTTTAAAAAAATTGCGTGAATTCAAAGAAAAATAGACGCGGGCTAATGACAAAATCGCGGATTATTGCTATAGTTTAGCTTGTTGTTTGTGGTGCCTATCACAAATTTTATAATAACTAAAACGTAAGAAAGGTGAGCATATGGCGAAAGGACAGTCCCTACAAGATCCTTATTTGAACGCACTGCGTCGTGAACGTATTCCGGTATCAATTTACCTTGTGAACGGAATTAAATTACAAGGGCAGATTGAGTCATTTGATCAGTTTGTCATCTTGCTTAAAAATACTGTTAATCAAATGGTCTATAAGCATGCTATTTCTACCGTTGTTCCGGCACGTTCGGTTCCGCATCATAATAATAACCAACAGCAGCATCAAACTGCAGCGGCTTCTCAGGAGAATACAGAACAACAACGAACTGAAGCTGCAGCCGAATAGTTGTCCCGTCTAGAGATTTTTCCAAATAAAGTGCGGTTAAAATTTCTAATATTTTAACCGCACTTATTGTCTTTTTTACTATGCCATGCATCCTGCCGCCTAATTAAAGTTTTAGCACCCATTCCACTTCTTTGGCTTTCAGTAAAAATTGCTTACGTTCCACCGTAGCCATGCCGCTGCTGGAACCGGGTAGTTTTACCGTAAGCGGGTTGACCGGACGGCCGTTAATATGAAATTCATAATGCAGGTGCGGGCCGGTAGAAATTCCGGTATTTCCTGAAAGTGCAATTCGTTGACCTTTTTTTATGGCTTGCCCGGCCTTCACTAACGGTTTACTCAAATGCATATAAACGGTTTGATATTCGCGACTATGTCGCAAAACAATATAACGTCCCGCGCCGCCGCTTTGATAGGCGACTTTTTCAATTGTACCGTCTGCCGGCGCAATTATCGGGGTGCCCGTCGGAACGGAGAAATCAACGCCTTTATGTGGGCGAATCCGCTTCGTCACCGGATGGCGGCGATTCGGATTAAATGGCGAAGAAACGCGGGGTTGACGTTGTAGCGGATAACGCGAAAATCCTTTTCCTAAGGTTTCCCCTTGCTTGTTGTAATAACGGCCGTTAGCGGCCTGAATAGCATAATAACTTCGGTTATTTTGCATAATATGAATGGCTTCTACATTCCCTTGACCGGTTAATTTATCCCCCAGATATTCGCGTGAGACTAATACGGCAAATTTTGCCTCTTTTTTTAATTTTTGTAGACTGATTTGCCACTGAAGTGCAGAACTTAATTGATTAATTTGGCGTCCGTCCAATCCGAGACTGCGCAGGCTTGTCGCTAACGAACCGTTGACGTTGCCTTTCAATACTTCTTTTTTCCAGACACTTTTCTTTTCCAGAATTTGCCGTTTAAAGGATCCGTCTTCCTGCCGTTCATAAATGCGTTCTTCTTTTTCTGAAATAAGCCAATTTAAATAAGCCAATTGGTCATTTTTATCAAGGAACCAGTAAAACTGCTGTCCGGCAACCAGATGATTTAATTCAGGATAATCGGCCATCAGTCGTTGTGCCGTGTCGTCTTCTAATCCGGATAATTCCAACACGTCTTTTAACGTATCATCAAGGGTTACCGTATAACTAAACTGATCCGAAATACGAATCGCTTGATCTGCCGCCTCTAGCAAATCCGTGAGTGCCGATTGTGCTTCTTGTGGCAAGTCGTCGAATTCGTCATGTTGTGGCGTGGCGACCTCGGCCTCATCATCTTTTTCCTGTAAGTCATCATCATAAGATGTGGCAGCATCTTCGTTATTTTCTCCTTTGGGCGAAGTAGATGCAGAATCTTGACGATTTTCGACCGCACTTTGTGCGGCAGCTGACCCGGTATCGGCAGTAAGAGATTGATATGCGGTATCGTTTTGGAGGGTGGGGAGGGACGCTTGCGCCGTATTTTCTGATTCCTTTTGATTGAGTGACAAGCCTGTGAAAATAAGCGTGAGTGAAATAAGAAAGAACACCGTTTTAATGCGGAATCGTTTTTTTCGTCTATCTCTGGCTAATTTTACGTGTTGCACTTTATCGTTCCTAAATAATCAAAAGCCTGGCATATTTCAGACTGTATAATTATAGAAAAATTCATTCTATCGTAAAAATCAGCAAATAGATGAATAAATATTAAGCATTAGCGATAAGCGGTGATAAAATGTTGAGAATTGATTTAAAATACGCTATTTTAGCCCGCTCTTTTTCGGTTAAGGCGATCCTATGCAAATTCATTCTATCCCGCCTCTTTTAGTGGAGCTTAAAGACATTTATGTCGCATTTGAACAAAAAGTCGCATTGCGTAACATTAACCTCAAGGTTTTTCAAAATTCAATTATTACGATTGTGGGTCCGAATGGCGGCGGTAAATCAACCTTATTGAAAACATTATTAAAACTCCAGCCGCCCACTTCCGGCCAAGTGGTTTATCACCAAGGCGTACGAATCGGGTATGTACCGCAAAGAATTCATTTTGATCACAGTTTGCCGATGACGGTGGAACGTTTTTTGCGGCTAAAGCAAGGCGTGAAAAAATATGAAATTCAAACCGCACTTACTCAACTTTCGATCACGCATTTAAGTCAAAGCAGTATGCAAAAATTGTCTGGCGGCGAGATGCAGCGCGTGCTGTTGGCGCGCGCAATTTTAAATAACCCCAATCTATTGGTTTTAGACGAACCGACGCAAGGCGTAGATATTAACGGACAAGCGGAGCTTTATGGTCTTATTCATCAAACCCAACAGGCACTCAATTGCGCGGTCATTATGGTTTCGCATGATTTGCATACCGTGATGGCGGACAGTAAAGAAGTGCTATGTATTAATCAGCATATTTGCTGTGCCGGCACGCCGGACAGTCTTTCGGGGAACCCGAATTTTATGCGTCTGTGGGGGAATCAGCTTGCTCAAAATGTTGGATTTTATACACACCACCACACCCATCATCACAATTTACACGGCGATATTTGCGGCAATGGTACGACGCATTCTCCCTGTTGTCATCATTCGTCGTCTGATTAAAAAGAGTTATGTTCGATATTATTTTTCCCGCGTTATTAAGCGGTATTTTACTCTCCTTCATTACAGCCCCCCTCGGTGCATTTGTCGTCTGGCGCAAAATGTCCTATTTCGGCGACACGCTTTCCCATTCGGCGCTGCTCGGCGTCGCGCTTGGCATTTGGTTGCACATTAATCCTTATTTATCCATTCTTCTTTTAACCTTAATTTTAGCCGTTATGATTGTTTGGCTGGAAGAGCGCGCACATTTTTCGATTGATACGTTGCTGGGCATTATTGCGCACAGTAGCTTGTCTTTAGGTATTGTCGTCGTCGGATTATTGCACAATATTCGGGTTGATTTAATGGGGTATTTATTCGGCGATTTAATTTCCATCACTTATCAGGATTTAGGCTATATCGCCGTTGGGGTGGCTATTATTTTATTTTTTCTGATTCGCTTTTGGCGTCCTTTGCTTTCCACCGCGGTTTCTCCCGAACTGGCACAGGTCGAAGGGGTAAATACACGGAAAATGCGCTTTTTGCTGATGATTTTGACCGCACTAACCATTGCATTAAGTATGAAATTTGTCGGCGCATTAATTATCACTTCGTTATTGATTATTCCTTCCGCAACGGCGCGACGTTTTGCCAAAACCCCGGAAGCCATGGTATACATCGCTGTCGTGGTCAGTATGTTGTCGATTGTCGGCGGATTGATGTTATCGACATTTTATGATACGGCGGTCGGGCCGTCGGTGGTGATTTGTTCGGCGTTTTTATTTGTATTGTCTTTGCTCCGAAAAGTGCGCCTATAGGCCTTTAAATCGCTGTGAATATAGGCCTTTCGCGGCATTAAAACCATTTGCACCGTAAGAAAAATCTTGTTAAAGTGCGGTCGATTTTTATGATGTTTTTAGGATGCGAAAATGAGTCAAGAATATTTGGATTTTGAGTTACCGATTGCCGAATTAGAGGCAAAAATCGAAGCCTTACGCAGCGCTTCGGACGGGCGTATTGATTTAAATGATGAAATTAAACGTTTACAAAAGAAGAGTGATGAATTAACCCGCAAAACCTTTGCCAATCTTGATGCTTGGCAGGTTTCCCGTATGGCACGTCATCCGAGTCGCCCGTACACACTGGATTATCTTGAGGCTATTTTTACCGAATTTGAAGAATTAGCCGGTGATCGTGCGTTTGCCGACGATAAAGCGATTGTCGGCGGATTAGCACGTTTAGACGGGCGTGCCGTGATGGTTATCGGGCATCAAAAAGGACGCACCGTTAAGGACAAGGTTAAACGTAATTTCGGCATGCCCGCGCCTGAAGGTTATCGCAAAGCATTGCGTTTAATGCAAATGGCGGAGCGTTTTAATTTACCGATTATTACGTTTATTGACACGCCGGGGGCGTATCCGGGAATCGGCGCAGAAGAACGAGGTCAATCGGAAGCGATTGCGCGTAATTTACGTGAAATGTCAATGTTAAAAGTGCCGATTATTTGTACTGTTATTGGTGAAGGTGGTTCTGGTGGGGCGCTTGCTATCGGTGTGGGAGATAAAGTTAACATGTTGCAATATTCCACGTATTCCGTCATTTCGCCGGAAGGCTGCGCTTCTATTTTGTGGAAAAGTGCAGAGAAAGCCTCTACGGCAGCGGAAGTGATGGGGTTGACGGCGGTGCGTTTAAAAGAGCTAGGGCTTATTGATAATATCGTTCAAGAGCCTTTGGGCGGCGCCCATCGCAATTATCAAGAAATGGCACAGCATTTAAAGCGTCGTATTTTAGAAGATTTGACCGAGCTTGAGCCGCTCAGTAAGGAATCTTTACTTGAGAGACGTTACAATCGATTGATGTCATACGGTTATTGTTAACGAATAGTTATTAAAGAGCGGTTAAATTGACCGCTCTTTTCCATTAAGGTAAGGAAGAATCGATGAAAAATGTGCTTTCAATTCAGTCGCATGTGGTATACGGGTTTGCAGGAAATAAATCGGCTACATTTCCGATGCAATTGTTGGGTATTGATGTCTGGGCGTTAAATACGGTTCAGTTTTCCAATCATACTGAATATGGCAAATGGACGGGCATGGTGATCCCCCAGGAACAAATCGGCGAAATTGTTCGTGGTTTAGATGAAATCGGAAAACTTGGCGAATGTGACGCGTTATTGTCGGGATATTTGGGGTCGGCAGAGCAGGTGGATGAAATTCTCCTCGTGTTGGAAAAAATAAAAGCACGCAATCCTAAGGCGATTTATTTGTGTGATCCGGTTATGCCGAATGTGGTTGAAAAAAATTGCATTGTGGCGGATGGCGTTCGCGAACGTTTAATTGAAAAGGCAATACCTGTCGCCGATATTATGACGCCGAATTTATTCGAATTACGTCATTTGGTGGATTTTCCGGTGACAAATTTTGATGAAGCGGTTAAGGCTGCGCAGGCGATTTTGTCAAAAGGCGTTAAAAAAGTCATTGTGAAGCATTTGGCGGAAGCCGGTTTGACGCAGGATCCGCATCTTTTTGAAATCATTATGGCGACGCCGCAGGGTGTATGGCATCTCACTCGACCTTTATATCCTTTTTCCTTTCAGCCGGTAGGTGTCGGCGATTTAATCGCCGGTGTATTTTTAGCCGATTTATTAAATGGAAAATCTGATGTGGACGCTTTTGAGTCGATGAATAATGCGGTTGCCGGCGTGATGGAAACTACGTTTAACTTAAATTCTTACGAACTGCAAACGATTGCGGCGCGCGAATTGATTATGCATCCGCAACGTCGTTATCACGCGCAAAAAATCGCCTAATTTACGTAACGCATTCTTTTTTATATGGTCTTTTTAGACGATTTTGAACAATTGATTCCTTTGGATTGCCGTCGTTTTCTGCTTGCTTTTAGCGGCGGATTGGATTCCAGCGTGCTATTGAAATTATTTGCGCAATTACGGGAAAAATATCAAGAAAATCGACCGCACTTTGCGTCAACTCAATCTTCTGCCATTACACTACGGGCAATCCACATTCATCACGGATTGAGCCCAAATGCGGACACTTGGGCGGCGCATTGCGAACGAATTTGTCGACAGATGGGAATACCCTTGATCATTGAACGCGTTCAACCGGAGGGCTCACAAGGGATTGAAGGAAATGCCCGTATGGCGCGTTATCAAGCGATAAAACGGCATTTACGTGAAAATGAAATCTTGGTTACCGCTCATCATTTAAACGATCAAACGGAAACTTTTTTGCTGGCATTGAAGCGGGGAAGCGGTTTGAGCGGGCTGGGGGCGATGCAGAAACAAAGTCGATTATTCGATATGCCGATTTGCCGTCCTTTGCTCAATTATACGCGTCGGCAATTAGAAGATTTTGCTCGTCATGAAGGGCTGGATTGGGTTGAAGATGAAAGCAATCAAGATAATCGCTATGAGCGTAATTTTTTACGTAATCAAATTTTGCCCCGATTACGCGACCGCTGGCCGCATATTGATCAAACCGTGCAGCGGTCGGCGCAACATTGCTTTGAACAACAGCAACTTTTAAACGAGTTACTTCAGCCGATTTATCGGCGCCATAGTGATTGTGAGGGACGTTTTGTATTGCATAATTTCGGTGAATATTCTGCGGCAAAACAGACCGCACTTTTACGCTTATGGCTGATAGAAAATCAATGCGTATTGCCTTCGACGTTGCAGCTGCGTCAATTTATGCAAGACGTGGTTTATTCCGGCCCTGATGCCGTGCCGCAATTTCAAATCGAGCAAAAAATCATCAGGCGTTTTCGTCAAACGCTTTATATTACGCCTAAATTTGCGGATTTGCAGGCGATTCAGATTCCCATCGGGCTGCAATCCGATATTCAACTACCGGATAATTTGGGATGTTTATATATCGAACGTTTTGTCGATAGGATTGATTTTAAATGGAAAACGCATTCTGTCTCATTGCCGCAAACTCGACTGCCCGTGCAAATTCGCTTTGGTTATCATGGAAAAGTTAAAACGGCACAGAATCGGCCAAGCGAGGAGATAAAAAAAATTTGGCAGGCGCTTAATGTCCCTCCTTGGGAAAGAAGCCGAATTCCGTTGATTTTTTACGGTGATGAATTTAAAAGTGCGGTCGGTTTTATTCGAGTTTGGGAGGGAAAATGACAAGGCAGATATTTATCTGCCTTGTTTGTTATATTTATTCTTTTGGTAATAAGAACACGCCATATTCAGAAAGCTGAACGTAGGCCTCTTTTTGTTCGGCGTTAAATTCTTCCGGGCGGGTGTTGATGAGTAGCTCTTTGCCGTGCCAGCTTGCAATGACTTCCCAATGATTTCCCATATAAACGGCGCTTTTAATTTCACAGCGTTGCGCATCGGAACCGCTGTTTTGTAGCGTAACCGCTTCCGGTCGGATACCGATTAGGCATTCGCCGTTCGGTAGATTAAATTTTTCCGCTTCTTTTAACTGAAATTGATAACTTTGAATATCAACTTGATTTCCTTCTAAACGGGCGGGGAAAATGCTGGATTCTCCCATAAAATTTGCTAAAAATAGGGAATTCGGATGAAGGTATAACGCTTTTGCCGGCGCTTTTTGCATGATTTTTCCTTTATGCATCACGATGACTTCATCGGAAACGGCAAAGGCTTCCGTTTGATCGTGTGTTACATAAAGGGAGGTAATTCCTAAGCGTTGTTGCAATTCGCGAATTTTTTCACGCATTGCGCGGCGTAAATTGGCATCGAGATTACTGAGTGGCTCATCGAATAGCAGCACTTTCGGTTTAAGCACCAAAGCGCGTGCTAAGGCGACCCGTTGTTGTTGTCCGCCAGAGATTTGATCGACGAACCGATTTTCAAATCCGGCTAAATCAACCAATTCTAAAGCTTCTTTGACGCGTTTAAGACGTTCTTCTTTGCCGACGCCTTGCATTTTTAGACCATAGCCGACGTTATCGCCGATAGACATATGCGGGAACAAGGCGTAGGACTGGAATACAATGCAAATATCCCGATTTTGAATTGACGATTTGGTGACGTCTTCATCGTCAATAAAAATTTGCCCTGATGTCGGGCTTTCAAGGCCGGCCACCAAGCGTAGAATCGTTGTTTTTCCGCACCCGGAAGGGCCTAATAACGTCACCATTGTGCCGCGCTTAATGGTTAAATCTAAATGATCAATTACCACCGCTTTGCCAAAGGATTTGGTGATATTTTTTAACACTAAGAAATTATTACTCATTTTGCTATCCTTAATTCATTTTTTTTGCTTTTGAGCGTGCAATACGGGTGTCGCCTACAAGCCAGTCAAAGAATAAAATAATTGCCATCATGACGACGATTAAAATCGATCCATAGGCAATCGCAATACCATATTCGCCGTCTTCTACACGATTTAGAATATAGGCCGTTGCGACACGGGTGTCGGCGGTAACTAAGAAAATAATGGCGCTAACGGTGGTCATTGCGCGTACGAAACTGGTGACCAATGCGGATAAAAGTGCCGGTTTTAATAAGGGTAAAACGATAAACCAAATTGTTTTAAGCGAGCTGCCTTTCAGTGAAAGAGAGGCTTCGTCAAGCGATTTATCCAATTGTCCCAAGCCTGCGATGGCGGCACGCATTCCAATCGGGAGATCGCGCATCACCATAGAAATGACAATGATGATGCTTGTTCCTGTAATATACAGCGGGGCATCATTAAAGGCTAAAATGTAAGACACCCCGGCGACCGTTCCGGGAACGGCAAAGCATAGCATGGTGAGAAATTCGAGTGTTTTTTTGCCTTGAAAGTCTTTGCGTACGACAATATAGGCAATTAATAAGCCGAAAAGTGCGGTCAATGGCGCAGCGATTCCGGCGTAAACTAAAGTATTAATCAATGACGGCCAAGCGCCATCGTTTAATCCTTGACCGAATAACATAGCGTAATTTTGCCAGGTCAATGTGTAATCCACGCCCCAGTTGACAGTGAAGCTACCATAAAAAATACTACCGTACAGCGCGAGGTTGAAAAGCACCCAAAAACCGAGCATTGCCATAATAGTATATTTTAGTCCGCCCGGTAAGTCCTGCACATCGCCGCGATAAGATTTGCCGGAGACGGTGACATAAGAGCGGTTACCGATCCAAATATATTGAACGATGAAAATTAGCAGTGAGAAAATTAACAAAATTGAGCCTAGTGTGCTTGCCGAAGCGTAATCCAGCTGCGAACCGGCGATATAGAAGTAAATTTGTGTCGCAATAACGTCAAAACTACCGCCTAAAACCAGCGGATTACTGAAATCGGCGAGGGATTGGACGAAAACCAATAAAAACGAATTGGCCAATGCCGGGCGTAGCAATGGAAAAATAATATTGAAGAATGCTTGATAACGGTTGGAACGTAATGTGTAAGCGGCTTCCTCAATACTCGGATGAATGGATTTCAGGGCACCGTCCAAAATCATAAAGGAAAGCGGTGCGAAAGCTAGGATTTGGGCAATTGCAATACCATTAAAACCGTAGAGCCAGTTATGGTTGCTAAAACCTAAATAAGTATCTAAAAATTCGGTTACGTAACCTGAGCGACCGAGCATGAGCGTTACCCCAAGACCGACAACAAACGGCGGGGTGACGATAGGTAAAATTGAGAAAATTTTCCCGATAAAGGCGGTTCGGCGCGCAATTCTGGTTGTGTATAACGCAAAAGCAAGGCCGAAAATCGTTGAAAACAAACCTACAAAGGCGGAAAGAAACAGGGAGTTGGTAATTACCCGTACGATATAGTTTTGATTTAAAATCCGTAAAACTTGTTCGGGCGCAAACGTGTCGCCGTCATAAAACATGGAAATTAAAATCGCAACCGTCGGATATACGATAAAGAAAAAGATTAATAAGACAATACTAATGAGCGCGGCAATGATAAATTTGTCGCCCTGCATGACTTTCAATTTTGCCAGAGCCAACGTGGCGATGGCGGAAAGACTGACGATTTGAATGATAACCGCATAACCTAAGCTAATATGCAAAAGCATTGCGGAAATAAACGTAAATAGGCCGATAGCGACAACAAAAGCGAGATCCAGTTTAGCTTGTCGTTGAGTTGATAGACCCAATTTCGGTGTAATTAAAAAAACCAGCAAAGGTAAAAACCACCAGATGGAAATGCCCCATGACGACCATCCCATCGCCGCATAAAATTCATCACCGGTAGATTCCAGTAGTCCGTAATCTAAAGCGACGGAAGGCAAGCAGGCAAAGGCAATAAATCCGAGCAGCACCCAAAATCCCGATGAAGAAAATAAAGCATGTTTTGCGGAAGACATAAAACCTCGTATTGATTTATAAATAGAAAATATAACCACCCATAAAGAGCGGTTATATTTTAGATTATTTTAAACGTTAATAATTATTTAGCTAATTTTACGTCGCTTACCCATTTTTCAATCAGGCGTTTACGTTCGTCGGAGGCGCCGTATTTTTCAAAGTCATAGTCGATGAGTTTTAATTTCATCGGATCTAAGGCAACAGGCGATTGTTCGGCGGTGGTGTTGGTTAGAATCTGTAAAGATTCGCCTTTTTTCCACGCATTTTCCTGACCTTCTTTAGAAAGAACGTAATCAACGAATTTCTTCGCGTTATCAAGATTGCGTGCCCCTTTTAAAATACTGACGCCGCCTAATTCGTAGCCGGTCCCCTCACAAGGCGCAATGAGCTCAAGTGGCGCGCCGTTTTGTTTTTCTAATGCATAATCATGTAAGAAACCGATGCCGATTGCGCTTTCGCCGCGAGCGGCATTACGTGACGGCGTGATGCCGGATTTGGTGTATTGAGAGATATTCGGATGAAGTTGACGGAAATATTCAAACGCTTGATCTTCTCCCCACAGTTGAATAAAAGTGGCGATAGCGGTATAAGCCGTGCCGGAACTTTGCGGATCGGCAATTTGGATTTCGCCTTTTAAACGAGGATCGGTTAAGTCTTTCCAGCATTTCGGTACTTCTTTAATACCTAATTTGGCTAATCGTTCCGGGTTTACGCCGAAGCCCAAGATCCCCATATAAACGGCGGAAGAGTAGTTACCTTTCATTTTCGCCGGATCTTGGAAGCGAGGAACAATTTGATCAACGTTTGGCGAACGATACGGTTGTAATAAACCGAGCTCACCGGCTTGTGATTGCGGATCTAATGTCCCGCCGTACCAAACATCGGCCTGAGGATTGTTTTTTTCCGCTTCAATTTTGGCTAATGTACTGCCCGAACCGTTGCGAATAAAGGACGTTTTGACGTCATATTTTTCCCCAAATGCTTTTGTTTGCGCCTCACACAAAAGATTCGTGCCGCTACAATAAACTACCAAGCGCCCTTCCGCTTGTGCATTTGAAGTGAACATAACGCTACCGAGCAGGGCGGCGGATAATGTTAAGGTAAGTTTAGATAATTTCATAACGGGACTCCATGTAATTAAAGTTTTGCGTATTTTAACATTGGCAAATTTGAATTTCTGTGAGTTATATCACAGAATTTATATTCTCCCCGCTGAATTTTTTTCTTTGATTAATCCAGCAGAACCCAGCCGTCATCTAGCCAATTGCAAATAGAATCCAGTAATAACTTCATGGACAAACTCGGATCTTCCGTTTCATTTGTCAGACGTGTAAGAAATGACCAATCTAAGCACTCACCGTCGGCCAACCGTTTCAACACTTCGATTTCAATTACATTGAGTTCATCCACCCATTCGCCATTGGCGTAGACACGTAGCGGGTTTTCAATATAAAGCAATTTACAATTATTATCTTGTACCAAAACGCTCTGATTCTCCGCTAAAATTGACCGCACTTCGGAAGGTTCGTTAATCTCATCGGAAACCAATAATTCGTAGCGGCGCGAGCTGACCGTTTTCGCCACGGCTTGTTTGAATAGCATATCGAAAGATTCCGACGCCGTCAGTTTTTCGACCAAATGACGTTTTATATTTTGAATATTTTCATCGCTCAGTTTACCGCTCGGCTGAAATGCTTGATTAAAACGTAGCGGCAAAAGAAATTCGGTTAAATGTTGTTCCATTTCGGCACGGCAAAGTAGGTCGCTGATATTGGCTAAAATATCCGCCGGATTTGGGTTGCGCAGACCGAATGAAAAGGTCAAACAATCATCTTCGGCGACACCATAATGCGCCATGCGAGCGGGAATATATAAAATATCGCCGGGCGCCATGATTTGGTCGACGACGATTTCGCCCATGTCATCAAAAATTCGAATCGGTTGATTCGGTTTAAATTCTGTTGCGGCGTCGCACCATTTTCCTAATTGCCAACGACGATGGCCGTAGCCCTGTACTAAAAAGACGTCATATTCGTCGTAATGTTTTCCCACGGAGCCGCCTTTCGGCGCGTAAGAAACCATAATGTCATCGCGCTGCCATTGCGGAATAAACCCGAAACGCGACCACATTAGGCCGAGTTCCGGCGACCATTGTTCCATGTTCTGAACTAAAACAGACCATTTTGGCGGCATGTCACTAAAATCCTTCGGATTTAGCGGGCTGTGTGTGACACGCCAATCGTCTTCGGAATAGGTTTTTACTAAACGCGCCGTTATGTCTTCATTTTGCGCCAATTCAAGAATATCTTCCGGCTCGAATTGACCGATAATTTCAGGCAGCCCGCGACGAATAATCAACGGTTTTTTTTGCCAATAGTCGCGCAGAAAGATTTCCGCCGTGATGGGTTCCGGCAGACAGTAGTGTGGATTAGAAAGTGCGGTCATTTTTCAGCTCCTTTTTTTGCGGCCTGTTTTTCTTGTTGTTCGGCGGCACGTTTACGTCGAATTTCCTTCGGATCGGCTAACAGCGGGCGATAAATTTCAATACGATCGCCGTCATGCAATTGATCGGTTAATTTAACTGTGCGACTATAAATACCGACTTTGTTTTCGCGCAGATCGATTTCGGTGAATCGTTGCAGAATACCCGATTGTAAAATCGCCGTTTGCACCATTGTGCCGGCCTCAACGGTCATCGTTTTTAAAAAATACCGCGTCGGTAACGCGTAGGCGATTTCAATTTTGATTTGGCTCATCAGACCCCCTTTGGCATAAGAATCATCGGGGGGATTATAGCTTAAAAGTGCGGTCAAAATAAGGAGAGAATATGAATTGGATTTGGTTCGCTTTGGGATCGGCTTTTTTCGCCGGATTAACGGCGATTTTAGGCAAGTTAGGCGTCGTTGGCATTAATAGTAATTTGGCGACTTTTATTCGAACGATTGTGGTATTGGTTGTGGCGGGGGGAATTATTACCATGCGTAACGAATGGAGTTTGCCGCAGCATATTGCGCTGAAGCCGTTGACTTTTTTATTGCTTTCCGGAATTGCTACGGGGCTTTCTTGGTTGTGTTATTACCGCGCCCTTCAGTTAGCACCGGCTTCCTGGGTGGCGCCTATCGATAAATTAAGCGTGGTGATTGCGATTATCCTGGGGGTGGTGATATTAGGCGAACCGTTAAGTTTAAAGCTGATGATGGGCAGCATTTTAATTCTCTCCGGCGTGTTGGTTCTTGCGTTGTAATTGAGCTGATCGGGCTTTTTCGCTACAATGCCGACTTTCATTAGGTTTAAAACACGCGATTTGTTTGAGTATTATGTCTGAAATTAAATTAATCGTCGGATTAGGCAATCCCGGCGATAAATACGCCGAAACCCGCCACAATGCCGGCGAATGGCTGATTGCCCGTTTGGCACGCCGTTTTAAGGTGATATTAAACAGTGAAAATAAATTTTTCGGTTATACGGCACGCGCCATGATTCATGGGCACGAAGTGCGTTTATTGGTGCCGACAACGTTTATGAATTTAAGCGGCAAGGCGGTCGGCGCATTGGCGAATTTTTATCGGATTAAGCCGGAAGAGATTTTAGTCGTTCATGATGAATTGGATCTTCCTCCCGGCACGGTAAAACTTAAATTAGGCGGCGGTCATGGCGGTCACAACGGATTAAAGGACATCATCGCTCAGCTGGGCAATCAACATAATTTTTACCGCTTACGCCTAGGCATCGGCCATCCGGGACACCGCGATTTAGTGGCCGGTTATGTTTTAAACAAACCGTCGCCAAACGAACGTGACGCGTTGGAAAAAGCGTTGGAGGAAGCGACGGATTGTGTCGAAATGCTTTTTAAGGACGGCGTGGTGAAAGCAACGAATCGATTGAATCGTTTTCGAATTTGATTAAAAGTGCGGTCGGTTTTGGTGGCGTTTTCGGAGCGGTTTAAGCGGTTATTTGAACGGATGATAATCCTTTCGGATTTATGATGAGATTTTTGAATGAAATCAACCTTTATTGATATTCGACATCTGCGCACGTTAGTGGCACTCAAAGAAACCGGAAGCGTTTCTTTAGCCGCTAAGCGCGTCTATCTTACACAATCCGCGTTGTCTCACCAGTTAAAACTGTTGGAACAACAATTTGGTTTGCCGTTATTTGAGCGAAAAAGTCATCCGTTATGTTTTACCGCCGCCGGCGAGCGGTTGCTTCGTTTGGCGTATGATGTGCTGCCGCGAGTGATTGATGCCGAACGTGATTTAGTGCGCCTGAAACAGGGGGATGCCGGTCAATTACGCATTGCGGTGGAATGCCATACTTGCTTTGATTGGTTGATGCCGGCGATGGATGCATTTCGGGCCGATTGGAGCTCGGTAGAATTGGACATCGTATCGGGCTTTCATACGGATCCTGTCGGTTTGTTACTTTCTCATCGCGCCGATTGGGCGATCGTTTCGGAAGTCGAACAGAACGATGAAATTATTTTTAAACCGCTTTTTGCTTATGAAATGGTCGGAATTTGCGCCAAAGATCATGCTTTGGCGGAAAAGGCAATTTGGCGCGCGGAGGATTTTCAGGACGAAACTTGGATTACTTATCCGGTGCCCGATGAGATGTTGGATTTGGTGCGTCAAGTGTTAAAGCCCGCCGGGATTAGCCCGGCACGGCGTACGACGGAACTGACCATCGCCATGATTCAATTAGTGGCCAGTCGTCGCGGTATTGCGACGGTTCCTTATTGGGCGGCTTTGCCTTATTTGGAAAAAGGCTATGTTGTGGCGCGTAAAATTACGGAACAAGGATTATACAGTAATTTGTACGCGGCAATTCGCCGTGAAGACGGCGCATTGGCTTACCTTGAGGATTTTTATCAAACGGTAAAATCACAAAGTTTCTCTACCTTACCCGGACTTGTTGTTTTGGAATAAGTATGTTTCCCACACCGCCATCAAAATTCGATGTGATCAAATCGGCGGCAAAAGCCGCTTTTCCTTACAGTATACCGATGATCGCCGGCTTTATTTGCTTGGGTATCGCCTACGGCATTTATATGAAAGGGCTAGGGTTTAACGTTTGGTATCCGCTCTTTATGGCGGCCTTGATTTATGCCGGTTCGGTAGAATTTATTATCGCCGGCTCCCTTGTCGCCGCTTTTTCGCCGCTTAACGTGTTATTGATTACACTCATGGTGAGCGGGCGGCAAATTTTTTACGGCATTTCTATGTTGGAAAAATACGACGTACATTTAGGCAAAAAGCGTTGGTATTTGATTAGTTCGTTGGTGGATGAAGCCTTTTCATTAAATTATTTAGCTCAAATCCCTCCGTCGATTGATCGCGGCTGGTATCTGTTTTTTGTCAGTTTTTATTTGCATTGTTATTGGATTTTAGGCGCTGTTTTAGGCAACTTATTCGGTGCTATTCTGCCTTTGAATTTACACGGTACCGAGTTTGCGATGACAGCACTATTTTTAGTTATTTTTGCGGAAAATTGGATGAAAGAGTCGTTTCATGAAAGTTCATTAAGTGGCCTCATTATTGCCTTGATTTGCTTATTATCGGTCGGTAAAGCACATTTTCTGGTACCAACGTTGGTCGGAATTTGGATCTTTTTGACTTTATATCGTCCGAAACTGGCTTCAAAATTGGCGCGGATTGACTCATGACATTAACCGAACAAATTATCACCATTTCAATGGGTGTATTAGGCGTCCAATTGTGTCGTTTACTCCCTTTTTGGGTTTTCCCCGCGAATCGCCCGATCCCCGAATACATTCGTTATTTGGGCAAAGTATTGCCTGCCGCGATGTTCGGTATGCTTGTCGTTTATTGCTATAAGGACATTGATTTTATGACGGGAGATCGTGGCATTCCCGAATTTATGGCGGGTGCGGCGGTGCTTATTTTGCATTTTTGGCGAAAAAACATGATGCTTTCTATTGGCGGAGGCACGATTTTCTATATGATTTTGATTCAAAACGTCTTTGTTTAAGGCGGATATCAAAGATTTAGCGGCGAAATTGACTAAAGTGCGGTCAATTTTTTTCGTGTTTACTCAACACAGGATAGGCTTATGGACATTGCTTTTTTACTTGGTAGCAAGATTACGGAACTGACGTTAATCGTTTTAATGGGCTACGCTTTAGTTAAAGCGAAATTGCTTAAATCGGAAGATTGCAAGCCTTTGTCGATCATCGGTTTGTACATTATCAGTCCTGCCGTGATGATTAATGCCTTTCAAATAACTTACACGCCGGCAATTTTACAAGGGTTGATATTGTCTTTCGGGATGGCGTTTTTTTTGCATTGTTTGCTGATTCTTATCGGGATTGTTTTAAAACGTCTGCTAGGGCTTGATCCCATTGAGCATGCCGCAACGATTTACGCCAATTCGGGTAATCTCATCATTCCGATCGTCATGTCATTGTTCGGCCCGGAATGGGTCATTTATGCGAGTTGTTTCATTGTCGTACAAACGTTTTTATTTTGGACGCATTGTCGTTTGATTATTGTCGGCAAAGGGCAACTGTCGATTCAAATGATCTTAAAAAATATCAATATTTTATCCATTTTTTTCGGCATGCTTCTTTTTGCGTTACAGATTAAATTACCCTCGATCGTCACCGGAACATTATCCGCGGTCGGCATATTTATTGGACCGAATGCGATGTTAATTGCGGGGATGTTGATTGCGGCGATTCCGCTAAAAACGATTTTTTCATCGATGCGTATTTATCTCGTCACGTTTTTACGCTTACTTTTGGTTCCGGCAATGATTTTAATTGCGGTTAAAGTTGGCGGATTTTCTCACTGGGTCGAAAACGGCGAGACCATTGCCATGATAAGTTTTCTTGCAACGACCGGCCCTTCGGCGGCGACCGTGACGCAAATGGCGGTGATTTTCGGCAACAATCCTCAAAAAGCGAGTGCCATTTACGGCGTTACTACGATGCTTTGCATGCTGACAATGCCCCTGATGATCGCCATCTATCAATGGATTTAACGGACAAATGCCGAAAGTGCGGTCATAGTTTATCTAAATAATTCACGCCCAGCAGATTCATTTGAGTCATAATCTGACGTTGTTTTCGTTTTACCAAAAAGCTCGGATTGTCCGCTTTATAAATAATTGGATTCGGTAACACGGCGGCCAGCAATGCCGCTTCAGCGCGGGTTAATTGTTTCGCCGATTTTTTAAAATAGTAGCGACTGGCGGCTTCCGCACCAAAAATTCCCTCGCCGAATTCGGCAATATTTAAATATACCTCTAAAATCCGTTTTTTTGACCAGGTTAATTCCAGTAACAAGGTTGCCGGAACTTCTAATCCTTTTCTCAGCCAGCTTTGCCCGTGCCAAAGGAGCAGGTTTTTGGCAGTTTGTTGTGAAATCGTGGAACCCCCGCGGATGTGCTTGGATTTTTCATTATGTTTTAGCGCATGACGAATTGCCGCTAAATCAAAACCGAAGTGATAAGGAAATTTTTGATCTTCGGCGGCAATGACGGCAAGCTGAAGATGAGGCGATATGTTATCCAGGCTAATCCAATCGTAACGGATTGAATAAGTGAAATCTCCCTGCAGTAAGCGCTCAATTTTTTGTTGCGCGATATAAGCGGAAAACGGAATGGGGATAAAACGGAAAACATAAGAGAGGATAAAAAGCGTCAACAAAAAAAGGACGAGAATTTTTGAACAACTCATTGTTTTATAAGGTAAAAATTTTTGTTTTTTTGACCGCGCTTGAGCGATGTGTCGACTAAGCGCGGTCAAAATTCGCTTAATTTTTTTCAATGTTGTTTTCCAATTGTTGTTTTACCCAATGGACAAAATCCGAATCCATGGTTTTCAGCATGTTTGAGCCGCGCGTAATGGTTGCCGCACTGGTGTTCAAATTTTGCTGAATTTCACGTTGGGAAAGATTTTTGTTTAATAGTTGCGCAACGATTTGTAATCGCAACCCTACGGCATCGCGTTCATCGGCGGTCAACAACAACGTTAATAACTCCTGCGCTTTGTTTTGTGCAAATGCAGTTTGTAATATTTCCAGGAAAGCGTTCCATTGCGCTAAATTACGACTGATATACATATGAAATCCTATACTATTAAACTAGTGCGATTAGTATAGTCGATCATATTCTTCTTGGCTAAAACTTTGTGGATTTTCTTTGCCTTGTAAAATTTGATAAAAATAGTCATAAGATAATACGTTTTGCACATATCCCCTTGTTTCGTAAAAAGGAATAGAGGCGATAAACTCATCCATCGCCAATTTTCCGTTTGCGCGCGCCAACCATTTTTCCACCCGACTGCTACCGGCGTTATACGCGGCGGAAATAAGAATTCGGTTGTTCGGATATTGAGCGTTAAGTTCTTCCAAATGCGCCGTTCCCAGCAAAATATTATTAAGCGGTTGAAACAAATCCGGCTCGCCATTGTAAGGTAACTTTGCTCGAGCGGCGGTGGCTTTTGCGGTGGAGGGCAAAAGTTGCATTAGTCCGCGTGCATTCGCCGACGATTGTGCTAGTGGGTTCCAGGCGCTTTCTTGGCGGGCAATCGCCATGGCAAAGGTTGAGGTGACGGTTTTATTGTTGAGTGCGAATGCGAAGTAGTTTGAATAGGCAATCGGAAGCCGTAGAGCAAGTTCGTTCCACGCTTTGGCGACAATGGTGCCTTCGACGCTTAAATCAAACCAATGCTGTTTATCGGCATAGCGACTAAGCGCAATTTGTTGCTCGAATTTATTTTGACCGTCAAGATTTTCAAGGAGAAAACGCCAGCGTTGTTTTGCCTGACCAAATCGCTCCAACGCCCGTAATTCGCTGATCTCATCCAAAGCAGAGCGAAATTTAGCCGACATCTTGTCATTTTCTTGCGCCGTGTCGGCATTCGATGGCGTAAAATTGACCTGTTCGGGGCGGTAAAAGACGCCTAATTTATGAGCGGCTAACATCGGATAAAATCCACGCTCGCGAGCAAGTGCGGTCAATATTTCCCGTGTTTTTTGCGGAGCGGTTTTTTGCTGAATGATCGCTCTCCAATAGCGCCATTCCTGCTTTTGCGCGGTTTCCGGCGATAATATTTGCAGCCATTTTGTTAAATCCGTTTGTTGCCAAATCGCCATTCGTAGGCGTCGTTCCGTTAAATTATCCGCTTGCAAAACGACTAATTCGTTATCGCGCCATTGTTGAAAAGGGCTATTTTCATTATCAAAAAAGCGGTCAAGAAAAGCGATTTTCCAATTGCGGATTTCATTTGGATCAAGCTGCCAATTTTTTGTCCATGATAAATATTGATTAAAATCGGGCTGCGGCAATTGTTCCGTCAGTGTTTTCAGATAAGCGGGAAAGCCTTGTATGACGGCAAATTTAAGCGCCTTTTGGATAGTTTCTTCCTGCGGAAGTTGATTCGCAAAGTCTTTAAACGTCGCCGGGTTTTGCAACAATTTTTGTAATTGCGCCAAATAAAGTTGGATATTCGCATACGCGTTTGTGTTTGCCGATTCATCAATAAGTCGGGCAAGCCCTTGGGTATCTTTTTGTGTGAAAAGATAGGCGGCCTTTTGGTAAATTTTTTCTTCCGTGCGGCCGCCATAGTTAATCCATTCGTTTAAAAGCGTTTTGTCATCAAATTGTGTGTTTTTCAACCAAATTTGTTCAAAGCGTGACATGATCTCCGGGAGCACCCGTTTTTCCGCCGAATGAGGTGAATCAGGCGTCGGTAAGAGCGTATTTAATGTGAGCTGATAATCGGCATTTAGTACCCGTAGTTGATCAGAAAAATCTGTTGGCGGCAGTATTTTGGCCAGTGCGGATATTTCCTGCCATTTTTGTTGTTTTTCCAGTAAGGCAAAACAGGAGCGTGCCAATGGTTTATAAGTGAAATGTTGAGGATTTTTTTGTAAAAAAGTCTCAATATCTTGTTCTAGCCGGGCGACTTCTTCGATGTCGTCGGGATTTAATGTTTTGAGGCGTCCCTCTAAATAAGCCGCCATCGCATCGGTTTGTAGCGGGTAACCGTTAAGGGCGTCGATGAGTCGGTTAAAGAGCAAGGCATTGGCAGAAATATTGTTATTTTTGATCGCACTTTTAAGTAACCCTTCCAGTTGTAAAAAAGTGGCGCGTTGTTCAATCCGCACCCGTCGCTCCGTTTCAATTTGTTGTTGCAGCGCCAGCCGTATTTGAGTCGGATTGATTGTATCGGAATGGGGCGGCGGATTTGCCGGTGCGGATGATGTTGCAAAAACGTTTGGCGAAAGAATAAGTGCGGTCAGAAATAAAGAAATTTTTACCATAAATTTATTTTGTAGCGCGTGAAAGCAAGATTAAAAACAGTGAACAAAAGCCCACCGTTTTATTGATGAAGATAATTATTTTGCCGACAATACGGTTCCGTCTTCAAACTCAAGACGTATTGGCGTTACAATCGTTTCAAGTTGTGCATTGGGGTCAATTGCAATGGCGCGCGTTGCTTCAGGAATCGCCCCCGCTAAAGTTGCAGTCGCTACACTTTGTGCGGCTTGCGGTGCAAGTGCAGGGTTAAACACAAAAGGGACATTAATATAATATATTGGTTGATTATTAGCTACATAAGCGGCAACCCAGGTGACGGAACGGAGTGGTTTGTCGGCAAGGTTTTGAATTGAATACACGACGTTAACCGATGTTTCGCCACTTTCTCTTTGGGTTACCGTGCGTCCGATATTGGTAATATTGACCTTGTTTTTTAGCTCGATTTGAGGTTCGTTTTGTGCTGGCGGTTGAGTTTGTGTCGAATCGGCTTGTGGTTTTTGGTCGTCGCATGCCGTGAGTAGAGCGCTGCCGGTCAGTAATGCGGCGAGTAAAATTGTTTTTCTAAAAAGCATGATGTTCTCCTTTGTAAATTTTAATCTTATTTTGTCACAAGGTTTGCATTATATCCGCCGATTGGTTATCGGATAATAATTTGTAAAATAGTGTACATGAGGTCTGTTATATTACGCCTGCTAATTTTAATTAAAAGACCTTTTTGAAAGGTTTGACTAAAATATCGCTATAGACACCCGCGGTGACATAAGGATCATGATCGGCCCAGTTTTTAGCCGCTTCTAAATTTTCAAATTGAGCGATTACGGTAGAGCCGGTAAATCCCGCTTCACCCGGATTTTCAGTGTCGATAGCCGGGTTAGGGCCCGCAACCAATAGGCGGCCTTCGGTCTGCAACTGTGTTAATCGAGCTAGATGAGCTTCTCTGGCGGCAAGCCGCTGTAGTAATGTATTTGGCTTATCTTGTGCAAAAATAATGTAATACATTTCTTTTTCCTCTATTTATTATTTAAGCGTTGCAAGCGCTTTTTCCAATTCCGGATTGTTGTCGTGCGGAATTGGGCGCGATTTGCCGCTTTCATCCACCGCAACAAACGTAAATACCGCCTCGGTAACGCAATAGCGTTCTCCGATAGGTTCACTGGATACCTTTTTCACCCAAACTTCTACTTTGATTTTAATGGAAGAACGACCGATTTTCAGGCATTCGCCGTAACAACAAACCACATCGCCCACCGTAATCGGTTTAATAAAATTCATGCTTTCTACGGCGACGGTGACGACGCGTCCGTGAGCAATTTCTTTGGCTAGAATTGCGCCGCCCATATCCATTTGGGACATGATCCAACCGCCGAAAATATCACCGTTCGCATTGGTATCGGAGGGCATCGCCAGTGTTCTTAATAACAATACCCCTTTTGAATGATGACCGTTTTTATCCGCTGAGCCTAACATTTATTTTTCTCCTTCATTCGAATGATTTTCTTTGGACAAATAGCGATAAATATAAATACCGCTAATGATAGTGGCAACAAATGTCATGCCTAATAAACCGAAGGCCTTAAAGGTGAACCACGCTTCTTCCGATAAATATTGGCTGATATAAATATTGGTGAGCATACAAATTAAGAAGAAGATAATCCAACCGATATTTAATCGATTCCAAATTTCTTCGGGTAATTGAATTTCTTTTTGTAATAGCCTTTTTATTAATGGGGTTTTAAATTGAAATTGTGCAATGAATAGGATTAATGCAAATAACCCATTTACGATAGTCACTTTCCATTGTAAATAGATCGGATCGTTAAAATAAGCAGTTAAAATACCAAAAAAAATAACCGCACTTGCCATAATTTTTTGTTGTTTTTCAATAATACCGTATTTCAATTTCAAAATAATTATTTGTAGCATGGTGGCAGTAACCAAAACAACTGCAGCGTCACGTACCCCATAAAATTTATAAGCAAGAAAAAATAATATAAGCGGAATAAATTCAATAAGTTGTTTCATATTAATAACTCATAAATAAACGACAAAAGCGATAAGTAAAAATTAGGCCAAAAATACTTAATAATGCGGTGATGAAAAAACTGATTAAATTAAAATAGCTTTCTGATACAAGAAAGAATTTTTGCAACATAGGAACAACAAAATAAATAAATAAAGCATAAAGGAATAATATTCCATTACGTCCTTTTCCTGCAAACCAAACTTTCTTTAGGCTGTTTGAAATATTTTCCTTGTCGGTAATATAATAAACCGTTGAGATATTTAAACGTATAAATAATATCAAGCCGGTCAGTATAAATATAATGGCGGAAAGTGAAACGGGAGCGTTTTTTTGTATAGCGATAAAGGCTTGTGACAAGCCGGTAATGATAGGGAAAAGAATGATTAGGTTTAATATTAAAACGCCGAAAAAACGTTGTGTTGTTAATATTAATGCGGTATTAAAAGGCCGGTTATCAGATTGACTGATTTGATGGATTGTTAAAATAATCCATGAATTTAAAAATAGTATCAGGATTTGTTGAATAAGATAAATTATGCCTATTGTGGAGAAATCGATTTGGGTCAGTAAATTTATTGCGTCCGGTTCTGTCCCTTTTGTTTCGATAGTCGGTAGTGACGGCATCAAAAACACGATGCAGGCTTGTAGGGTAAGCAACATGGCGACAAACGTGAGAAAGATTTTCGGACGATTACGAATAAAATTTAAACTGTCTTGGAAAATTTGAGTAAAATTAATCGGTTGCATTTTCTTCTCTATTTTATAACGATGTTTTGTTGTTTATATTGATTTAGGGGTAAAGGTTAAAATAAGTGCTTTAGTTTGCAGTATAATTGCAGCCTTGTCCATATTTTCATGAGGAAGCCGCGTGGAAAACGACCGCACTTTCGTTTTCAATGCCGATTGTGAATCGGTAAAGCATTATATTTGCCGCGGCGTGCCATTTGATTTTGCCTGTGGGTAAAGGAAGCAAAGGAAGGGAATAAACGAAAAGAAAGGCGAACAAACAGTTCGCCCGAAAGAAAATTACTTAATGATTACTTGGGCTTCGTTTGCGTGCGCCGTTTCAATTGAGCCGATACACCAAGCTTTTTCGCCCATTTCATTTAATAATGACAGCGCTTTTTCCACTCCCTGCTGCGGAACGACAATCACCATTCCCACACCGCAGTTAAAGGTGCGATACATTTCGTAGGTTTCGATATTGCCTTTTTCCTGCAACCAGTTAAAAATCGGCGGCCATTGCCAGGTTCCCGCTTCTATAATCGCTTTGGTATTTTTTGGCAGGACGCGAGGAATGTTTTCCCAGAAACCGCCGCCGGTTAAATGCGCAATGGCGTGAACATCAACTTGCTGAATTAATTCAAGCACGGATTTGACATAAATTTTGGTCGGAGTCAAGACGCGTTCACTTAAGGTTTTTCCTGAAATATCCGTTGTTTCAGGATCGGCACCTGTGATTTCGATAACTTTACGAATTAATGAATAGCCGTTGGAATGGGGGCCACTGGAAGCCAAAGCAATAATGGCATCGCCGGCTTTGACTTTACTGCCGTCGATAATTTCTGATTTTTCAACCACGCCGACGCAAAAACCGCCCAAGTCATAATCGCCCTGATGGTACATTCCCGGCATTTCCGCCGTTTCTCCGCCGATAAGCGCGCAGCCGGATTGTACGCAGCCTTCCGCAATGCCTTTTACAACATGACTTGCGACATCTACATCTAATTTTCCTGTGGCATAATAATCAAGGAAAAACAATGGCTCGGCGCCTTGAACAACCAAATCGTTAACACACATGGCAACGAGATCGATACCGATAGTATCGTGTTTGTTTAAATCAATCGCAAGGCGTAATTTTGTACCGACGCCATCCGTACCGGACACCAGAATCGGTTCCTTATATTTGGACGGAATGGCACACAATGCACCGAAACCGCCCAAACCGCCGATAACTTCAGGGCGGGTTGTACGTTTTACATGAGGTTTGATCCGTTCGACAAGTTCGTTTCCGGCATTAATGTCGACACCGGCATCTTTATAACTTAACGATTGTTTATTCACGATATTTTCCTATTGGAGGGGTTAAAAATTAATGGCGAGGATTGTATCAGGTTAAGCAATCGTTTGCGATAAGCTTCTTCCAAAATTATGGCTCTTTTATAAGGAGAGCAAAGTGCGGTTGATTTCGTTTGTGTTTTTACAACTCTCATCTTTTCTCTTTTGATAGGCGATCCCATGCATAAAAAATTGCAAAATGTCTT
>CAURMH010000010.1:0-34765 GCA_963525745.1 uncultured Pasteurellaceae bacterium | reverse complement strand
TAAGGATAGTGAAGCACATAGTAAAGCACTAAGGCGTTATACGACAAGGACACCTGGATTTTTATTTTGATTACTGATCTTTTGCTTTAAATGCTAATATTTTTCTTAAATCTGGCAGGAATTTGCGATATGATCGCTGCAGTTTCATATTAATTAATAACGCATAATGGCAGCTAAAAAGTCTCAACAAAGATTATCAGATCAGCGAACCGCTCAAATAAATATTCCTCCCCACTCGTTAGAAGCTGAACAGGCTGTATTGGGGGGGTTATTATTGGGTAATCAATATTGGGATACCGTTTCAGAACGTATCATTGCAGATGATTTTTATTCATTTGCTCATCGAGCTATTTTCCAGGAAATGGAAAGTCTTATCATAAATCAAACTCCAATTGATCTTATCACGCTTGATCAAGCTCTTAAAAATAAAGGTATTATTGATGAAGTCGGCGGGTTTGCTTATCTCGCAGAATTATCCAACAATACTCCTAACGCGGTTAATATTTTAGCTTATGCAGATATTGTGCGTGAGAAGGCTATTCTACGTGAATTAATTTCCGTCGGAAACCGCATTGCTGAGAAAAGTTATTTTCCTAAAGGGCATGATATTAAAATGATATTGGATGATGCTGAGCGTGAGGTTTTTGCCATTGCCGAAAAACGCATGTCTTCAACGGATGGCCCGAAAAATGTGATAGATATTCTAAAAACAACAATCGATAGAATTGATATGCTTAGTCGTATAGAAAATCACACGGGCGTAACAGGCATTACGACAGGTTTTATTGATTTAGATAAAAAAACCGCAGGTTTACAGCCTTCGGATCTTATCATTGTTGCTGCCCGTCCTTCTATGGGGAAAACGACGTTTGCAATGAATTTATGTGAGAATGCCGCAATGAAAAGTGAGAAGCCCGTATTAGTTTTTAGTCTTGAAATGCCGGCTGAACAAATCATGATGAGAATGATTGCCTCACTAGGGAGGGTTGATCAGACTAAGATTCGTACCGGCATCGGGTTAGACGAACTTGAATGGACAAGAATTGCAAGTGTAATGGGGATGTTTAAAGAAAAAAACAATCTTTACATTGATGATTCCTCGGGGCTTACCCCGACTGAACTACGCTCCCGCGCACGCCGCGTTTATCGCGAGAACGGCGGTTTATCAATGATTATGGTTGATTATTTGCAATTAATGCGTGCACCGGCTTTTTCGGATAATCGAACATTAGAAATTGCAGAAATTTCTCGTTCTCTGAAATCGTTGGCAAAAGAGCTTGAAGTTCCTGTCGTCGCCCTCTCTCAGCTTAATCGTACCTTAGAAAATCGCGCCGATAAACGCCCGGTTAATTCTGATTTGCGCGAATCGGGTTCTATTGAACAAGACGCCGATTTAATTATGTTTATTTACCGTGATGAAGTGTATAACGAGCAATCGGAAGACAAGGGAATTGCCGAAATCATTATAGGCAAGCAACGTAATGGCCCGATTGGTAAAGTGCGGTTAAAATTTAATGGACAATTATCGCGCTTTGATAATTTGGCCCATCAACGCGAATATAGGGATGATTATTAATGAATGTAAAACCTGCTACGGCAAAAATCAGTTCATTCGCATTAAAACACAATTTACAAGTTATTAAAGAAAAAGCGCCGCAAAGTAAAATTATTGCGGTCGTCAAGGCTAATGCTTATGGACATGATGTTATATTTGTCTCTTCCGCGCTTGAGCAAATGGTTGATTGTTTTGCTGTCGCCCGCTTGGAAGAAGCGCTTGCATTGCGCTCAAGCGGGATTATTAAACCAATCCTTCTTTTAGAAGGGTTCTTTAATGAGAAAGATCTGCCTATTTTAGCGGTGAATAATATCGAAACCGTCGTACATAACCGCGAACAGCTTGATGCATTAAAAGAAGTCACTGTGCCGAGTCCGATTAAAGTTTGGCTAAAAATCGATACGGGGATGCATCGTTTAGGTGTTGCTTTGGACGAAGTTGATTATTTTTATAATGAGCTGAAAAAACTTCCGCAAATTCAACCGCACTTAGGTTTTGTCAGTCATTTTAGTCGAGCCGATGAGCTGAATTCAGATTATACTGAATTGCAAATTTCCCGCTTTTTAGAGGCAACACAAGATAAAGAAGGGGAGCGGAGTATTGCCGCATCAGGCGGCATATTATTTTGGCCTCAGTCGCATTTGGAGTGGATTCGTCCCGGCATTATTATGTATGGTATTTCGCCGACGGATTCAGTTGGTGCTAATTTCGGATTAATTCCCGTTATGAATCTGACGTCATCATTAATTGCGGTTCGTTATCATAAAAAAGGCGAACCTGTGGGATACGGCGGCATTTGGACAAGCCCGAAAGACACTAAAATCGGTGTTGTAGCAATAGGTTACGGCGATGGCTACCCACGCGATGTGCCGGAAGGAACACCGGTGTATTTAAACGGACGAATCGTGCCGATTGTGGGACGTGTTTCGATGGATATGCTCACGGTTGATCTTGGTACGAATAGCCAAGATAAAGTGGGCGATGAGGTGATTTTATGGGGTAAGGAATTGCCTATTGAAACCGTAGCTAAATTTACGGGAATATTAAGTTACGAATTAATTACTAAATTAACGCCGCGTGTAATAACGGAATACGTGGATTAATCGCTTATTATTCAATGATTAACATTTTGGCACAAACTTATTTTAAAGAGACGTTAAGATGAAAAATATTAATCCGACAATAACTCAAGCATGGAAAGCGCTTGAATTACATCAAACCGAATTGGCAAGCGTTACGATTCAAGCGTTGTTTCAACAGGAAAAAGATCGTTTTAAAGATTATTCACTGGTTTTTGATGACCAAATTTTAGTCGATTTTTCTAAAAATAACATTAATCAAATGACGCTTTCTCTACTGCGTCAACTTGCTCAGGAATGTGCTTTAGATGAAGCTAAAGAGGCAATGTTCAGCGGCGAAAAAATTAATCGTACGGAAAATCGCGCCGTGTTACATACCGCACTTCGTAATCGCTCAAACCATCCTGTGTTCGTTGATGGCAAGGATGTTATGCCCGAAGTGAATGCCGTATTGACAAAAATGAAAGTTTTCTGTAATCGCGTTATTTCAGGCGAATGGCGAGGTTACACCGGTAAAGCGATAACCGACGTGGTAAATATAGGGATTGGCGGTTCGGATTTAGGCCCTTATATGGTGACCGAAGCGCTGCGTCCATATAAAAATCAATTAACTATGCATTTTGTTTCGAATGTTGATGGTACTCACATTGCCGAAACGCTGAAAAAGCTCAATCCGGAAACCACGCTTTTCCTTGTGGCGTCTAAAACCTTCACGACCCAAGAAACCATGACCAATGCTAACAGCGCAAGAAATTGGTTATTGCGTGCGGCGAAAGATGAACAGGCCGTGGCAAAACATTTCGCGGCGCTTTCGACTAATACAAAAGCCGTAGAAAAATTTGGAATTGATACAAACAACATGTTTGAATTTTGGGACTGGGTCGGTGGCCGTTATTCATTGTGGTCTGCTATCGGTTTGTCTATTGCGCTTTCAATCGGATTTGATAATTTTGAACACTTATTAAGTGGCGCGCATGAAATGGATAAGCATTTCCGTACTGCGCCGATTGAACAAAATATTCCAACCACATTGGCGTTAGTGGGGCTATGGAATACGAGTTTTCTAGGCGCTCAAACAGAAGCTATTTTACCCTATGATCAATATCTGCATCGTTTCGCGGCCTATTTCCAACAAGGTAACATGGAATCAAACGGGAAATCCGTCGATCGCAACGGCAACAGAATAAATCACTATCAAACCGGCCCGATTATTTGGGGAGAACCCGGTACTAATGGGCAGCATGCGTTTTACCAATTAATTCATCAAGGCACAGCGTTAATTCCATGCGATTTTATTGCTCCGGCACAAAGTCATAATCCATTAGCGGATCACCATAATAAATTGCTTTCCAATTTCTTTGCCCAAACTGAAGCATTGGCCTTTGGTAAAACTAAAGAAGAGGTAGAATCGGAGTTTATCGAAGCGGGTAAATCATTGGATGAAGTGAAAGAAATTGTGCCGTTTAAAGTGTTTACCGGTAACAAACCGACCAACTCTATCTTAATACAAAAAATAACCCCGTTCAGTTTAGGCGCATTAATTGCCATGTATGAGCACAAGATTTTTGTTCAAGGGGTAATCTTTAACATTTTCAGCTTTGATCAATGGGGGGTTGAGCTCGGCAAACAACTGGCCAACCGAATTCTTCCCGAACTGGCCGATAGCGAAAAAGTTTCCGGCCATGACAGTTCAACAAATGGATTAATTAATCAATTTAAAGCGTGGCGATAAATGTTACATGAAAGTGCGGTCGATTTTGCCCGCACTTTTATGTCTTCTCCGCTTTTCCGTATATTTTAACCTTTTATATTTTTGATCGCGCTTTAGAAAAAATTTTAACGTTTCATGCGCAATTCGATAATGTAAATTTTTACATATTTTGCTTGAAATTAATTGAATTAGCCTTATCTTTTACACAATCTTCAACTTTTGCTATTTAGGAAATTTATTATGATGAGAGTGATTTTATTCTTAGCGACGAATATGGCCGTAATTTTAGTTTTCGGCCTGATTTTGAATCTAACGGGAATTGCCGGAAAAAGTACCGGTGGTTTGCTGATTATGGCCACTTTATTTGGTTTTGCCGGCTCGCTTATTTCGTTATTTATGTCAAAAACAATGGCGTTGCGTTCGGTCGGGGCGGAAATGATTACAACGCCAAGAACCAATACGGAACAATGGCTCGTTGATACGGTTCGTCGGCAGGCACAGCAGTCCGGTTTGCCTATGCCGGATGTGGCGATTTATCATTCTGATGATGTTAATGCGTTCGCGACGGGGGCTACAAAAAATAATGCCTTAGTTGCCGTAAGCACGGGGTTATTGAATAATATGACGCGTGACGAGGCGGAAGCTGTTTTGGCGCACGAAGTTTCCCATATTGCCAACGGCGATATGGTGACCATGAGCCTTCTACAAGGCGTGCTCAATACATTTGTTATTTTTCTATCCCGCTTGATTGCCAATGTTGTTGCGAGTTCGCGTAATGACAATGGCGAAGAGACACAAAGCAGCGGCATTTATTTTTTGGTTTCCATGGTGTTGGAAATTTTATTTGGCGTCTTGGCCAGCATTATTGCCATGTGGTTCTCGCGTTACCGTGAGTTTAGAGCGGATGCCGGCTCGGCTCATTTAGTCGGGAAGCAAAAAATGATTGCGGCGTTACAACGTTTACAACAATTACATGAACCGCAGGAAATGTCAGGCGCCTTATCCGCATTTATGATAAATGGAAAACGCAGTGAACTTTTTATGAGTCACCCGCCGCTCGAAAAACGGATTGAAGCGTTACAAAATTTATAAAAAATTGACCGCTCTTTTGAGCGGTCTTGTTATCTCCTAAAGTGCGGTCAGAAATCTTTTAGTTTAAGGTAATCCGCGCAAACTTGCGTTTACCGACTTGATAAATATTTGTTCCTTTCGGCGCATTTTCTTTTACACTATCTACTTTTTCACCATTGATTTTTACGCCGCCTTGCTGTGCTGCGCGAATAGCCTCCGAGGTAGAAGGCACGAGCCCCGCGTTTTTAAGTAATGCCGCCAAGCCGATTTCTCCGGTAAAGGTAAACTCAGGCATTTCATCGGGCATGGCGCCTTTTTGAAAGCGATTAATAAATTCCTGTTCCGCGGCGTTCGCGTCAGCCTCGCTATGGAAGCGCGCAATAATCTCTTTGGCTAATAAAATTTTGACATCACGCGGGTTTTTACCACGTTGTACCTCTGCTTTTAATTGTGCGATTTCTGCCAAAGGACGGAAGGAAAGTAGATTGTACCAATCCCACATCAAATCATCGGAAATAGACATTATCTTACCGAACATCTCATTTGGTGCGTCTGTTACGCCGATATAATTACCAAGAGATTTGGACATTTTTTTCTCACCGTCCAAACCGACCAGCAACGGCATCGTCATGGCCACTTGCGGTTTTTTGCCGGCAGATTTTTGTAATTCACGGCCGACAAGGAGGTTAAATTTTTGATCGGTGCCGCCTAATTCTACATCGGCTTCCAATTCAACGGAGTCGTAGCCTTGTAATAGCGGATAAATAAATTCATGGATGGCAATCGGTTGATTATTGCCGAATCGTTTTTTGAAATCGTCACGTTCCAGCATACGCGCTACAGTGTAGTTGCTGGCCAAACGAATCATCCCTTCCGTACCGAGCTTATTCAGCCATTCGGAGTTAAATACGATTTTGGTTTTGTTCGGATCAAGGATCTTAAAAATCTGCGCTTTATAGGTTTCGGCATTACGTAGAACATCTTCACGACTGAGCGGCGGACGTGTACTATTTTTGCCGGACGGATCGCCGACCATACCGGTAAAGTCACCGATTAAAAAATAAATATCATGACCAAGTTGCTGAAATTGGCGCAATTTATTTAATACCACAGTGTGCCCCAAATGAATATCCGGAGCGGTTGGATCGGCGCCTAACTTAATTTTTAACGGACGGTTTTCTTTGAGTTTTTCGATCAAATCCGCCTCAGAAAGGATTTCATCAGTACCGCGCTTTAGTTCCGCGAGAACGGCGTTCATATCAGTCATGCTTATTTCCTAATGTATTTTGAAAGGCTTTATTATAGGGATTCTGAAAGAATTGTGAATAAAAAAAACGCCTATTCGTGGGGAAATAGGCGGGAATTTGGAGTGATTATCGTGAGCGTTTCAACATTCGGAACGCATGCTATTATTGTTGGAATGGGCTAATGATAATAATTCTTAATAATTAAGTCAATAAATAAATGAAAATAATTCTCAAAAAATGATTATTTTAAATACGGAACGCACTGAGTTAATGAGAGTGCGGTTGGAATTCCCGTCGAAATTTCAAATTTACCGCCATAAGCATAGGCTTCAACGCCCAGTGCAATGGCTTCTTTTAATAAACGGTCATATTCCGGATCGATATATTCCGCGATTTTGAAACGATCAAAACCATCATGTAAACCGGCAAACAAGATCACTGCGCGATGTCCTTGTTTTTTCATTGCCGCCAACTCGCGCACATGTTTTTGTCCGCGTGTGGTCACCGCATCCGGAAACATGCCGAGATTGTCTTTGACCAGCGTGATGGATTTCACTTCTACATAACAATCCGGCAAACCTTCACCTTTAAGTAAAAAATCAATCCGGCTATTTTCTTCGCCGTATTTTACTTCGGGATAAATTTCTTCATACATGATCAATTCTTTAATCTTCTTGTTCTGCAAGGCTTCGAGCACAAGCTGATTCGAGCGATGCGTATTGATACAGCAAAGTTGTCCGTTAGCGAGTTGAGTGAGTTCCCACGAATGGGGGTATTTACGCGTTTGACTATCGGAATGAGAATACCATATCGTGTCGCCTTTTTCGCCGCAGCCGGTCATTGCGCCCGTATTGGCGCAATGAATAGTTATTGTATTGCCGTCAGGCAGTTCGATATCGGCGAGAAAACGTTTATAACGGCGAATCAGTCGAGCAGATTGAAGGGAAGGAAGTTTCATAAAAAATCTTTAATATGCGGTTAAATTTTTAGTAATGACAAAGACTGTTGCATGCCGCAATTTTGGGTTAAAGCGGCACTTCGATAGCGAAAAAGTGCGGTCAATTTTTCGTAAATTTTGAGCATTATGCCCTGCCATCATTCCATCATGTGGAAATGACGCCTATTTCCTTGCTAAAGAAAAGCTGACATTGGCCAGACAATATCACTGCCCCATGTTTTTCACGCTTTTTAAAAAGCCTTGCGCGGACAGGTAAACCTCATCTTTGCCCTGGGCATGGAGAATCATGTCCGACATTTCACGAAAGGCGCCTTTACCGCCGCCGAGGGAAAGCACATAATCCGCCGCATTTTTGACATAAATCGGCGCATCGGCTACGGCAAAGGAAAAACCGCATGTCGCAAAGGCGGGTAAATCTACACTGTCGTCTCCCAGATAAGCTGTTTGTTCCGCCGCTACGCCCGCTTGTGTCATCAACTCAAAACAAGCGCTTTCTTTTTCCAGTTTGCCGAGAAAGAATAACTTGATGCCCAAATCGGCAATACGGCGTCGCAAAATCGTCGAATCTCGACCGGAAAGCACGGCGACCTGAATACCGGCATCCATCAGCATTTTCATGCCCAAACCGTCGCGCACATGAAAACTTTTAATGGCTTCGCCATTGGCGTCATAGTGTAGTAGACCGTCGGTCAACACGCCGTCCACATCGGTAATCACTAATTTAATTTTTGCTAATGGTTGCAGCATGATGACTCCTAACTTGAAAATTCGATTAAACCGACAACATGATCGTGATCATCCAATACGACTAACGAATGAATTTTTTTCGCTTTCATCACGTCTTCGGCTTTAGATAAAAACTCATCTTGATGAATGGTTTTCGGGGAGCGTGTCATGAAATCCCGTGCGGTTTTGTTAAGCGTTTCCGCCCCGTTTGTCGTCAATGCACGACGAATATCGCCGTCAGTAATAATTCCTTCCAATCGTTCGTCTTCCATCACCAGCGCCACGCCCATCCGACCTTCATTCATTACGGTTAAGCAATCCGTAAAGCCTGTGGTCGGCGTAATAATCGGCAAGCGGGTTTGCATTTGATCTTTCACGCGAGATAACAAACGACGACCAAGGCTGCCACCCGGGTGAAACTTGGCAAAATCGGCCGGTTGAAAATCACGGGCGGTAATGAGGGAAACCGCCAGCGCATCGCCCAGCGCAAGCGTTACCAGCGCGGATGTGGTCGGTGCGAGGTTGTTTGGGCAAACTTCGCGCTCCACCGTGATATCCAGCACATAATCCGCATGACGGGCAAGCGTCGAATGTTTGTTACTTGTTAAGGCAATGATTTTATTACCGAAATTTTTTAAACTCGGAATCAATTTATTAACATCATCGGTTTCGCCGCTATAAGAAATTAACATCACAATATCAATCGGTTTCAACATTCCCAGATCGCCGTGGAAGGCTTCTGTGGGATGTAAAAAGAAACTTGGTGTGCCGGTTGACGCGAATGTTGCGACCATTTTTTTACCGATTAACCCCGATTTGCCGATACCACCGATGACTAATCGTCCTTTACAAGCCAAAATCAGATCGACAACATGATTGAAATCCTGATCCAAACGTCGACCGAGTTGAGCGAGCGCAAGACTTTCCACCGAAAGGCTGTTTTTCGCAATTTGTAAGTAGTTCATTTTTCGTCCCAAAGTGCGGTTGAAATTGCGTTTATTTTAGCTGAACGGCATAAAAAAACGAATGAAAAATTATACGTAATGGTTGATACGGTTATTTTCGCCTTTGCTCCTTTGCGCTTTTGCGGCTATGGCAAAGTCAAGGTTCAAAATACTTTCGATTTTATTGACCGCACTTTAATTCCCTCCTATACTACGCGTCGAGTCGGTTAGACAATCGCTGGTTTATTGAAGCCCTTAACCGTGTCGCACGGCTGTGCGATACAACATAGCGGGACAAGTAAACGAGAGGAAAGTCCGAGCTACACAGGGCAGAGTGCCGGATAACGTCCGGGCGGCGTGAGCCGACGACCAGTGCAACAGAGAGCAGACCGCCGTTTATTATTCGTAATAAAAGGTAAGGGTGAAAGGGTGCGGTAAGAGCGCACCGTGCGACCGGTAACGGTTCGCAGCAGGGTAAACTCCACTCGTAGCAAGACCAAATAGGAATCCGATGAGTGGCCCGCTCAGGATTCGGGTAGGTTGCTTGAGCGGCGGAGTAATCCGTCGCCTAGAGGAATGATTGTCCACGACAGAACTCGGCTTATCGACCGACTCGTCCAATGAGAAAATAACCACATACGAGCCTATTTTTGAACAAGGGTTTCGTGTGCGGTTTGTTTTTATCTGAAATAATTCAATCGTAAAAAATGATTATTTCAAGTTTGCTTATCTGATCATTCGTTAAACTATCACAATATTGACCGCACTTTTCGGGTTTTGGTCATCAATTTCTTCATCAATGAGAGACTAGTGGTAAAGTACGGCGATATTTTAAGTAAGTGATGAGGTAAATGGCGAGCGCAAGGACGCCTAGGGTTGCGCCGACAAAGCCAATATCTGTCAAATCAAAGATTTGCATGACTTGGTTACCGATTAAGGCGCCGGCGCCGATACCGATGTTGAAGATGCCGGAGAAAATTGCGCTGGCGACATCAGTGGCGTCAGGCGCGAATTGGAGTACGCGCATTTGTAAACCCAGGCCGACGGCCGCGATACCGATTCCCCATATGAAGGCGAGGGAAAACATGGAAACAACATGCTGACTTAGGGCGAGAAGCGCGAGGAGCGAAAGCGTGAGTAAACTCATGGCGCCGGCGAGAAATTTTGCCGGTGAGAGGCGATAAAGCCGGTTAAAAAGCAGGCCGGTAATAATGCCGGAGAGACCGAAAATCAGCAAAATTGCAGTCGCTGAATTAGCAGTGAAATGCCCGATGGTTACCATAAAAGGTTCGATGTAGCTGTAGGCAGTAAAATGTGCCGAAACGATGATCATCGTGACCAGATAAAGACTGAGCAATAAAGGGCGTTTGGCCAGTAGAGGCAAACTTTTTAATGAGCCGGCGTTTTTGCTCGGGAGGCGTGGTAGCAGATACCAGAGTAATAAGACGACAACTAAGGCGCCGCAGGCGATTAAGCCGAAGGTTATACGCCAGCCGAAGGCTTGGCCGATAATACGTCCGAGAGGAAGACCTAATACGGTGGCGAGAGAGGTGCCAATGGTCAGTAAACCGAGTGCCTGAGTCTTTTTATTTTTCGGAGCAACGCGCATGACCAGCGAAGCGGTGATTGACCAGAACACTGCGTGAGCGAGCGCAATGCCGATACGGGAAATTAATAATATCTGAAAATTCCAAGCGAAAACCGACAAAATATGGCTTAAAATAAAGACGATGAATAATTTTATCAGCAGCCCTTTGCGCTCTAAATTGGCGCTGAGCAGCATAAAAGGCAGCGACATAAGCGAGACGACCCAAGCGTAAACGGTGATCATCAATCCGGTATGCGACACTTCCATCTGAAAACTTTGTGCGATATCCGAAAGCAAGGCGACCGGGATAAATTCGGTCGTATTAAAAATAAATGCGGCGCAGGCCATCACGATCACACGCCAATATTGTCGCTGTTCAAGTTGTTTTTGTTTTGACATTATCGCCATTTTCCTTTAATTAAATTTTTAATTTGGCGGCGGAAATCGCCGTTAAATTCGATTTGATATTGGGGTGAAGCGCAGTTGTCGAAAAAATGAATGGGGAGCGCAAGACCGCTATATTTTTCGCTGGATAAGGTTAAGCGAATATCGCATTGCATCGTGTTTAAGTCGATTTTGCCTTGTCCTTCGCCCTGAAGTGCGGTCAGTTTTAATTTAATTTCTTCAATATCAAGCCCGCCTTGATGGAACGAAATTAAGCTACTGAGTTGTTCATATTGAGTATTCGCGTTTTTGCTCTGCATGATTTGTTCATTGTAGTTGAGAGGCAGATATTGGCTTACCAAGGCGATTAAATTGATGCCGATAATTTCGCCGTTGCGCGCATTAAAATAAAATGTTCCATCGGTGATGCTGCTATCGCCAAGGGCTAATTGAACGTCGAAATCAACTTTGCCGCCAAGGAGGGGAGGCAACTGCAATATCGCCAGCAGAGATTCCGCCGGATAATTTTCTCCCGTGAAAACGACCGCACTTTGTTGATTTGCCGATTGAATCCGTAGTCTTGCGCGGCAATGTTCAACGCATTGTACAGGCGTAATTTCTGCGAGCATTTCACGCTGCGCTCCCGTGGTGGTTTGAATCTCAATATGCCCTAAATTCTGCTGATTTAATACGGCTTGCTCCAAAAGGAGTTGAGCATGGTCTTTTCCATAAGTTAACGTGCCTTTTTTAAAGGACAAGTCGATCTTTTTTTGTTGGTTATAAAAAGGCCGGGCAAAATCAAGCGAAAGTTTATTTTCGCCTTCAAAGCGCAATTTACCGTCGGAAACGACCGCACTTTCACTCTCCCATAATAAGCTAAAGGCGCTATCGGCACGATTTTGCCGTGAAATTTGGCGTGCGGCGATTTGTCGAAAAGGGAAGGCTGATTGAGCGAATAAGCCGCTTAAGTTTAATTTGCCCGCCACTTCCTCGGCGTGCCATTGTTCATAAGTCACCTGTTTTAGCACGATTTGCGGCGGAAAAAAATTCAGTTCAACCGTGCCGACATGAACATCATGTTGCTGCAATTGCGCGGTTAGCTTTTCTTGTAAGCGGGACAGTTGATAATAGCCCGTGCCGGCGATGATTGAGACGAGCAAAAATAAGCCGATGAGCGTTTTTTTCATTTATTTATCTTTGTTTTATTTATCTTTATCAATACGGCTTGCTACTGCGCTTTGTTGATTTTTGTATTTCGCATCCTGACGGCGATTATACGGACGTGCCGCTTCGCCGCTGAGCACTTCAAAACTCAGCGCGCCGATAACCATGTTTGGACGAAGGGCGAGCGGTAATTTGCCGGAATTAAAAAATTCAAGTACGATTTTGCCCTCCCAGCCCGGATCAATGCGATGGGCGGTGACATGTACCATGAGGCCTAAACGGGCGAGGGAAGAGCGTCCGTCGAGCCAGCCGATAATATTTGCCGGTAATTTTACGGATTCCAACGTCGTGGCGAGGGCGAGAACGCCGGGGTGAAGAAAAAACGCGTCGCCTTCCGGAATGATAATTTCATTGCTCATAACCGATTCTAACTGCGCGGAAACTTCTTCTTTCGGACCGCTTAAATCAATATAAGGCGCGGAATATTCACGAAAAACACGAAAGGAATTTCCCAATCGGACATCAATCGTTGCGCCGTTGATTTTGTTGTTTTCCGGTCGCGGCGTTAAAGAAATAATGCCATCGTCAAGATAGCGTTCGATATCGGTGTCGCAAAGGCGCATAGTTTCCTCTTATTCGTTAAGTAAATCGATCATTTACTGCGTAAAATTATAAAGAAATTTTCGACGAAAAGCCATTGACAACAACGCCATAAAACGACCGCTTATTTGACCGCACTTTGCACTTAATGGCTTTGCCAGCAGCCGTTTAATACGGTGCCGATAATGCGATAATCTTGTGTAAATACCGTCAGATTGGCAATTTTTCCCGCTTCAATACTGCCCAATTTATGAGCGATATTGATCGCGCGCGCCGGATAGAGCGCGGCCATGCGCAGCGCTTCGTCGAGAGGAATGCCGACTTGTTCCACGGCGTTTCGGACGGATTCGATCATAGTAATCGATGAGCCGCCGAGCGTGCCGTCGGCGTCATAGCATCGGCCGTTACGCACATAAACGGTTGTTCCTACAAAATCAAAGGCGTCAATATCGGCACCTGCGGCGGCGGTGGCGTCGGTGACAATACAAAGGCGTTCCTGTTTGACGGCTTTGGCGATACGGGCATTGCCGAAGGCGACGTGGAGTCCGTCCAGAATGATTCCGCTGTAAACCGGCGAATCAAGAACCGCGCCGACTACGCCCATGGTGCGTGCCGAGCCAATCGGCGACATGGCGTTGTATAAGTGCGTGGCGAATGAGGCACCACGACGAAAAGCGCGCTTGGCGGTATCATAGTCGGCGTTGGAATGACCGATGGAAACAACAATCCCCTGTTTAACAAACATGGGGATGTGTTCTGCCGTTGGGTTTTCCGCCGCGAGGGTAATTTTGCGGACGACATCGGCGTTGTCACAAAGAAAACGAATCATTTCGGGCGCGGCGGTGCGGATATATTCGGCTTGGTGAATGCCTCTTTTTTCCACACTCAAATATGGCCCTTCCAAATGTAATCCTAACGCTTGATTTTTATGCGCGCTTAAATATTCTCGCATGGTTTCGACCGCACTTTTGATCGTTTCATCGGGCGCGGTGATAAGCGTCGGTAAGTAGCTTGTCGTACCTGATTTTAAGTTGGTTTTCTGCATTATCTCAAGGGTTTCTACGCTTGGTTGGCAATTAAACATGACGCCACCGCAACCGTTAACCTGTAAATCAATAAAACCTGCCGTAAGATTATGGCCGTCAAGATCGATCGTGTTTATGTTTTTGGGCAATTCCGCCTGCGGAATGACGGCGGAAATGGTGTCATTGTCAATGATCACCGCGTAATCGCGTAAAATTTCCGTACCGGTATAAATCACGCTGTTAATAAGGGCATATCGGATCATAAGGTTTCTCTAGTCACGCGCATAAGCGGTTTGCGATTTTGTTCGGTTTCCGGCACTAGATCCAGTTTCGCCATAAGCATTTGATCGCCGTCTTCTTCCGGATTTTCGGTAACAAGCAGTTTATCGCCGTAAAAAATAGAATTAGCGCCGGCCATAAAACACATCGCCTGCATTTCCTCCGACATGCCGTTGCGTCCCGCCGATAAACGAATATAGCTTTTGGGCATGGTAATGCGCGCTACGGCAATCGTGCGGACAAATTCCGTCCAATCCAATTCTTCCGCCTCGGCCAGTGGCGTCCCTTCGACTTTAACTAATTGATTGATCGGAACGGATTCGGGTTGTGGATCAAGATTAGCCAGACTGGCAATTAGGCCAGCACGTTCCTTACGGTTTTCGTTCATGCCGATAATTCCGCCGCAACACACTTTCAGCCCCGCTTTGCGTACTTTGCCTAATGTGCTTAATCGGTCGTCAAAACGGCGGGTGCCGATAATTTCGTTATAATGTTCGGGTGCAGTGTCTAAATTGTGATTGTAATAATCCAGCCCCGCCGCTTTTAATTCTTCGGCCATGCCTTCTTGTAACAACCCGAAAGTGCCGCAGGTTTCTAAGCCGAGTGCTTTCACGGCGCGAATAATTTCCGTGACTTTATCGATGTCTTTCGGTTTTGGCCCACGCCACGCCGCCCCCATGCAGAATCGGCCGGCTCCCCGTGCTTTGGCGATTTTCGCTTTTTCAACAATTTCATCGACATCTAATAACGCTTCTTTTTGTACGCCGGTTTGATAACGGGCGGATTGCGGACAATAAGCGCAATCTTCCGGGCAGCCGCCCGTTTTAATCGACATCAATGTCGAAAGTTGAATCGCCTGCGGATTGAAATGTTGGCGATGAAGGCTGGCCGCCCGATAAATCAATTCTAAAAACGGCGTTTCATATAGTGCTTCGACGCGACAAACCGACCAATATTCGACGGTTGGATGAGGCGTAATGGAATAAATGTGTAATGGTGTTGCAGTCATTTTTATCCTTAATTAAATTGAGATTTTTCCATGGTTGATTTCAATGCATCGATCGATCTTATCTTTTAATTCGTCAGGCTGATGCGTGACTAATAAGAGCGTGAGTTTTTTTTCATCGCACAATCGGAAAATACGTTGTTGCATTTCCAGACGTAAGTGCGGATCCAGTGCTGAAAAAGGTTCGTCCAGCAATAAAATCGGTTTATCGCGCAACAGGCAGCGGGCAAGCGCTACCCGTTGTTTTTGACCGCCTGAAAGTGCGGTCGGTTTTCGCGTTAAAAATTCCGTTAAATCGACCGCATTTATGGCTTTTTCCACGCGCGCGCGTTCGTTTTTGTTCAATGACAAGGAAGGTTTCAAGCCCAATGCGACATTGTCGAGAACGCTTAAATGCATAAATAAATTATTTTCTTGAAACAAAATCGAAACAGGACGCAAGTGAGGCTCAAATGTCGTGCAATTTTGTCCGTTTAGCCAAATTTCCCCGCTTTTAGCCATTTCAAATCCGGCAATTAAATTGAGTAAAGTGCTTTTTCCCGCACCGCTTGAACCAATCACGGCGACTTTTTCACCGGCCTGTACATGCAGATTAAAATACATCGGCATCGCCTTATAATCAAATACGACCTCTTTTAATTTAATCATCGATAATGTCCTGATTTCGTTCGATAATGCCAAATAGACTGCCGCATAAAAGTAATAAAATCAAGGCCGTTACGGCGGCTTGCCGGGTTTGATATTGCCCTAATTGTTGATACAACAAGTGCGGTAATGAGGTGAAATCGGGGCTGCCGAAAAGCGCAATGGCGGTAAAATCACCCAGTGAAAGGGCTGCCGCCAGCGCAAAACTATATCGCATCGGCGTTTTAAGTTGCGGCCATTCGATCAAACGAAAACGTGTCCAGCCACGAATATTTAATGCTCGGCAGAGATCATCGAAATAAGACATATTGCGCTCCATCGGCTCGTTCAAAATACGAACGATAAAAGGCATAGCGGTCAGCGCATTGCAAATAACCACGACGATAAATAAATGTATCGGCGTCGTTTGTTGATTTTGCAAGGCTAAAAATAATCCGAATGCCAGGATGAGGGTCGGAACGGCAAGCCCCGTCATGCTACCGATGAGGAGGGCATCGGCGGTTTTTATATGATGCCTCCGGCGTAATTGACGCGAAGTTAACGTAATGGCAAAAGCGGCGGCGAGTGCCAATCCCGCGGCGCTAAAGGCGAGTAAAAGGGAATTGCATAGGGCGTGCCATAACGGCGCATTTTGCCAAATCATCCAAAGTTGTGGCGAAGAAAGACCTTGACTCACAATGTTGAGAAGCGGAGTGAATAAAAAGCATGTAATGACGCTAATCACGGCGAGGTGGTAAAATTGCGCTTTTCGACTTAATTTTGCCTGCCAGAGGTGACGCTGTGATAATTTGGTATCAATCGGTTTGCTAAAAAATTGGCTGGCAATAAAAAATAGCAAGCAAAAAATAAATTGAATTAATGCAAATAATGCCGCTTTAGGTAAATCAAATTCGAAAAATACGGCTTGATAAACGGCAACTTCTAATGTGCTATATTGCGGCCCGCCGCCGAGGGTGAGCACAACACTGAAGCTGGTAAAACAAAGCGTGAAAATTAAAGCCGATGCGGAGAGCAGGGGGCCTTTTAAGTAAGGCCATTCTACATAACGAAAAAAGGCGCCGCGGCGTAAATTGAGTTGAGCGGCAAGTTGATGTTGTTCGTTGGGGATGGCTTGTAGGGCTTGTAAGGCGATTTTGGCGGCGAGGGGAATATTGAAAAATAAGTGGGCGATAAGAATGCCGCTAAGGCCGTAAATATTAAAAGTGCGGTTAAATCCGAATAAATTTATGAGCTGATTTATCCAGCCGGAAAGGCCGTATACGCCAAGCAGGCCGGAGACGGCGACAAGTACGGGGAGGACAAAAGTAAGCGAGGTCAGTCGTAAAATCAGGTGTTTGGCGGGAAATTGAACGGAATATAAGGCATGTGCAAAGGCGAACCCGAGGATGACGGATAAGCCGGCGGAGAACAGCGCTTGTTTGAAGCTGAAGCCGATTAAGCGATGTAAATAGGCATCGTCTCCGATGTCCGACCTGGAATTGGGTTGGTCGTTTTTAAAAATCTGAACTAATGAGAATGAATATATCAAAAAAACCTAAAAAACGACCGCACTCCCAAACCCATAATCTCGTAAATCGCGCTTAATTTTTTGCATCATTCTATCGTGTTATTGCGCTAATGCCTGCTGCCATTGGTTGATCCATTGTTTTAGCTGTTTATCCGTCACTGGCTCATTGAGGCTGCGCATATGATATTGGCGCTGTTTTAACACGTCGATATGCGGTTCGATCGGCGTGTCGATAACGGGCAACATAACGTTATTTTTGGCGATAGCCATTTGTGCTGATGGGGTGATTAAAAACGGTAAAAAAGCATCGGCACAAGCATTATTTCGGTGTGCGATTTTGGCGGCGGTTTCAATTTGTAAGATGCCGCCTTCGCTTGGCTCCATTGCTGCATAGTCATCTTTTTGTTCGGCTAACAGGTGATAAAGCGGTGAGGTGTTATGGCTGAGAACCAGATCGCCTTCCCCTTTGAGAAATGCACCGTAGCTTTCGGTCCAACCTTTGGTAATTGTGACCGTATGTTTGGCCAGTGTTTGCCAAGCGTTTGTTATTTCATCCGCCGGATAAACGGCATTCATCCATAATAATAAGCCGCGCCCGATGCTACTGGTGCGCGGATCCTGATAGAGGATTTTTAAATCTTGACGGGCGACGAGCTCTTTCAGGCTTTTAGGCGGATTTTTAAGGTGGTTTTTGTGGTAAATAAAGGCATATTGTCCGAAATCGTAAGGAAGAAAGATCGGATTATCCCAAATTATCGGAAGAGACAGTCGGTTTAAATTCACTTGATGTGGCGCAAAGAGCGCTAATTTTTGTGCTGCATCAATTTGGTGATTATCAAGTCCTAATACGATATCGGCATTAATTTTTTTGCCTTCTAAGCGAACGCGGTTAAATAGCGTGCCGTTATTTTCAAAAGAGACGTAATGGAGTTCGCATTGTGGAAATTGTTGTTCAAAATCCGCCTTGATTTTGGGGCCGGCACTCCACTCAGCTGAAAAGGAATCATAGGTATACACGGTGACTGACTGTGTTTTTGGCGAGGCAAGTGAGATAGAGAAGCTAAAAAGTGCGGTCAAAAATAAGGTGATTTTTTGAATAATAATTTTTTTCATCGGTTTTTTCCTATAAAAATTAACGAAACAGCCAATGAATTAGTTTCCTACGCCAGCATTACCTGTTTCAGGTTCACGGGTATTTCTCAGCTTAATCATATAAGCACCCCGACTAATGCCGTTCAGTTTATACGGACTGTAAAAAAATACAATGAATTTTTTTGTTGATTGAAAATAGAAATAAAAAACCCCGCAAGAAGGCGGGGCGAATAGGCATTTTTTTAATTATGAGCGGTGTTTGGCAGCGACTTCACTCAGTAGCGTTTGCAATTCGCCGGTCTGCACCATTTCCAAAATAATATCGCAGCCGCCGATTAATTCGCCTTCAACCCATAATTGTGGAAAAGTTGGCCAATTGGCATAAGCCGGAAGTTCGGCACGGATGTCGGGATGTTGTAAAATGTCAACATAACCGAAAGGCACTTTGCAATTCATTAACGCCTCGACCGCACGTGCAGAGAAGCCGCACGAAGGTAATTTAGGCGAGCCTTTCATATAAATAAGAATGGGGTTCTCGCTAATTTGCTTTTTGATTTTGTCTAACGTTTCCATAACTTTCCTTACGAGTAAAAATTTCGGCCATTGTACCACAAGATAGCGTTGAGAGAAATGCATAGTTACCAGCTGCCGCCGGCACCTCCGCCGCCGAAACCGCCGCCTCCGAATCCGCCGCCACTTGATCCGCCGAACCCTCCGCCGAAACCGCCGCCAAAATCGGAATTGCGACGCCGTGAGGCGGTTGATTGACGCATGATTCGTTCTATTTCACTATGTCGGCTCGGGCTAATATAAACGTCGTCTTTGCGAAATTGCCGTTCGCCGATAATGACGATGAAAATGAAGGCCAGTACCATAAGAACCGGAATATAATCTTCGTAAGGGGTTGATTCTTCAACATAGGCAGCATATTCTCCTTTACTTGCGGCGATAATTTCATTCAGACCGTTATTGATTCCTTCTGCGTATCGCCCTTGTTTGAATTCAGGCGTAACCCCATGGCGAATAATTTGTGATAACAAGGCGTCGGGCAGAACCCCTTCTAATCCTTGCCCCGTCGCAATAAAAATTTTTCGATCGTCTTTGGCGATCAGCATTAAGACGCCATTATTTGCTTTTTTACGACCGATTCCCCATTTGTCACCTAACGCAAACGTATAATCGGCAATGTCGTATTCCCCCGTGGTTGAAACCATGACGACCGCAATCTGTGAGCTCGTTTCATGACTATAGGCGATAAGTTTGTTTTCCAAGTGCTGTAATTGTTCGGCCGAAAGTGTATGGGTGTAGTCATTAACGTAGCGAAAAGGTTGAGGAGAAGGAGGTAAATCGGCGGCTAAGGCTGTCGTATAGATTAAAACTCCGCAAAAAATGACCGCACTTTTAAGCCATCTTATTACTTTAGTCATGGATGATTACCTCATTGGGCAGTTCATTCGGATTATTCGTATCGTCAGGAAAGTAACGGATTAATTCTTCCGCAATCCGTTCAATAGCCGAAATAATGCCTTTCGTATAGTTTTTTTGTTTAAAATCTTGAATTAATCGTTCACACTCTACAGTCCAGAAATCGGCGGAAACGAATTGATGAATACCTTTATCGCCGATGATTGCGCACAAATGGCGGTTATAGCAAAGGTAAATCAATACGGCATTTTGTTGTGCAGTACGGTGCATTTCGAGGGACTTGAATACCTGTAGGGCGCGCTCCATGGCGGAAATTTCGTCTATCGTACGCGGTAAGTTGCGTTCAATATATACTCTCAATTCGGCAGAGGTTTGTAATTCGAGGCGGGCGATCGCCGCCTCAAGTTGTTTTTTATCAATTGGAATTTTTGAAAAAAATCGCATAGTGTTTATTTAATTAAAATTGACAACAGGGGCTTTATCGGCACCCTCTGACGATTTGAAGTAAGGTTTTTCTTTGAAGCCGAAAATAAGTGCAGCCAATTTTGCCGGAAATTGGCGAACTTTTTGGTTATAGGTGCGTGCTGCTTCGTTAAATTTATTACGAGCAACATTGATCCGATTCTCCGTTCCTTCAAGTTGTGCCTGTAGAGTCATAAAACCTTCATGGGCTTTTAATTGAGGATATTGCTCTACAGTGACAAGTAAGCGGGAAAGTGCGGAGCCTAATTGATTTTGGTTTTGCTGGAATTGCGCCAATTGTTCTTCCGTTAAATTCGCCGGATCGATTTTGGTTTGCGTGGCTTTAGCGCGTGCTTCCATTACGCCCGTTAACGTTTCTTTTTCAAAATTGGCTTGGCCTTTGACCGTGTTGACGAGGTTAGGGATGAGATCAGCGCGGCGTTGATAAGACGATTCTACATTCGCCCAAACCGAATCAATTTCCTCTTCTGCCTGAACAAGTCCATTATAGCTGCTCATTAGTGTAAAGCCGGCTAAAACGGCAATAAGAACAATTGCTATCCATTTTTTCATATTGTTGCCTTTGATTTGTATTGTTTCGTGCAAAAAAAGACCTAAACAGGCGTTTAGGTCTTACTCTTATTTCAATTGATTAAAAATGTATTAACGGAAATTATTTAGAACCGTTAACTGCGATTTCTACGCGACGATCCGGCGCTAAGCAAGCGATAAGCGCTTTACGACCTTTAACCGCATCACAGGTTGCACCTGTCACAGGGTTCGCTTTACCGTAACCTGTTGCAGAAATATTTTGTGCAGCAACGCCTTTAGCAACTAAGTAGTTAGCTACTGATTCGGCACGACGTTGAGATAATTTTAAGTTAGATTTATCGGAACCGATACGGTCTGTATAACCGGCAACCGCTACGTTTGCATTGCTAACTTGAGCGATTTCACCGTAGATACCGTCTAAAGTCGCTTGGGCTTCAGGTTTTAAGTTCGCTTTACCGAAAGCAAAAGTCACATCAGAGTTTAAGCTGAAAGTTTTGTTTACGACTTCAGGGGCTGCAACCGGAGCAGCGCCTTGACCGAAGCGGTAAGACAAACCTGCAGACACAGAATTAATTGACGGATCATAGTTTGCACGACCGCCTTGGCCATTGCTGAAGTAACCTACACGGTTAACCCATTGCCATTCTAAGCGTAAGCCTAATTCAGGTAATGAAGGTAATGCATATTCAACCCCTGCAGCAAATACAGGCGATACGTGCAAGCTATGTTGTTTTACTTGACCGTTGAACAATGCACGGTTATTACCGTTGAGATTGCCTTTGATGTCTGAACGAATTAACGCTGCACCAACACGCGCGTAAGCGTCTAATCCTTCTAATGCAGAAGTTAAACCGCCTAAATCGTAGCTACCTTTTAAGCTTAAGTGTGCACCATGAGCGGTTTGTTTAACCGCAGTTTCACTGTTTTTAAGGAATTTAACGCGACCGAAATCGTCGTAACCGACTTCTGTTGCTAAACCAAAGTTACTACGGTTTAAAATTTGATAACCGGCGAACACACCGTAAGTTACGGAGTTACGTTTGTAACCGTCACCCAAGTTGTGTCCTTGTTTAGTGTTTGTGCTGATATCTTCATGATATGAAGCTTGACCCGCTTTAGCACCCACATAGAAAGTGTTTTCTTGTGGTGCCGCTTGGGCTACAGAAGCTGCCGCAAAACCGGCAACAACTAATGCGATTGCAGTTTTTTTCATTTTGATGTCCTCTACTTTAGTCATCGTTTAACATGGGAAAAATTTCCCGTTTTTGTGAACTTTTTATTAAAGTTTCACTCAAACATTTGCTTAACTAGGGTTTTGAATTTGCCCTATTATATTTCCTTTTGACAAATTCAATTCCTTTGTATAGCCAAAGGAACGTTCAAAAGTATGGCTATTATCTAATAAAAAAACATAAAATCAACTAAACTTTGTTTCTTTTGATTGTTTTTTGAGCAAAATTTACCTAAACTAAACATTTATTCAGGTGTTTTTTGTTTCATTCATTTTCTTTTGAAATTCAAGCTGACTAAAATCGACATTTTTTTACCTTTCATATATCATTCGAACATTTACTTTATTTCTCTTTATAGCCTGAGTGATTCAATGTTACCCCGTCTTTCTAACATACCCAAACTACTCCCTATCGTTGTTCAATATCTTAACGAATTAAAGCAACAGCACTTTGAAGGCGATATTGCAACCGATTATGCCGATCGTTTAAGTCTTGCGACGGACAACAGCGTTTATCAGTTACTCCCGCAAGCGATTTTATTTCCAAAGTCGATTGCCGATATTGTTCGTTTGACGAAACTGGCGGATCGCGAGGCTTATCGGACGCTTACCTTCACGCCGCGCGGCGGCGGAACCGGGACGAATGGGCAATCGCTTAATCAAAATATTATTGTTGATCTCTCCCGTCACATGAATTGCATTCTTGAAGTGAATGTTGAGGAAAGATGGGTGCGGGTACAAGCGGGTGTCGTTAAAGATCAGCTAAATCACTTTCTTAAACCGTACGGATTATTTTTTGCGCCGGAACTTTCCACCAGCAATCGTGCGACATTAGGCGGCATGATAAATACGGATGCATCCGGGCAGGGTTCTCTACAATATGGTAAGACATCCGATCATGTTCTGGCATTGCGTTCGGTATTAATTAACGGTGAAGTATTAGATACAAGTGCGGTCGATTCCAAGCAACTTTCCGAACAGCCCGAAGCGCTCGGATTTTCGCCCGTCGCTCAATCGTTGCATCAAGAAATTTTTCGTCGTTGCAAAGTAAAACGTACGCAAATCATCAATGATTTGCCTCAATTGAATCGCTTTTTAACGGGATATGATTTAAAAAATGTTTTTAATCAGGAGGAAGACCGCTTTAATCTTAGCCGTTTATTAACCGGTTCCGAAGGTTCGCTGGCGTTTATTTGCGAAGCGACATTGAATTTACTACCGCTCCCTCAGTATCGTACATTAATCAATATCAAGTACGCCTCGTTTGACGCCGCTTTGCGGAACGCGCCTTTTTTAGTCGACGCAAAAGCGCTATCGGTGGAAACCGTCGATTCGACAGTATTAAATTTGGCTAAACAAGATATTATTTGGCATTCTGTTAACCAATTATTAACCGAAGATGAAACGAATTCGATTCTCGGCTTAAATATTGTGGAATATGCGGGCAACGATAAAAATGTGATCGATCAACAGGTTGCCGCGCTTTGCCGCAATTTGGACGAAAAAATCGCAAACGGCGAAGGGGCGATTATCGGTTATCAATGTTGCGCCGATTTACCTTCCATTGAACGAATTTATGCCATGCGCAAAAAAGCGGTCGGTTTATTGGGGAATGCAAAAGGGGCGGCCAAACCGATTCCTTTTGTGGAAGATACCTGTGTTCCGCCGGCGAATTTGGCGGATTATATCGCTGAATTTCGCGCGTTACTGGACAGCCATAATTTGCAATACGGCATGTTCGGTCATGTGGACGCCGGCGTTTTGCATGTGCGTCCAGCACTGGATTTGAATGATTTAAATCAGGTTCGTTTATTCAAAGAAATTTCCGATAAAGTGACCGCACTTACGGCAAAATACGGTGGATTATTGTGGGGAGAACATGGCAAGGGCGTTCGTTCTCATTACGGCGAGACGTTTTTTACGCCCGAGTTGTGGCAAGAATTGCGTTATATTAAATTTTTATTCGATCCGCACAACCGATTGAATCCGGGCAAAATTTGTACGCCTTTAAACAGCGGAGATGAACTTTACTCCATTTTGTCGCCGATGCGTGCCGATCAGGACCGCCAAATTCCAACGGTCATGCGTGATCAATTTAGCGGAGCAATGAATTGTAACGGCAACGGGTTGTGTTTTAATTTCGATTTGCACAGTACCATGTGTCCGTCAATGAAAGTCAGCCGCAACCGCGTTTTTTCGCCGAAAGGGCGTGCGGCGATGGTGCGCGAATGGCTACGTTTAATGGCAAATGAAGGCGTTTCTGCCGAACAATTGGATTTTCGTCAAAATAACGTTGCCTTAACGGATGTTGTCGCGAAGCTAAAACATACTGTGCAAAAACGGCGTGGCGAATATGATTTTTCTCATGAAGTGAAAGTGGCGATGGATACGTGTCTGGCCTGTAAAGCCTGTGCGAGTCAATGTCCGATTAAAATTGATGTGGCGGATTTCCGTGCGAAGTTTTTCTATTTTTATCATCGTCGTTATTTGCGTCCGATGAAAGATTATGTGGTGGCCAATTTGGAAATGGCGGCGCCTTATATGGCGAAACGGCCGAATTGGTTTAATTATTTTGTCAAATTAAAACCGACCGAATTAGCGGTGAAAAAAACACTCGGTCTGGTCGATTTACCTCTATTATCGGCACCGAACTTACAAACGCAATTGGTCGAAATCGGTTACACGGGGCGTTCTCTGGAACAATTGGAAGGGCTAAGTGCGGCCGAAAAACAGAACGTTTTGTTTATTGTGCAGGATCCTTATACTTCTTATTATGATGCCAACGTCGTGCGTGATTTTGTGCAACTTGCGCAAAAATTAGGGTTTGAACCTATTGTGCTGCCGTTTAAGCCGAACGGTAAGGCGATGCATATCAAAGGCTTTTTGAAACGCTTTAGTCAAACGGCTAAACATCAGGCCGAATTTTTAACCCGCGTGGCCCAATTAGGGTGTCCGTTAGTCGGCGTTGAACCGGCTATCGTGCTTTCTTATCGTGACGAATACAAGGCGGTGCTGGGAAAAACACGAGGTGATTTCCATGTATTGACTGCGCATGAATGGCTATTTACTCAACTGAATGCCGACGAATTACAAGCGCGTGTTAAAAATTTCGTCAAAAATGACCGCACTTTTAAGTGGTATTTATTCCCGCACTGTACGGAAACTACGGCGATGCCGAATAGCGGGAAAGAATGGCAACGAATTTTTGCCTTTTTCGGACAGGATTTGACGGTTGAACACGTCAGTTGTTGCGGTATGGCCGGTGTGTTTGGGCATGAACGCCAAAATCAGGCCATGAGTCGGGAGATTTACGATTTATCGTGGAAAGTCAAATTAGACGGCAAAGATCCGAATTACTGCTTGGCAACGGGGTATTCCTGCCGGAGTCAGGTAAAACGATATGAAAAATACCGTTTAAAACATCCCGTACAGGCTTTATTGGAGTTATTTGATGATTTGGAAAAAAAGTCGCACGATAGCGCAGCTTAATGAAATGGGACAAAATTGCGCCGTTTCGCATTTAGGTATTGAAATTGCGGAATTAGGGGAAAATTGGATCACCGCGTCAATGTCGGTCGATTCGCGCACAACGCAGCCTTTCGGCTTGTTGCACGGCGGGGTATCGGTCGCATTAGCCGAAACCGTAGGCTCCCTTGCCGGTTGGCTTTGTGTTGATGAAGATCAGGCCGTAGTAGGAATGGAAGTGAATGCGAATCATCTACGGCCGGTTAGAAAAGGGCGTGTCATTGCGAAAGCCGAACCGATCCATTTGGCGAAAAATACCCAAGTTTGGCAAATTGACATTCGGGACGAACAGGATAAACTCTGCTGCGTTTCCCGTTTAACTTTGGCAGTAATCCATTTATGAATAAAACGAAAAAAATCGGCGTGATTTTGGGTAATTTAGGCACGCCAGATAAGCCGACGCCGTTGGCAATCGCCCGTTATTTATGGCAATTTCTAACCGATGAACGCGTGGTAGATTTGCCGCGTTGCTGGTGGCGTCCGCTGTTGGCTTGTGTCATTTTACCGCTTCGTGCTACGCGGATTGCGAGAAATTATCGCTCGATTTGGATGCCGGAAGGCTCTCCGTTGCTTGCCATTACTAAAAAGCAGCAACAGGCATTGGCAGACTATTTAACGGCGCAGGGGTTGGATGTGCAGGTTGAGATTGGCATGACTTACGGACATCCTTCAATGGAAAGTGCGGTCGAAAATTTGCTAAAAAAAGGGGTGGAGAAAGTGATTGTTCTGCCTTTGTATCCTCAATATTCAAGTTCGACCACGGCGGCGTTATTTGATGCGCTGTATAAGGCGTTGAAAACAAAACGAAATCTTGTACCGCTGGCGTTGATTCATGCTTATCATTGTGATGAAAGCTATATTAATGCGTTGGTCAAATCGGTACAAAAAAATTGGCAGGAGGATGAATACCTTCTTTTTTCTTACCATGGCATTCCTCTGCGTTATGAACAAATGGGCGATTATTATCGTGAACATTGTAAGCAAACCACCATTGCCGTCGTGGATCGATTAGGCCTACGTGAAACGCAGTGGGGGATAGTGTTTCAATCTCGCTTTGGGCGCGAAGAATGGTTACGGCCTTATGCCGATGAATTTTTAAGCAAGGCCGCTGCACGAGGCATTGATAAAATAGCGGTGATTTGCCCCGGCTTTGCGGCGGATTGTTTGGAAACCATTGAGGAAGTCGAGCAGGAAAATAAAGCGCTTTTTTTCGCTTCCGGCGGGCGTTCTTATCGCTACATTCCCGCCTTAAATGCGCAAGCCGATCATATTGCGATGATGGCAAAATTAGTATTAAGTAAACTATAAATGGTATTTATTTTGAATGATAGGGAGGAAGTTTATGGTCGTTCAATGTAAGGCGGAAGAGTCATTGGCTTGTAGTTGCGTCGATGTCGGCGCAATTATTGACGGTTCGGATTGCAGTGTAAAAATCGAACAAATTTACCCCGATGAGCGCTCCGCTCAGACCGCATTAACGGATTTTATTGAGAAAGCCCGTAAAATCGAAAGCGAACCCTGTAAAATGAAAAGTTCAATTACGCCGATAGAAAGCGGTGTGTCGCTTAATGTTGAATTAACCTTTTGTTGTCAGGCGGAAGCGATGATTTTTGAGTTGAGTACACGATAATTGAAAGCGTGAAAAATCAAAATACTGAAAATAAAACGGCCGATAAAATCAACTATCGGTCGTTTTTTAGTTGTTTGAATGATAAAGTGCGGTCATTTTTACCGTTATTTATCGGTCATTTTGGTTATCGATGACTTCTTCCGAACAATAAGGGCAGGCGAGTCGGCGTTCCTCGCCGTTATGCACAATAAAATGTCCCATTTTTTTCGCTTTGGTATCCAAATAGCGTGTATTGTAGCGGTTTTCGCCCACATTCAGCGGTACGCGCTCAACCACATTAATTCCCGCCCGTTTCATGGTTTCCACTTTTTGCGGATTGTTCGTCATTAAACGCACTTGCTTAATGCCTAAGCGTTCAAACATGTCGGCACATACCTTAAAATTGCGCTCATCAGCCTGAAAACCGAGGGCTAAATTGGCCTCAATCGTGTCCATGCCCTGATCCTGTAATGCATAGGCGCGAATCTTATTGATTAAACCGATGCCTCGTCCCTCTTCACGGTGATAAATCAGCACGCCGCGCCCTTCTTGCTGAATTTGGCGCAATGCGGTCGCCAACTGAAAACCGCAATCGCATTTTAAGCTGTGCAATGCGTCGCCGGTGAGACATTCCGAATGAATACGCGCCAGAACGGGCTCATCGGCATTTGAAATATCGCCCATGACTAGCGCAACATGTTCTTTTTTCGTATCCGGAAATTCAAAACCGATCAAGCGAAAATGACCGAATTCTGTCGGTAAGTTAGCTTGTGCAACGAGCTGGATTTTTGCCATAGATATTCCTTATTATTTTGGTTGAATTTTGCTAAAATGCCGACCGACTTTTTGTTTTCAAGGAGCGACAATGTTTAAAAAGTTGTCATTATATACATTATTACTCTGCTTAGTACCTTTTTTTGCATGGATAGCGGCGTTCCAGTGGCAAGGTAATGGGCAGTTAACCGAGGCGGATTACTGGCTTTATCTCCTGACCGAAACCGGCAGTTTCCCTTATGCGGCAATCACTTCCGTCATTTTTGCCTTATTATTTGCTTTTTTATTTAAAACCCGCAAACAATGGGCGTTGGGGGTTGTGTTCATGGCTGTTTTCGTTCTCGGTAGTCAGGTTGTCAAGCAAGGGTTAAAAGCGACGTTTGCCGAGCCTCGCCCTTTTACTGTCTATTTGGCGGAGCAAACAGGCGGAACGACGGAGGCGTTTTATGCCCTTGAACGTCAGGCGCGCGCAAAACTTGTCGAGCAGTATTTTACTCATCAGGCTGACACACCCGCTTGGCTGGAAAAGCATTATGAAAATGAAACGGGCTATTCCTTTCCATCAGGGCATAGCATTTTTGCCGCGACTTGGCTATTGCTTGCCGTCGGCTTTGTGCAGTTATTGGGCAATCGTAGCATGGGTGCCAAATTGCTTATTGCCGGGTTGGCGATTTGGTCAGGTTTAATGCTTATCAGCCGGATTCGCCTAGGTATGCATTATCCGATTGATCTATTTATCGCCATTGTTGTCAGCTGGATATTAAGTTTAGGGTTATTCGGTTTTCTCCAAAAGAAACGTTATTTTATTCGAAAATAACCTAGTTAAAATTAAAGTGCGGTTGAAATTTTGCGATTTTCAACCGCACTTTGTATGGCGCATATGAGGCAGGAGCAATTATGTATTACGGATTGGATATCGGCGGCACAAAAATTGAATTAGCGGCGTTTAATCGACAGTTGCAAAAATTGTACTCGGAACGGATACCTACGCCGCAAACGGATTATCAAGACTGGCTTGTCGCCATTACGGATTTGGTTGCGCGTGCCGATAGCCGTTTTCATACGCGCGGAAATGTCGGACTGGGGATCCCCGGCTTTGTCAATCAACAAACGGGGATTGCTGAGATTACCAATATTCGGGTTGCGGACGGGCGTCCGATTTTACAGGATTTATCAGTCCGGCTAGGACGCGAAGTACGGGCGGAAAATGATGCGAATTGTTTCGCATTATCCGAAGCTTGGAATGAGGAAAATCGGCAATATCCTGTGACGCTTGGGCTGATTTTAGGTACCGGTTTCGGCGGTGGGCTGGTGATAAACGGTAAAATCCATTCTGGTCAAAACGGCATGGCCGGCGAATTAGGGCATCTTCAACTCAATTATCATGCCCTTAAATTGCTCGGTTGGGACAAGGCGCCGATTTATCCTTGCGGCTGCGGCAATAGCGCCTGTTTGGACACTTATCTTTCCGGTCGCGGTTTTGAAATGTTATATCGTGATTTAAAAGGGCGTCCATTGACGGCGAAGCAAATTATTGAAAATTTTTATGCCGGAGAATTAAGTGCGATCGATTTTGTCTCCGTTTTTATTGAACTGTGTGCCATCTCCATCGGCAATATTATTACCGCGTTCGATCCGCATGTCATTGTTTTTGGCGGCGGGTTGTCCAATTTTGATTATTTATATGAAGCGTTGCCAAAGGCATTGCCGGCGCATTTGATGCGTAGTGCCAACGTGCCGTTGATTAAAAAAGCGAAATACGGCGATTCGGGCGGTGTACGCGGCGCGGCCGCATTATTTTTAACCGATTAAGGAATTTCCCTTTAGACCGCCGAAAGGGGCGGTCATCGGTTTTCGTGTTTGGCCTTCCAGAAATTAAGGCGTGAATACGTTTGGTTTTTAATGAGTTCGATGTCGATATGTCAGGAAATAATAAGCGCTGACGGCGAGTAGCGAACAACCGCCCATTGTCAATAACATCGGCGCGGCGGTTTTCATTTCCATTGAGGCAACCACCGAGCCCACGAGTGCGCCGGTGCCGAAGCGTACGCTGCCCATCATGGAATTTGCCGTCCCGGCCATCGTTGGAAATTTTTCCAGAATTGAAGCGGTTGCGTTGGACGAAATGAGCGGGTTTTGTCCGACTAAAAGTGCCGCACCAATTGCCATCGACCAAAAACCGAAATCGAAAAGTGCGGTCAAAATCAGCCAAATTCCGGCCAAACATTGAATGCTTAAACCGATTTGAAGGAGCTTTTCTGCGCCGAGTTTGACGACGAAGCGTCCGTTAAAAACGGAGGCAAGCGTCATGATGCCGATGTTAAGCATGAAGAAATAACCGAAATGTTCTACGGAAATGCCGTAAATACCGATGTACACAATTGAGCCGGCGGTGATGAAGGCGAATAATCCGCCGAAACCAAAGGAGGCGGCGAACATATAACCAAGCACTTCTTTCCGTTGCCACAGGCTCCAAAAATTACGCGTGATAATTCCTAAACGCAATGGAATGCGGTTTTCCGATTTGTGGGTTTCCGGAATGATCAAGGCGACTAACGCGGCAGCCAACAACCCGCTTGCACAGATAACGTAGAAGATCATATGCCAGTAGAAAAATTTGACGATATACCCCCCGATAATCGGTGCAATAAGCGGCGCCAGCATGAATACGAGCGTAATGGTGGACATGATTTTGGATAATTCGTCTTTATCGAATAAATCGCGCAATAAGGCGCCGGACAATACCACGGGCGCGGCACCAAAAAAGCCTTGAATAAAACGAAGCGCGGTGAAATTTTCAATAGAATTGATTCCGGTAAGAATAAATGCGGTCACGGCACTGACGATGACGCCGAGCAGGATAATCGGTTTTCGTCCGAAGCTATCGCCAAAAGGTCCCCAGAACAACTGGCCGGCCGCCATTCCGTAGGCAAAGGCGGTTAACGTGTGTTGGACTTGCTCCGGTGAGATATTGAAATCCTGCGCAATATTGAGAAACGAAGGGAGATACATATCGATGCCGAGCGGCGGCAACATAGATAAAATACCTAGCGTTAAAATAAAGATAAAGGTCGGTTTAATCGTTTTCATCTTGTTTAAATTATTGTCCTAAATTGTCAATTTCGGCTTGGGTTAGCGAGCGAAATTCGCCTTCCGCTAATTGTTCGTCAAGAGCGACTTCGCCGATTTTCCATCGATGTAAGGCAATGACTTTGTTGCCTAAGGCGGCGAACATGCGCTTGACTTGGTGATAACGCCCTTCGCTAATGGTCAAATTGACCTGATAATCATCGATAATTTCAAGTTCGGCAGGTTTGGTCGGCGCCTTTTCGCCACGTAATAAAATACCGTCGGTAAACGCTTGTCGATAATTATTTTCTATCGGATCGGCAAGGGTAACTAAATAGGTTTTGGGACAATGGTGTTTCGGCGAAGTAACGCGATGTGACCATTGCCCGTCGTCGGTCAGCAATATCAAACCTGTCGTGTCCACATCCAGTCGGCCGGCGCTGTGTAATTTGGCGGACAGCGGATAATCGAAAAGTTGATAAATCGTCGGATATTCGCTGTCATCATTGGAACAAACATACCCTGCCGGCTTGTTTAGCATAAAATAGTGTCCGCTTTCAAGCCAAGTTAAAATTTGATTCTCAAAAGTGATCTCGTCTTTTGGCGTGACTTGTACCGCGCCGCTTTTGACAATTTCTCCGTTAATTTTGACCGCACTTTGGCGCAGTGCTTTATTCGCCTGAGAGCGGGTGAGTCCTTTATTTTCGGCGATAAATTTATCTAAGCGCATTGTATTACCGTTATATTGTTAAGTGACGTGATTTTACTACGTTTTAAGGCTTCGTAGAACTGAAAAGAAAAAACATAAAATGTAAAAAAATTGTAAAAATTTGTGTTTCATCACATTTTTTGAACAAAAAAGGGAGTAAAATGCGCTTGGCTTTATTTAGAAATTATGTATGGAGTTTATATGAATGAGCAATTGAAACAAGCGGCTTTAGATTTTCATGAGTTTCCGGTCCCGGGAAAAATTGAGGTTACGCCCACTAAACCGTTAGCGACGCAGCGGGATTTGTCTTTAGCTTACTCGCCCGGGGTGGCGGAACCTTGCCTGGAAATTCAGAAAAATCCTGCCGTCGCGCGTCGGTATACGGCGAGAGGCAATCTTGTCGCCGTCATATCTAACGGAACGGCTGTTCTCGGATTAGGGAATATCGGCGCGTTGGCCGGAAAACCGGTGATGGAAGGAAAGGGAGTATTATTTAAAAAATTTGCAGGGATCAACGTATTTGATATTGAAATTGACGAGCATGATCCTGATAAGCTGGTTGATATTATCGCTTCTCTTGAACCGACTTTCGGTGGCATCAATTTGGAAGATATTAAAGCACCGGAATGTTTTTATATTGAGAAAAAATTACGTGAGCGCATGAATATTCCGGTATTTCATGACGATCAACACGGCACGGCGATTATTGTCGGCGCGGCGACGATGAACGGTTTAGAAGTCGTCGGCAAAAAGATTGGGGATATTCGATTAGTGGTTAACGGCGCGGGCGCTTCGGCGATTGCGTGTACGAATTTGTTACGTTTATTAGGCGTACGCAAAGAAAATATTACGATGTGCGACTCTAAAGGCGTGATTTATCAAGGCCGTGGCGATCACATGGATGAGACAAAACAATTTTATGCCATTCAAGATAACGGTTTACGCACATTAAGTGAGGCGATTAAAAATGCCGATGTGTTTTTAGGTTGTTCCAAAGCCGGTATGCTAACCGGCGAAATGGTTAAAACAATGGCGCCGAATCCGCTCATTTTGGCGTTAGCCAATCCTGATCCGGAAATTACGCCGGATGCGGCAAAAGCAGCGCGAGCAGATGTGCTGGTTTGTACAGGCCGTTCCGATTATCCGAATCAAGTCAACAATGTGCTTTGCTTCCCATTTTTGTTCCGCGGCGCTTTAGATGTCGGGGCGACGGCAATTAATGAAGAAATGAAAATGGCGGCGGCGAAAGCCATTGCCGCGTTAGCTAAAGAGCCGGTTCCTGCGGAAGTTGTGGCTACTTACGGCGAATTATCTTTTGGTACGGAATATTTGATTCCAACGCCGTTCGATCCGCGTTTAATCGAGCGTGTTTCTGCGGCAGTGGCAAAAGCGGCGATGGATTCTGGCGTGGCAACCCGTCCGATCACCGATTGGCAGGCTTATGCCGAGCAGGTAAAAAAATTAGTGGCTTAATTTTAATCATTGACGGATAAGTGCGTGAAATTCGGTAAAAATTGACCGCACTTTTCGTCTTATTTTTACTGATATTTGATATGGCGGGGAACTTTTCCCCTTTTACAAAATCGAATCTAAGCTATTTATCTAAAATAAGGAGAAAAAAATGGCACAAGGTTTTTATGAATTAAAAACAGCAAAAGACGGTCAGTTTATGTTCAATTTGAAAGCGACAAACGGCCAAATTATTTTGACGAGCGAGTTGTATAAAACAAAATCGGCAGCGGAAAATGGCATTGCGTCAGTACAGAAAAACGGCGAAAACGAAAAGAATTTTGAACTTCGTGTCGCGGCTAACGGGAAGCCTTATTTTGTACTGAAAGCGGTAAACCATCAAATTATCGGTCGCAGCCAATATTATGCTTCACAAGTGTCTGCGAAAAAAGGCATTAAATCTGTGATGAATAATGCTTCAACAACAAAAATTAAGGCCTAGTTTTTATTTATAGGCTTATCGAACAAGAAAAGTGCGGTCAATATGATCTGCCCCCCAAAAGTTGGACTCAACCACCAACAATTGAGGTGCAGATTTTTTATGGGTAAACATTACACAACAGAATTTAAATTATAGGCTCTTCAACCTATCTTAAACGGAAAAATGAGTATCAGAAAGCCGCGCGTTTTTACAATATTCCTTCCAACGCCTTAGTCGGAACGTGGTTAATAATTGAATAACCATGGTTTTGAGCCGTTTGGTTTAATGCGCAAAGAGAGCCCATCACCGTCTGATAGCGAATATTCTTTCGTCTTTGGTTTAGCTTTATCCACCTCAGTATTTGTAAGGCGTTTGGTTAGTCTAGGCATAAAAATTCCTTTCGTAGTAACACTGGCTTCAGCAGTTTACTATAACGTTACTGCTAGTGTTACTATCAGTGTTACTAAAAATCATGGTTAGAGACGATTAAATATGAGGAGTTACGAAAGGCAAAAGTGCGATAAAGCCTTATGGGAAGCGGATAAAACAAAACCCCGCGTTGAGTTACGCGGGGCTATGTCCAAGGAGTTGGTGCCTAGGGTCGGACTCGAACCGACACGGTTATTCACCGGCGGATTTTGAATCCGCTGCGTCTACCAATTTCGCCACCCAGGCTTAAACAGCATTCATTATACGTTGATACCGACAGGTTGCAAGAAAAAAATCAATAAAATGAATTAAACGCTTTAATAATGACCATTTAGTTCAAGATCAGATAAGTAGGTTGCTTTCGTATTGCTACACTTTAAAAGTGCGGTCACAAAAAACAATGTTTTTACATTATTTCGTCGCCGCTTTCATTTTGCGTACGAATTCGCCCAGTTCGTTCAAACATTGG
>CAURMH010000009.1:0-34912 GCA_963525745.1 uncultured Pasteurellaceae bacterium | reverse complement strand
CGTATGCCGACGATTTCCGGATTGCGTCGTCGCGGCTATACGCCCGCATCAATTCGTGAATTCTGTCGCCGTATCGGCGTGACCAAACAAGATAACGTGGTGGAATACAGCGCGTTGGAATCTTGTATTCGCGACGATTTAAACCAAAATGCCCCGCGTGCGATGGCGGTTATCGATCCTGTCAAGGTGGTGATTGAAAACTTTAATGGTGAAGAAATATTGACTGCGCCGAATCATCCGAATCGTCCGGAATTAGGGGAGCGCCAATTGCCGTTCAGCAAAGAAATCTACATTGATCGTGCGGATTTTCGTGAAGAAGCGAATAAACAATATAAACGCTTGGTGTTGGGCAAAGAAGTGCGTTTGCGCAATGCTTATGTGATTAAAGCGGAACGCGTAGAAAAAGATGCCAACGGTGAAATCACCACGATTTTCTGTACTTACGATCCGGAAACCTTGGGCAAAAATCCGGCGGACGGTCGCAAAGTAAAAGGCGTGATTCACTGGGTTTCCGCCGCACACAATCACCCGGCGGAATTCCGTTTATATGAACGCCTTTTCACCGTGCCAAATCCGGGTGCAGAAGAAAACATTGAAAGTGTGTTAAATCCCACTTCTTTAGTGGTTAAACATGGCTTCGTAGAGCAAAGCCTTGGTAACGCGATCGCTGAAAAAGGCTACCAATTCGAACGCGAAGGCTACTTCTGCGCTGACAGCAAAGACAGCCGTCCTAAACATTTAGTGTTTAATTTAACCGTAAGTTTAAAAGAGGGATTTTGATGAAATCGGTATTGTTATTAATCTTGGCGGCGTTGACCGTTACGGCTTGTTCACAATCGAAAGATATTTATTTTAACGGCACGGAAGGCTCTCATTCGGGGCTTAAATACGATAAAGACACGAAATCTTTCGGAATTAACCCGTAAGGCCGTTGGTCGTTTATAAAAAACGCGATGTTTTATGACCGCACTTTTAAGGAGGATTGGCAGTATCTGTTAATCTTCCTTTGTTTATCCGGAAGAAAAGAAAATGAAAAAGTTAAAATTTTTGAGCTTATTACTGATGAGCTTCGGGCTAGCGGGCTGTGAAACTTTATGGACGATTGTCACGTTGCCGATAACCGTTCCGATGATGGTTTTAGAATCGATGATCGGCGAATCAACGGAGGAATATTGCGTGCGCGTCAGTCAGGATTGGTATCACGCCGGTTATTTGTACGGTGCGGACGGACGTGAAACGGCAAAGGACGGCATCGACTATTATACACGACGTTGCGGCGAATATCGGAAAGTTGATCAAGCGGCCTTTGAGCGTGGTTATCGTAACGGGTATTGTGCGAATAACACATTTTATCGTTTGGGTTACGACGGTTTGCCGATGAATTATCGAATTTGCTCGAATGCGGCGGGCTTGGAAGCCGAATATCAACGCGGGCGGCAACGGGTGGTTTTCGAACGTGAACACGAAGCGGATTTTTATCGTTTAAAACGTCTCCGTGAGCGATTAAAGGCTTTAGGTGATGCCGAGCAAGCTGATTCTAAAATGCGTCCTTACGCCATTGAACAACGGGAACAGTTGCGCGATAAAATTAACGAATTGGAACAACAATTGGGGCTGGAAATCACGGATTTCGGCCGTTCTTCGTGGTAAAAACAATGCAAAATCATTTTTGGCAGACCAAATCCTTACTTGAAATGAACGAAGCCGAATGGGAAGCGCTTTGTGACGGTTGCGGCAAATGTTGTTACCGCAAATACATTCAAGGGCACGGCAAGCGGCAAAAACTGTATTACACGCGCATCGCCTGCAATTTGTTGGATGTGAAAACCGGCAAATGTGGTAATTATCCCGAGCGCTTTAAGCTCGAAACGGATTGCACCAAGCTGACCAAAAAGAATCTGCCGGATTTTCATTGGTTGCCGCAAACTTGCGCCTATCGTTTGATTTATGAAGGCAAACCGCTACCGCATTGGCATCCGTTGATTTCGGGCGATCCTCACTCGGTGAACGATGCCGGTGTGTTGATTGCCGACGGCGTGCATGAAAAAGACGTGATTGATTGGTTTGAATTTGTGATTGAGGAGCCTTGAACTGAGAAACTGAGTGTCTTTAATTCGCTATCCCGCTTAAATAACATTAAGCGGGATTTTTGTCTGAGCAAAAGGGCTAACTGCCGATAACTGCAGGTAGATAGCCGGCATGGATGATGAACGGAACATTCATAATGAGCAAGCCGAGCAAGAATGCAATAAATAAGGTGATATTACCGCCGCTGACGCGATAAGGCAGCTCGGGGTACAGGCGACGCATACGCCATGCCATGCCGACGGGTAATACGAGGCCGAAAAAGGTGAACATTTGACCGGCGTAAGTCAGTGCATTGAGGAAATCCAGGTAAAACAATGCAAAGAAAATCGCCGGAATAAAGGTGAGTAAGCCTAATTTTAGGCGGTTAGTGCGGATATTTACGCGTTTGAGCAAATCATCCAAACAATCGAATAAGGACAAGGCGACCCCTAAAAACGACGTAATGAGCGCGAGAATAGAAAAAGCGGCGACGGCACGGCTGATGAGCGTGCTGCCGGTGGCTTGATGGGTGGCTTCGACAATACCGCCTAACGTCGGGTTCGCTCGTACGATACGTACGAATTCCGTTTGAGCAAAGGCGCCATGAATGGCCATTTGCCATAATGCGTAAGCAAGCAGCGGAATTCCTGTGCCGATAAGAATGGCAATCCGAAGGCGTTTGATGTCGCCGTTTAAGTATTTATTAATACTTGGAATGACGACATGGAAACCGAAGGAGGTGAAAAACACGGGACTCGCCGAAATAAGTAGAAAATCTTTCAACGGCATGGCCTTCAGGTTATCGAACGTCACATTCGGCAACATTGTGAGTAATACAATACCGAACACAATTAATTTAAGAATAAAGAGCAGGCGTGTGACCAGATCTACCGAACCGGTACCAATAGTTACAAAAGTGCCGAAAATCAGTGTAAAGATGATAATGGAGATATTTTTTGCCTGATCGCCTAGGAAGGCAAAGATGGGTGATAATAAATCGCCGCCGCTGCCGCTGATGTAAGCGGTGAGAATGGCATACATGAAAACAATCAATGAAAGCGTGGCGAGAAATCGCCCCGGTAAACCGAAATATTGCTCGGCGAGGCTTGCGATGCCCGCGTCTTGCCGCTCGGCTCGTTGATAAACTTCCACCAGCAACAGTGCGCTATAGGAAAGTAGCGCCCAAAGGGCGACAAGGAGAAACAGCGTATAAGTAAAGCCCATTTCGGCGGAAGTCAGCGGCATAGCCAACATGCCGGCGCCGATAGTCGTTCCGGCGATAATCAGTGCGCTGCCGAAGGTTTTTTTTTGCATATGAGTTCCTTATTTTGGAGATTAATGTGCCGTATTTTAGCCTAAAAAAACGGCCTTCGCAGGAGTTTTTATTTTATTGTGTACATTGAGATAATTACTGACTCGGCAGCGGATTTTATGCTAAAATTCGGCCGCACTTTAAGATTTATTGGGATAAAAAATTATGCAAATATTAGAAGGCGCAATTGCGGCACCTAATGCGAAAATCGCCGTCGTTATCGCACGTTTTAACAGCTTTATTAATGAAAGTTTATTAGAAGGTGCGTTAGATGCGTTGAAACGCATCGGACAGGTGAAAGAAGAGAATATTACGTTAGTTCGTGCGCCGGGCGCTTATGAACTTCCGTTAGTCGCTCGTCGTTTGGCCGCAAGTCAAAAATATGATGCGATTGTGGCGTTAGGCACTGTCATTCGTGGCGGCACAGCCCATTTTGAATATGTCGCCGGGGAAGCGAGTAACGGCTTGGGACGTGTTGCGATGGAGGCTGAAATTCCGGTTGCTTTCGGCGTATTAACCACTGAAAATATTGAGCAGGCGATTGAGCGAGCCGGCACAAAAGCCGGAAATAAAGGGGCGGAAGCCGCGTTAGTCGCCCTAGAAATGGTGAATTTGTTACAACAAATTGAAGCGGTGTAATTCATGACGAAGCAACCAAAAAAAGTTTCACCGCGTCGCCGAGCCAGAGAATGTGCCGTGCAGGCCTTATATTCTTGGGCCGTTTCCGGCAACGCCGCCGAATTGGTGGAATTAAATTTTTTAACGGAGCAGGATCTACAAGGGGTGGATAAACCTTATTTTCGCCATTTGTTGCGTCAAACAATAGATAATGTTGAAGCCGTTGATTTCACAATGAGCGGTTATTTGGATCGTTCTCTTGATGAGTTGGATCCGATTGAAAAAGCAATTTTGCGTTTGGCGGTTTATGAATTACAGTTCCAACCCGACGTGCCGTACAAGGTCGTGATTAATGAGGCTATCGAAGTAGCGAAAGTCTTCGGTGCAGAAGATGGCCATAAATATATTAACGGCGTATTGGACAAAATTGCCCCCGCTTTGGGTCGGGTCAACTAAACGCAAATAAGAAACGGCAGGTATTCACCTGCCTTATTTCTTTATTTATCGTATCTTTATACGTAAATTTTATGGCGATAAAAAATGAATTTGAGCTAATTCAGCGATATTTCGTTCGGCCGCAACCGACGCAGTGCGGCGATTCCGGCGTTGTCATTGCGATAGGCGACGATTGCGCCTTGACGGAGTTACCGGCGGGGTATCAATTGGCGATTACGACCGATACGATGGTGGAAAATACGCATTTCTTACCATCTATTTCACCTGCGGATTTGGCATATAAAGCGGTTACCACGAATTTAAGCGATTTAGCGGCGATGGGTGCACGGCCGATGTGGATTTCTTTAGCGTTAACCTTGCCTCACATCAACGAAAACTGGTTGGCCGGTTTTAGCCAAAGTTTGTTTGCCGTTTTAGCCGATTATCAGGTTCGCCTTATCGGCGGCGATACGACAAAAGGACCGCTTTCCATTACGATAACCGCACAAGGTATCGTACCGAAGGAAAAGGCACTTTATCGCCATCAAGCGAAAGCAGGCGATCTGATTTATGTATCCGGAACGTTAGGCGATAGTGCGGCGGGTCTGCAAGCAATATTCGCGGCACCACCCCATCAAACGTCGGTGAATCAAGCGCCCTTATCATCTCAAAGTGCGGTGGATTTTTCACGAGAATTTTTAATACAACGCCATTTACGACCGACTCCCCGTGTCGCATTAGGCCTTGCTTTGCGCACCGTTGCGAATGCCGCTTTGGATATTTCGGACGGCCTGACGGCGGACTTATCCCATATTTTGGAACGAAGCGGATGCGCCGCCGAACTTGAGTTGTCGCAATTGCCGATGTCAGACGCTTTATTAAATTATGTCGGGCGGGAACAAGCGGAGCGTTATGCACTTATCGGCGGCGAAGATTATGAATTATGTTTTACCGTGCCGACTGAAAATCGTGCGGCAATTGCACGTATTGCGGCTGAGACGGGTGTAGCCTGTACTTGTATCGGTCGTGTCATAGCCGAATCTAAAATACCACAGCTAGTGCTATTGCGGCATGGAAAGCCTGCGGAGGTGAATTATTCGGGTGGTTTTGACCATTTTAAGGAGAGGGAATGAGTGGAACTGAACCTTTAAAAAAACTTCGATTGACAAATCCTACGCATTTATTTGCGGTGGGTTTCGGTTCGGGCTTGCTTCGCCCTGCGCCGGGAACGTGGGGGAGTTTATTGGCGACATTTATCGGCGTAGCCTTGTTGCATTGCCTATCCCTTGAAACCTTTTTGATTTTGACCGCACTTGGCTTTGTGACAGGCTGTTACTTATGTCAAAAAACGGCGGATGATATGGGCGTTCATGATCACGGTGCGTTGGTATGGGATGAATTTATCGGAATGTTTATTGTTTTAGCCGCCGTGCCGACGCTTTCATGGACTTGGGTTATTGCGGCTTTTGGGTTATTTCGATTATTTGATATTTTAAAACCGTTTCCAATTCGTTATTTTGACCGGCGTCTTGAAAACGGGTTTGGGATTATGATTGATGACGTGCTGGCGGCAGGCTATGCCGTAGCGGTGATTTATTTGATTCGCGGTTGGTTTTGATGTTGAATTTAACGATTGTGCATTTATTCGGTTTAATGACGCCCGGACCTGATTTCTTTTATGTGGCTCGCATGGCGGCCGGAGATTCGAAACGTCATGGGATTTATGGCATATGCGGCATTACGCTTGGCATCATGTTTTGGGCGGCCGCCTCCATGCTGGGGCTGGCGATGCTATTTGTTACCGTGCCGACTTTACATGGCGTGATCATGTTCCTCGGCGGTAGTTATTTAGCGCATCAGGGCGTAACAATGATAAAAAGTCAAAAATATGCTGCGTTAGATCATTTGTCAACAAGTGAATTAAATTGCCGAGACAACGCCAAAAAAGAAATTTTAAGGGGACTATTTGTTAATTTATCGAATCCTAAGGCGGTTGTCTATTTTACCAGTGTGATGTCATTGGTATTGGTTAATATGACGGAAATATGGGAAATAGGTGTCGCTTTTGTCATTATCGTGATTGAAACGTTCATCTATTTTTATTTGGTTTTCGTGCTCTTTTCCCGTCCTATGGCAAAGCGAATTTATCATCAATATCACCGTTATGTCGATCTCGTTGCCGGTTTTGTATTTTTAATATTCGGCGGCTTATTAATTTATAACGGAATAAAGGAAATATTTTATCTATAATCGAGAGGAAAAAATGGCATTAAAAATAGCGATTGTCGGCGCAGGCGGAAGAATGGGGCGTCAGTTGATCCAGGCGGTATACAATACGGAAGGCGTGGAATTGGGGGCGGCGTTTGAGCGCCCGGGTTCTTCACTCGTCGGTGCCGATGCAGGGGAAATCGCCGGTATCGGCCATATCGGTGTAAAAGTGGCGGATAATTTAGCGACGGAGAAGGTAAATTTTGATTTGTTAATTGATTTTACTCGCCCGGAAGGCACATTAGCGCATTTAGCTTTTTGCGTTGCCAATCAGAAGAAAATCGTCATCGGCACGACGGGCTTTGATGAGGCCGGTAAAGCGGCAATCGAAGCGGCTTCGGGTCAAATTGCCGTGGTTTTTGCCTCAAATTTCAGCGTCGGCGTCAATTTGGTGTTTAAGTTATTGGAAAAAGCCGCTAAAGTGATGGGGGATTATTGCGATATTGAAATTATAGAAGCCCACCATCGCCACAAAGTCGATGCGCCATCCGGAACGGCACTATCCATGGGCGAACACATTGCAAAAACGTTAGGACGAGATTTGAGTACGCACAGCGTATTTTGTCGTGACGGAATTATCGGCGAACGTAAACGTGATGAAATCGGTTTTTCAACCATTCGAGCTGCTGATGTGGTCGGCGAGCACAGTGTATGGTTTGCCGATATCGGTGAACGAGTAGAAATTTCTCATAAAGCATCAAGCCGCATGACCTTCGCAAATGGCGCCGTTCGTGCCGCAAAATGGCTTGAAACGCGTGATAATGGTCTTTTTGATATGACCGATGTACTGGATTTAAATCATTTATAAATTGGAGGAGAAGTCTTATGACGACACAAACAACAAGTGCGGTCGAAGTAAAGCTTGCATTTAAGTGGCAAGGGTTACTGATCGCGATTTTGGTTGGATTGGGTATTTGGTCGATTCCCGTTCCTGAAGGCCTTTCACCGCGGGCATGGGGGATGTTTGCATTATTTGTTGCGACGATCGTCGCAATTATTGCCAAAGCCATGCCGATGGGTGCGGCAACATTAGTCGCATTAGTCATTAGCGGCATGACGGGATTAACCCCGATCAAAGCAGGCAAAGACGAAGTGGGCATGCTATCCGGCTTTGCCAATAGTACGATTTGGCTGATCGCCATTGCAATGTTTTTATCCCGTGCTGTGATTAAAACAGGACTGGGAAAACGCATCGCGCTTTACTTCGTTTCCCGTTTCGGCAAACGAATGATGGGTGTCGCTTACGGTATGGCGCTGGCTGATGTCATTATCGGACCGGGAATTCCATCTGCTTCTGCACGCGGCGGCGGTATTATGTATCCGATTATGCAATCGATTGCGGATACCTACGATTCGAAACCGGGGCCGACGGCAAGACGCGCCGGGGCGTTTTTGGCCATTGCCGTATCACAAATCGACACGATTGTTTGTACCATGTTTTTAACCGCAATGGCCGGAAACCCGCTGATCGCGGAATTGGCTCGTAGTCAGGGCGTTGAAATTACTTGGATGACCTGGTTCCTAGGCGCAATCGTCCCCGGCATCGTAAGCCTGATTGTATTACCTTATTTCGTGTATTTAATTTATCCCCCGGAATTAAAAGATACGCCGAAAATGGCGGAAATGGCGAAAGCCGAGTTGCAAAATATGGGGCCGATGAGCAAAGCGGAATGGATTTTGGCCTTCGACTTTATTCTTCTGTTATTCCTTTGGACCGTCGGTGATTTGGTATTCCATATTCCGGCGACCGTCTCTGCCTTTGTCGGCTTGGTCATTTTATTGTTAACCAATATTATGAACTGGAAAAACATCATTTCCGAAACGACGGCGTGGGATACGATGTTCTGGTTTGCCGTGCTGGTTATGATGGCCAATGCGTTAAATAAATACGGCACAATCGGCTGGATTTCGACCCATATTTCTTCCTCGGTCGGAACATTAAGCTGGCCGATTGCCTTTAGTATTTTGGTCTTAGTGTATTTCTACACGCGTTATTTCTTCGCTTCCGCGATGGCGCATATTTCGGCGATGTATTTAGCCTTTGTCGCTGCGGCGATTGCCGTCGGTACGCCGCCGATGATCGCGGCAATCGGGTTGGGCTACACCTCCACTTTGTCTATGAGCTTAACCCAGTATGCCGGCGGGCCCGGCCCGGCATTATTCGGTTCGGGTTATAATTCCACCGGACAATGGTGGGGAATCAGCTTTTTGGTTTCTATCGCTTCATTGCTTATCTGGTTCATTATCGGCGGATTATGGATGAAACTTTTAGGTTGGTGGTAAACCGTCGTGACTAAAAACGGCGCAGATCATTAAGATCCGCGCCGTTTTGCTTTATAGATAGACTTGTCTATCTATAATAAAAAGGTTGGGTAAGCCAACCTGCCGTTATTTTAAAGCTTTCTTCATTATAATATCCGTCTGCGCTTTGTCGCCCATCATAAAGACATGTTGATCAAACACGACAAAACCGTTTTTTTCTTATAATTCTAATTCCAAATCCGATTCGACCCGGCAGCAGCAGAGCAAAATTTCATCCTGTTGAAGAAAGGCCAATGGGACTTTCACGTAGGAAACCCGCCCTGTTTTTATTTTCACCCGGCAGGCGCCGCAGTAGCCGCTACGGCATTGATATTCATGGATAATGCCTTGCTGTTCGAGGAAACTTAATAATGACGTTTGATTGTGAAATTCAAAACGCGCATTCCGCCGAATAAGATGAATTTTCATATGCTCCAATCAGTGGATTTATTGTCTGTTACGTGTAAAAAGTATAGCAAAAACCAAAACGTCGGCAAAATTGACCGCACTTTGCGGCGTGCTGATGGGGAGAATTGATTTCATATTGATAAAAAATTAAATAAAATACTTTCTCTTAAGATTTTCTTAAGATCTATTTGATTTAATTATTTACCGCAAAGTGATGACTTTGTTTTATTTTAGTTCATTTCATTAGGAGAAATTTATGAAAAAATTTGCTTTTGCGACACTTTTAGCATTATCCGCCACAACCGCTTTCGCTGGGTTTCAAGATTCGGCTCAAAATGCACAAGGCGGTTTTCAGCATGGATTTACCCAACCGATTAGCGTAAAACAGGCGTTATCGGCTAAAGATAACAGCATAGTGACGTTAGTGGGCAACATCACACGCCAAATTGATGATGACGAATATATGTTCACGGACGGTACGGCAGAAATCAAAATTGAAATCGAACGTCATATTTGGAACGGCCTGAACGTCGGCCCGCAGGACAAACTGCGTATTATGGGCAAGTTGGATAATGAGGCTTTTGAGCGCGCCGATATTGAAGTATTACGCGTTGAAAAAGCGAATTAATCGGTTTCAAAGAAAGAAAAAGTGGGCGTCATGCCCGCTTTTTCATTATTTATTTTCGCGTTTTTAGAAAAGTGCGGTCAATTTTATGCGAATTTTATTAATTGAAGACGACCCGTTAATTGGTAACGGCATTCAAATCGGATTAACTAAATTAGGATTTTTAGTGGATTGGTTTACTGACGGCGCCACCGGGTTTAACGCATTAGCCGCAGCGGATTATGACGCGGTCGTGCTTGATTTAACCTTGCCGAAAATGGACGGACTGGACATTTTACGACGTTGGCGCGCAGAAAATCAGCACGTCCCCGTGTTGGTTTTAACGGCGCGCGATACGTTGGACGAACGGATTAACGGGTTGCAGCGTGGTGCCGATGATTATTTGTGCAAACCTTTCGCATTGGCTGAGGTTGCCGCACGTTTGCAAGCGCTTATTCGACGGCGATATGGACAAATCAACCCCGTTATTGAACATAGTGCGGTCAAATTCGATACCAATCAGCGAAAAATTTTTCTCCATGAAGAAGAAGTGGCAGTGACGACGCGAGAATATAAATTGCTGGAATTATTTATGCTCAATCGAGAAAAAGTGCTTTCGAGGGATTTTATCGAAGAAAAATTATACCGTTGGGATGATGAAGTTAGTCGTAACGCGCTGGATGTTCATATTTATAATTTGCGACAAAAATTCGGTAAGCGATTTATTCGCACCGTGCATGGTATAGGCTACGCTTTAGGGCAAAATGATGGCATGGCTGAAAGGTAAAAGTTTAGCGCGGCGTTTAGTACTGCTACTATCGCTAAGTGCGGTCGGAATTTGGTTTGTTTCGACGGCGACAGCCTGGTTTCAGGTGCGCCATGAAGTGAACAAAGTGTTTGATGCGCAACAGATTTTATTTGCACAACGGCTCGCTTCATCGGATTTAACGTTCATTTTAAGCGAACATCATCATTCGCCTTCTTCGGAAATTCGGCGGCACAATTTTAAACAGGCGAAATATGACGATGACGCGTTGGCGTTTGCGATTTTTTCTGCCGATGGAAAAATGTTGTTCAGTGACGGTGAAAACGGGAAAAATTTTAGTTTTAAACATGCAGTCGGTTTTTCACAAGATCATATTTACGACGATGATGACGAATGGCGTATTTTCTGGCAGCCGATTGCTGATGGGCGTTTGTGGATTGCTGTCGGGCAGGAGCTGGAATATCGGGAAGAATTGGTTAACGAGATGGTTTTCAGCCAAATGTGGGTTTGGCTCACTGGTTTGATACTGTTATTGGTCGCATTACCCCTGTTGATTCGCCGCGAACTTTCTGCATTAACGCAGTTGGGCGAAGCGGTTCGTCGCCGCCATCCTGACGATCATTCTCCGATCGTGCAGCCGCATTTGCCACAGGAAGTGGTGCCGCTAGTACAAAATTTAAATCAATTTTTCGATCGCACTTCTGCGATGTTTCGTGAGCGACGTTTCACATCCGATGCCGCGCATGAATTACGCAGCCCGTTAGCGGCCTTAAGGGTGCAAACCGAAGTGATTCAATTGGCGGGGGAGGATGTCGCTATGCGCGAGCAGGCGCTTGAGCACCTTCTTCAGGGCATTGATCGGGCTTCGCAGCTGATTGAACAATTATTAATCCTTTCCCGCTTGGATAATTTAGCCTGCTTGGCGGATTTGCAGCCGCTGCATTGGGAACAATTGATTTCGTCGCTGGTTAGTGAATTGCATTTCAGCGCCCAAAAACGCGGCATGAAGATTGATTTTATTCGTCTTGAAACGCCCCCTATCAGGCAAGGGCAGCCATTATTAGCGTCATTGATGTTACGAAATTTAATTGATAATGCCGTTAAATATGCAAAAGAAGGGTCGAGTATTTCGATTAAATTGGAAAAATCGTATCTTGTTATTGAAGATAATGGCGGCGGTATTGAACCTGACGCGCTGACAAAATTGGGACAGCGGTTTTATCGACCGGCCGGACAAAACGAAAAAGGCAGCGGTTTAGGGCTCTCGATTGTTTTGCGCATTGCCGAACTGCATCATTATCGCGTTACCTTGGAAAATGTGCAAATGGCGCAACAACCGATAGGTTTCCGCGCCATTATTGAATTTGGTTGATCTCTAAAAATAAATTCGTTACGCAACGGTCGTCTTTTTTTGCTATAATCAGGAAACCGCACGATGAAAGTGCGGTTGTTTTTTGGTGATTTTAAAAGTGGGATTATGACTTCGTTTGAAAATTATGCTGCGCAGGTTTTTATCGAAAACCGCGGTAAGCGCGTGTTTCGATTTGACTATCAGGGAAAATATTATTGGTTAAAACAACCGGAAAAACTATCGATTATCGAGCACTTACTTAAACCTCATCCTAAACGTTCATTTTTAAACGAATTAAAAATATTACAGGAACTCGCTCGCGCCAATGCGCCTATTCCCCGACTGGTTTGCTACACTGACGATTATTTTGTGTTGGAAGACGCGGGCAAGACCGTGTCGAATTATGTCAATGATCCGACCTTAAGCGATGAAAAAAAGATCGCTATTTTGGCCGATAGTTGCTGCGCATTGATTGATTTACATCAACGCGGCTTAATTCACGGCCGTCCCGCCGTTCGTGATATTGCCTGGAATAACGGTGCGGTAAAATTTATGGATTTTGAAGCCCGTTCTAAAAGCCGAAATCAAGATTGGTTGGTTGTGCGCGACATGCTGCTGTTTTTTGATAGCTTATATCGCGAAGAGGATATTTCCGATAAAATGTTGGCACGGGTGATCAATATTTATCAACAGTATTGCCCTGTTCATTATTGGCGATTAATGCTAGATTATTTACACCGTTTTCGTTGGGTTTATTATTTGTTATTACCATTTAAGCCTATTGCGAAAAAAGATCTACAGGCAATTTACCGTTTATTTCAACAATTAGGAAAACTATGAATAAATTATTAACGATTTTAGCATTAAGTCTGTTTGTATCGGCCTGTTCCGTTGGCGGCGGGGTCAGCGCAGGCGGCGGGAGCAACGGCGTCGGCATCGGTCTTGGAATCGGCACCGGCATTGGTTTTTAATGAAAGTGCGGTCGAAAAAGAAGTTTTTTAAAATAAAACTTGCCTTTTGACTTTTTATCGTTATAATGCAGCACATATTTCGGACGCGGGGTGGAGCAGCTTGGTAGCTCGTCGGGCTCATAACCCGAAGGTCGTTGGTTCAAATCCAGCCCCCGCAACCAAACAAGTTCAGTGAAGAACCCCAGATTTGGGGTTTTTTTATACGAGAAATTTATTAAATAACTGGGCTTAGGTTCATTGAACCTAGCCTTTTTTTATACTTGAATTTCGTCAATTTTAGAAAAATCAAGTAGATCCAAGTAGATCATAGGAGTATCGGTTGGCAACATTAGAACAAACATTACAGGATATGCTAATGGGCGCAGTCGAAGATTTAGGCTGTGAACTGTGGGGTATCGAGTGTCAACGCGCAGGTCGTTTTTTAACGGTGCGTTTGTTTATTGATAAAGACGGTGGTGTTACTGTTGAGGATTGTGCGGATGTCAGTCGTCAGGTTAGTGCTATTTTAGACGTAGAAGATCCGATTGCAGATAAATATAATCTGGAAGTATCTTCGCCGGGGCTTGACCGACCATTATTTACGCTTGCGCAATATCAGCGTTTCATCGGCGAGGAAATTGTCGTGCATTTACGCATTCCGATGTCGGATCGTCGTAAATGGCAGGGAACACTGGTAAAAATAGAAGGTGACGTATTAACGCTTATGGTTGATGGGCAGCCGAATGTCTTTGCTTTTGGAAATATTCAAAAAGCGAATGTTGTTGCAAAATTCTAAAAGGAGGAAAGGAAAATGAGTAAAGAGATTTTATTGGCCGCGGAAGCGGTGTCGAATGAAAAATTGTTGCCGCGTGAAAAAATTTTTGAAGCATTAGAAAGCGCTATCGCATTGTCAACCAAAAAGAAATATGAATATGACACGGATATTCGTGTCGCAATTAACCCGAAGACTGGTGAATTTGATACTTTCCGTCGTTGGTTAGTCGTTGATGAAATTAAGACGCCGACCAAAGAAATTACATTGGAAGCAGCGCAATATGAAGATCCAAATGCAAAATTGGGCGATTATATTGAAGATCAAATTGAGTCGATTTCGTTCGACCGTATTGCGATGCAAACGGCGCGTCAGGTGATCAGTACGAAAATTCGCGAAGCGGAAAGAGCGAAAGTGGTAGAGCAATTCCGTTCGGAAGAAGGAAAAATTGTGACCGGTACCGTCAAAAAAGTTAATCGTGATAATGTTATTCTTGATTTAGGTCAAAAAGCAGAAGCGATTATTTTACGTGAGGATTTACTTCCGCGCGAAAACTTCCGTCCGGGCGATCGCGTGCGTGGCGTGCTTTATCAGATTAATTCGGAAAGCAAAACGGCCCAGTTACTGGTTACCCGCGCAAAACCGGAAATGTTAATTGAGTTATTTCGTATTGAAGTACCGGAAATCGGCGAAGAGTTAATCGAAATTAAAGGGGCGGCACGTGATCCGGGACAACGCGCTAAAATTGCAGTGAAAAGTAATGACAAGCGGATTGATCCTGTCGGCGCGTGTGTCGGTATGCGCGGCTCGCGTGTTCAGGCCATTACGAACGAGTTAGGCGGAGAGCGAATTGACATTGTATTGTGGGATGATAATCCTGCGCAATATGTGATTAATGCGCTTTCACCGGCAGATGTTAATTCGATTATTGTGGATGAAGATAGCCATTCGATGGATATTGGCGTCAATGCTGAAAACTTACCGCAAGCAATTGGTCGTAACGGTCAAAATGTGCGTTTAGCCACCCAGTTGACGGGATGGGCGTTAAATGTGATGACGACCGAAGAGTTGGAACAAAAGCATCAGGCGGAAGATAACAAAATTTTAGATTTATTCATTAATAAGCTAGGTATTGATGAAGAATTTGCACAAATTCTCGTTGAAGAAGGATTTACAACGCTTGAAGAATTGGCTTATGTCCCGATGAGTGAATTAACATCCATTGACGGTTTGGAAGACGAAGATTTAATCGAAGAATTACAAACCCGCGCAAAAGACGCGATTACAGCGGCCGTGGCTGCGGAAGATGAGGCCTTAAAAGCGGCGAACATTGAGGAACGTTTGCTTAATTTAGAGGGCGTGAACCGCCATATCGCATTTAAACTTGCCGAGAAGCGGATTACGACGTTGGAAGAATTGGCGGAACAAAGCGTCGATGATCTTGCCGATATTGATGAACTCGGTTCGGAAGCGGCGGCCGAGTTAATTATGGCCGCCCGTAACATTTGTTGGTTCGGTGAAGAGTAAGGAGAATAGAATGACTGAAGAGATTAAAAAAACGGATGAACCGAAAAAATTAAGTATTCAACGCCGAACCAAAACAACGGTAAATAGTACGAGCGCCGGTAAAAATAAAGAAGTTCAAGTTGAAGTTCGCAAAAAACGTGTAGTCAAAACGGAGGCGGCCAAAAAAGCGGAAGAAGAAAAATTAAAAGCGCAACAAGAAGCGGAAAAAGTGGCGACAGAAAAAGCTCAAAAAGAAGCTGAAGCGCGATTGAACGCTGAAAAAGCCGAACAGAAAAAGGCTGAAGAAGCGAATGCGAAGAAAAAAGCAGAAGCGGAAAAAGCGAATAAAGCCGCCGTAAAATCGACGAAAAGTGCGGTCGTTTCCGAGCCGAAATCTTCCGATCCTGAAAAAGAAAAACGTAAGGCGGAAGAAGCCGAATTACGCCGTAAGGCCGATGAATTGGCGCGCCAAAAAGCGGAAGAACAAGCTCGCCGCGCGGCCGAAGAAGCCAAACGTTATTTAGATGCCGATGATAATGACTCTACCGCCGGTATGGAAGACTATGCGGATTATCATTTAAGCTCTAAATATGCGCTTGAAGCGGAAGATGAAGAAGAACGCCGCAATGAGGGACGTGGCCGCGCCGGTAAAAATCGTGTGACGAAAGCGAAAAAGGGCGGTCGGGATGACGAAAGTTCTAAAAGCGAACGTGAATCCAGCCGTCGTAACCAAAAAGAACTTAAAAACGGTAAAGGTAAAAATGCCAAAAGAGGCAGCGCATTGCAACAGGCCTTTACTAAACCGGTTCAGGTAGTGAAGGCAGATGTGGTGATCGGGGAAACCATTACGGTAGCCGAATTGGCCAATAAAATGGCGATTAAAGCGACGGAAATCATCAAAACGATGATGAAAATGGGCGAGATGGTGACGATTAATCAAGTTATCGACCAAGAAACCGCACAACTTGTTGCGGAGGAATTGGGTCATAAAGTTATTTTACGTAAAGAAAATGAACTGGAAGAGTCCGTTTTAGAAGATCGTGACGTTAATGCCGAAAAAGTAACCCGTGCGCCGGTTGTGACCATTATGGGTCATGTTGACCACGGTAAAACGTCTTTGCTGGATTATATTCGTAAAGCGAAAGTTGCCGCAGGTGAAGCGGGCGGGATTACGCAGCATATCGGCGCTTATCATGTAGAAACCGCCGACGGCCATATGATCACCTTTTTGGATACGCCGGGGCATGCCGCATTTACGTCTATGCGCGCCCGCGGCGCGAAAGCGACAGATATTGTCGTTCTTGTCGTCGCAGCCGACGACGGCGTGATGCCGCAGACAATTGAGGCTATTCAACATGCCAAGGCCGCAAGGGCGCCGTTGGTTGTGGCGGTAAATAAAATCGATAAGCCGGAGGCGAATCCGGATCGTGTTGAGCAAGAGTTGCTACAATATGAGGTCGTATCGGAAAAATTCGGCGGTGATGTCTTGTTCGTTCCGGTTTCGGCAAAAAAAGGGTTAGGCATAGACGAATTGCTGGAAGCGATTATTTTACAATCCGACGTTTTAGAATTAAGCGCGGTGAAAGACGGCATGGCCTCCGGTGTTGTGATCGAGTCTTATTTAGACAAAGGACGCGGGCCGGTGGCAACCGTTTTAGTTCAGTCAGGTACGCTACATAAAGGCGACATTGTATTATGTGGTTTTGAATACGGACGTGTTCGTGCAATGCGTGATGAAAACGGCAAAGAAATCGAAGAAGCGGGGCCATCGATTCCGGTCGAAGTGCTCGGGCTTTCCGGCGTGCCGGCTGCCGGTGATGAAGCTACCGTGGTGCGTGATGAGAAAAAAGCGCGCGAAGTGGCGTTATATCGTCAAGGGAAATTCCGCGAAGTGAAATTGGCGCGCCAGCAAAAAGCGAAACTGGAAAATATGTTTAGCAACATGGCTGAAGGTGATGCGGTCGAATTGAATATTATTGTAAAAGCGGACGTTCAAGGTTCGGTTGAAGCGATCGTTCAAGCGTTGCAGGAACTTTCCACCGACGAAGTGAAGGTTAAAGTGGTGGGCTCCGGCGTCGGCGGAATTACGGAAACAGATGCGACATTAGCGGCGGCATCCAACGCGATTATGGTCGGCTTTAATGTGCGCGCCGATGCATCGGCACGTCGTGTTATTGAAGCGGAAAATATCGATCTGCGTTATTATTCCATCATTTATGAATTATTAAACGACGTAAAAGCGGCGATGAGCGGTATGCTACAGCCGGAATTCAAACAAGAAATCATTGGTTTGGCGGAAGTTCGCGATGTGTTCAGACACCCGAAATTCGGCGCCATTGCGGGTTGTATGGTAACGGAAGGCGTGGTGAAACGGAATAATCCGATCCGCGTTTTACGTGATAACGTCGTGATTTTTGAAGGTGAGTTGGAATCGCTTCGCCGTTTTAAAGACGATGTCTCCGAAGTTCGTAATGGCATGGAATGCGGTATCGGCGTTAAAAATTACAACGATGTCAAAGTAGGCGATCAGATTGAAGTGTTTGAAGTGGTTGAAGTAAAACGCTCCATTTAATCATTTACTTAAGAAAAAGTGCGGTCGAATTTTTAACGATTTCTCATGCATTTGCTGAAAATCGATTCAAAATGACCGCACTTCTGGTTTTGCTTTAACGAAAGAGGAATAAAATGACGATTATTTCCAGCCTGACATTCTTGTACCTTTTGTCTATTTTTTGGTCGGTGAGTAAATCCAAATATGGTCTGGCAATTAGCTTTTCGCTCTTGCTCAAAGTGTTATTTTGGTTATGTGCAATCGGTTTATTGCCGACAACCACCGAAGCGGAAGACGTGATTGTCGGCGCCTTGTTTACGGATACCGTCTTATTTTTAGCGGCAATCATGAGTGCAATCATCATTTTTTTCAAAAAAAGAAATATAAAAGTAGAGAAATCCGATTATGGCTCGAGAATTTAAACGCAGCGACCGTGTCGCACAAGAACTTCAGAAAGAAATCGCCGTTATTTTACAACGGGAAGTCAAAGATCCGCGTATTGGTATGGTCACCGTTTCCGATGTCGAAGTGTCAAGCGACTTAGCTTATGCGAAAGTCTTCGTCACTTTTTTATTCAACCATGACGAATCCGCCATTGAACAAGGCATGCAGGGCTTGGAAAAAGCGGCGCCTTACATTCGTACTTTATTGGGAAAAGCGATGCGTTTGCGTATCGTGCCCGAAATCCGTTTTATTTATGACCGATCATTGGTGGAAGGCATGCGGATGTCGAATTTAGTGACGAATGCGATACGTAACGATGAAGCCAAACACAACAAGGAAAATGACTAATGTCAAAACCTCGTAAGCGCGGGCGCGACATTGATGGCATTTTTTTGTTGGATAAAGCCGAAGGCATGTCGTCGAACGCGATTATGCAAAAAGTAAAGCACCTATTTCAGGCCAACAAAGCCGGTCACACCGGCGCACTTGATCCGCTGGCAACGGGAATGCTGCCAATTTGTTTAGGCGAAGCGACAAAGTTTTCACAATTTTTACTGGATGCGGATAAGCGTTATCGTGTGACGGCAAAATTAGGCGAGCGGACGGATACCTCCGATGCGGAAGGACAAATTGTCGCAACACGCGATATAAAAGTTGAAACACCACAAATTTTGACCGCACTTGACGCCTTTCGAGGCGATATTTTGCAGATACCGACCATGTTTTCCGCCCTAAAACATCAAGGCAAACCTTTGTATGAATATGCGCGAGCAGGCATTACGGTGTCGCGCGAAGCGCGTCCCATTACGATTTTTTCATTGGATTTTGTCGCCTATCAAGCGCCTTTTTTAACTTTAGAGGTGCATTGTTCAAAGGGCACGTATATTCGGACGTTAATTGATGATTTGGGGGAAATGTTAGGCTGCGGCGCTCATGTTGTCGCGTTGCGTCGTGTTGCGGTGGCGGATTATCCCGCCGAGCGAATGATGCCCCTTGAACGATTGCAAGCGCTCGCCGAGCGGGAGGATTTCATGTTATTGGATCGACTTTTGCTGCCGACGGATAGCGCCGTTGCCGCATTACCTAAATTAACGCTCAGTCCTGAACAGAGTGAAAAAATTTTATTCGGCCAGCGCCTTAAATTAACGGCGCCACTCCCTAACCAAGGGCAAGTGCGGTTATTTTCAGCGGAGAATCGTTTTTTAGGTGTGGCATTTGTGGATGAACATAATCTCCTTCGACCGCAGCGTTTAATCGCACAATCATAACTCTCTCTGCCTTTTATGCAAACAAGCCTTCTGTTGTGGCTTGTGTTTCAACCTTGAAAAAAGTAAATTAATCGAACATATAAAGCGATCGTTTTGAGAGAATGCTTTACCTCCCTGAACGAATCAAATTCTCTTTTTTTGACCGCACTTTGCGGCGTAAAAGTAACCGTAGCAAATTTAAAATAAGGATATATTGTGGAAGCGTTGACGTCATTGCGTTCTGAGATTGATCTATTGGATCGGGAATTGATTCGATTATTTGCCAAACGTTTAGCCCTGGTTTCTCAAGTCGGGCAGGTTAAACACCGAAACGGCTTACCGATTTATGCGCCGCAGCGCGAACAGGAGATGTTACAGGCGCGTCGTCGGGAAGCGGAAAAAATGGGCGTGCCGCCGGATCTTATTGAGGATGTATTGCGCCGTTTAATGCGCGAATCTTACGCTAGTGAAAACCGATTCGGCTTTAAAAAAGTGAATCCGCATATTCAAAAAATAGTGATCGTGGGCGGTAAGGGAAAACTAGGGGGCTTGTTTGCTCATTATTTGAACGCGTCGGGTTATTTCGTTGAAACGCTGGATATCGACGATTGGAAACGAGCCGACGCTATTCTTGCCAATGCGGAGGCGGTGATTGTTTCCGTTCCTATTTCGGTTACCTTAGAAACGATTGAGCGATTAAAACCGTATTTAACGGAAAATATGTTATTAGCCGATCTGACTTCGGTAAAACGTACGCCTTTAGCCAAAATGTTAGAAGTTCACCGCGGCGCTGTCGTCGGGCTTCATCCCATGTTCGGACCGGACATCGCCGGTATGGCGAAACAGGTGGTGGTTTGCTGTGATGGGCGTTTTTCAGAACGTTACGCATGGCTGCTTGAGCAAATACAAATTTGGGGAGCTAAAATTTACACGGTGACGGCGGACGAGCATGATCATAGTATGACTTACATACAGGCATTACGCCATTTTGCGACATTCGCCAACGGGCTACATTTGTCCCGCCAGCCGATTAAATTAGCCGGCCTGCTTGCTTTATCTTCCCCGATTTATCGCTTGGAATTAGCGATGATCGGACGATTATTCGCACAAGATGCGGCCTTATATGCGGATATTATTGCCGATAAGCCGGAAAACTTAACCGTAATGGAAAGTTTGCAACAAACTTACAAAGAGGCCTTAGTTTTTTTTGAAAACGGCGATAAAGCGGGTTTTATTCAAGCGTTTAATCAGGTTAAAGCATGGTTCGGCGAATATTCCGAGCAATTTTTAAAAGAAAGTCGTCAATTGTTGCAGCAAGCTAATGATTTTCGGCATCATTCATCTTAAAACACAAGGCGATAGGTGAAATATGAATTTACACGAATATCAGGCAAAGCGGCTTTTCCGGCGCTACGAATTGCCCGTCAGTAACGGTATTCTTTGTCGTTCCGCCGATGAAGCCGCTTCGGCGCTGTCCGAGTTAAAAGGCGAGGTTTGGGCGGCAAAATGTCAAATTCACGCCGGCGGGCGCGGCAAAGCCGGCGGAGTAAAGTTAGTTCGTCATGAACAAGACGTGCGGGAATTCGCCGAAAAATGGCTGGGTAACCATTTAGTGACCGCTCAAACGGACAAGCACGGTCAGCCGGTGAATTCCATTTACATTGAAGAAACCTGCCGCATTGCCCATGAATTTTATCTTGGCGCAGTCATTGATCGTGCGACGCAAAACGTCATGTTCATGGCTTCGGCGTCCGGCGGTGTCGATATTGAAGAAATCGCGACGCAAACGCCCGAGTGTATTTACTATGTCGCGCTCGATCCGCTGTTTGGCGGCATGCCCTATCAGGGCAGGGAGCTGGGCTTTAAATTAGGCTTAACCGGCGAACAAAATAAACAGTTCACTCAATTCTTCCTTCAACTCTCCCGACTTTTTATTGAAAAGGATCTCGCCTTACTGGAGGTGAATCCATTGGTGCTAACGCAAGAAGGACAGTTGTTGTGCTTAGATGCGAAAGTCGTTGTCGATAATAACGCGTTATATCGACAACCGGATTTACTTGAATGGCGCGATTTTTCCCAAACGGATCATCGCGAAGCAGAAGCGGAAGCGGCACAATTAAACTATGTGGCATTAGATGGAAATATCGGCTGCATGGTCAACGGTGCCGGATTGGCGATGGGAACAATGGATATCGTTCAACTTTATGGCGGACGACCGGCGAATTTTCTTGATGTCGGCGGCGGCGCGACGAAAGAAAGAGTGGCGGAAGCGTTCAAAATTATTCTTAGCGATGGCCAAGTGCGGTCAATTTTAGTGAATATTTTTGGCGGTATCGTGCGTTGCGACTTAATTGCCGAAGGGATTGTCGCCGCGGTACAGGACGTCGGCGTGAAGGTTCCGGTGGTCGTTAGACTGGAAGGCACTCATGCTGAATTGGGCCGTCGGATCCTTGCCGAGTGTCGGGTAAATATTATTGTCGCCGAGAGTTTACAACAAGCGGCGGAGTTGGCCGTCAATGCGGCGAAAGGAAACGACAATGGCGATTTTAATTGATAAAAATACAAAGGTGATTTGTCAGGGGGGCACCGGCGGACAAGGCACCTTTCATTCCGAACAAGCGCTTATTTACGGTACGCAGTTAGTCGGCGGCGTATCGCCGAATAAAGGCGGTACCACGCATTTGGGTTTGCCGGTCTTTAATACGGTTCGAGACGCCGTGCAAGCGACCGGCGCCACTGCGACGATGATTTATGTTCCTGCGCCTTTTTGCAAAGATGCGATTTTAGAAGCGATTGATGCCGGCATTTCACTGATTGTTTGCATTACCGAGGGGATTCCGACGCTGGATATGCTGGCTGTTAAGCAAAAATTAGACCGAACCGGTACACGAATGATCGGCCCGAACTGTCCGGGAATTATTACGCCGGGCGAATGTAAAATCGGTATTATGCCGGGACATATTCATCGTCGCGGAAAAATCGGCATTGTTTCGCGTTCAGGGACATTAACCTACGAAGCCGTAAAACAAACGACAGACGAAGGTTTAGGGCAATCGACTTGCGTCGGAATCGGCGGCGATCCTATACCGGGCTCAAATTTTATTGATATATTGACATTATTTGAAGCGGATCCTGAAACGGAAGCCATCGTGATGATCGGCGAAATCGGCGGCTCGGCGGAAGAGCAAGCGGCAGAATTTATTCGGCGCGCGATAAGCAAGCCGATTGTCGCCTATATCGCCGGCATGACGGCGCCGAAAGGAAAACGAATGGGGCATGCCGGTGCAATTATTAACGGTGGAAAAGGCACTGCTAACGCGAAAATCGAGGCATTGGAAGCCGCCGGTGTGAAATGCGTTAAAAGTCCGGCGGAAATCGGCAAAGCCTTACGCGAATTTATTCGCCCTTGATTGGGCTTATGCCACATAGACAAATTAGCTGATCGTTATAACGCAAGTGCGGTCAACACGGCCTTAGAATCCGTTAATGATAAATATCGTCATCGTAATTCGAAAAAAGGAAAATGAATGAGCCAATTTTTTTATATTCATCCGGACAATCCGCAAAGCCGTCTGATTAATCAGTCGGTAGATATTTTACGCAAAGGCGGCGTAATGATTTATCCGACGGATTCCGGCTATGCGCTGGGCTGTATGGTGGGCGATAAGCGGGCGATGGAACGTATCGTTGCCATTCGCAAATTGCCGGAAGGGCATAACTTCACCTTAGTTTGCAGCGACTTATCGGAACTGTCTAATTATGCGTCGGTCAGCAATTCGGCGTATCGATTAATTAAAAACAATACCCCGGGACCTTACACATTTATTTTAACGGCGACAAAAGAGTTACCGCGCCGCTTGATGACATCGAAACGTAAAACCGTCGGTTTACGCGTGCCGAACAATAAAATCGCACTGGATTTGCTGAAGGCGCTTGGCGAGCCGATTTTGTCCTGCTCATTAATGTTGCCGAACGACGAACATTCGACGCACTCTGATCCGGAAGCCATTCGCGAAGATTTAGAACACCGAGTGGATTTAATCATCCACGGCGGCTATTTAGGACAACAGCCGACGACGGTAGTGGATTTGACGAATGAAGACGCCGTAATTTTGCGCGAAGGAAGCGGCTCAATCGAACCGTTTGTATAAATTTTAGATAACGACGCTTGGGAAAGCGACAACAAGAGGAACTATGCAATTAAGAAAGTCATTTAAAAAAACGCTCGACAACGTCGAAGCGGTTCGCCGACAAGAAAAAAAACCATCCGCGTTAAGATCCAAAAAGCACAAAAGTGCGGTTGATTCGGCGCGAATTTCGACGAAAACGGAAGCGAAAACACGTGCGTCCCAATCGAAAGTAGGTGATGAAAAACTGCAAAAGGTATTGGCACGTGCCGGACAAGGTTCCCGTCGCGAAATTGAAACCATGATTATGGAAAACCGCGTCAGTGTGGACGGTAAAATCGCCAAACCGGGCGATCGAATTGATGTTAGGACGAATGCAAAAATCCGGATTGACGGTCATCTTGTTAACTTGGCTCAGGCGCAGAAAGAAGTTTGCCGTGTTCTCATGTATTACAAACCGGAAGGCGAATTATGTACGCGTCACGATCCGGAAGGACGTGCGACGGTTTTTGATCGCCTTCCCCGCCTAACCGGTTCGCGCTGGATTGCCGTCGGACGATTAGACATTAATACCTCCGGGCTTCTTTTATTCACGACCGACGGCGAATTAGCCAATCGTTTAATGCATCCGAGTCACGAAGTTGAACGCGAGTATTCCGTACGCGTCTTTGGGAACGTGGATGAAACAATGTTGCAGCGTTTACGCAAAGGCGTACAACTGGAAGACGGACCGGCTTGTTTTAAAGAAATTAAGTTCAACGGCGGTATGGGGATCAACCAATGGTACGACGTAACGCTAACCGAAGGGCGAAATCGTGAAGTGCGTCGTTTATGGGAATCGCAAGGAATTCAAGTGAGCCGTTTAATTCGTATTCGTTACGGCGCGATTAAACTCATAAAAAATTTACCGCGCGGCGGCTGGGAAGAAATGGATTTGGAAAGCGTCAATTACTTGCGTCATTCGGTCGGTTTGCCGCCTGAAACCGAAACAAAGCTGGACATAACCAAACCTCGCCGCAAACCCAAATCAGGGCAAATTCGAAAAGCGGTTAAACGCTATAGAGATGTGAATAAACGTTACAAAAAATAGTTAAGAAAGGAATTCGGCGATGAAAATCCAACAACTTCGCTATATTGTTGAAATAGTGAATCAAAATCTGAATGTAACGGAAGCGGCTAATGCGCTTTATACATCACAACCCGGAATTAGCAAACAAGTGCGGTTACTGGAAGACGAATTAGGTCTGGAAATTTTTGAACGCAATGGCAAACATATCAAAGCCGTTACGCCGGCTGGGAAAAAAATTGTGGCGATTGCACAGGAATTATTGGTCAAAGCGCAAAGTATTAAAGCGGTGGCTAATGAATATACGCGGCCGAATCACGGTATATTACGCATTGCGACAACGAATACGCAAGCGCGTTATATGCTGCCGGCGGTGATTGAACGCTTTTCGAAGCAGTACCCCGATGTCAGTTTACATATTCACCAAGGCTCTCCAACGCAAATTCACGATGCGCTAATGTCCGGTGAAGTGGATTTGGCCATTACGACGGAAGCGCCCTATCTGTTTGACGATTTAGTCCAATTGCCCTGCTATTGGTGGAATCGTTCCGTGATTGTCAAACCTGATCATCCTCTCGCCCAAAAAACGACATTAACGATAGAGGCGCTCGGAAAATACCCATTGGTCACTTATACCTTCGGATTTACAGGCGTTTCCGATTTGGATTATGCGTTTAACAGCGCAGGAATTCTGCCTAATATCGTTTTTACGGCAACCGACGCCGACGTCATTAAAACTTACGTTCGTTTGGGACTCGGTATCGGCATAATGGCCTCCATGGCACATACGCAAGCGGATACCGATCTGGTTTCTATCGATGCAAGCCATCTTTTCCGTCCCAGTATGACACAAATCGCCTTTAAGCATGGCACCTTTTTGAGAAGTTATATGTATGATTTTATTGAGTATTTTTCCCCACATTTAACCCGAAGTACGGTTGAAAAAGCGGAAAAGCTACGAGATAAGAGCGCAGTAAGAAAGTTATTCGATAATATCGAATTGGCGGTGAGATAGGGCAATATAACGGTATTATGCTGCTTCACACTAAATAATTACTTATCACATCACTTTCTAAGAAAAAGTGCTGTAGCAGCGCTGCCAATATAAAAACGAGCTGATGGAAAGCAGATTTGGACAGAAAAAAAGTTCAAACTCAAGTTAATCTGACAGCCATCGGATTTTAAATAATGGCTGTCGGACTGAGTTTGATCTTCTACATTTGAGCTGCTATGGCTTATTTATTATTGTAATTTTCAAGAGGGTTTTTTCTTCTTTTTCCGCTATTGCACAAGCAAATAGAAGTTACTTGTACCTCTCAATATATTTAATGCAATCGCGTCTGGTTTATTTTCTAGGAACTTACTTAGCGCTAGTGTGTTTTCAATCGTTTCACGATTAATTCCAATAATAATATCGCCGGATTTTAAACCTCTTTGAGCGGCTATTGAATTAGGCTCTACACGTTTAATTTCAACCCCTTTAACTCCCCTTGCATTGTAGTTGCCAAGTTCTGCACCGTCTAATACCGGAAGTTCGGTCTTCGTTGAACTTTGCTCACTATCCGCCTGTAGTTTAACTTTAATATTGTTTGCTTTTCCGTCACGTAAATAAGTCAATTCAATTTCTTTGCCGGCACCGGATGTCGCAATTTTGGCGCGCATTTCGGCAAAACTTGAGATTTTTTGCCCGTTCATTGCGGTAATAACATCGCCGGCTTTTAAGCCAGCCTTTTCAGCGGCAGAATTCGGTAAAACTTCGCTGACAAAAGCGCCTTGGCGTGTATCGGCATTAAATGCTTTAGCTAAATCTGCGTTAAGCTCTCCGCCTTTAATTCCTAATAAACCACGCCGAACTTCGCCGAATTCAAGAATTTGTTGTACAATATTATTGGCTTGATTGCTCGGAATCGCGAAAGCGATACCGGCATTACCTCCACTTGGCGAAACGATAGCCGTATTGATCCCGATTAACTCACCATTTAGATTAACCAACGCCCCTCCGGAATTTCCGCGATTCACCGCAGCGTCCGTTTGAATATAATTTTCGTAACTACCGCTATCCGAGCCGGTGGAGCGTCCTAATGCTGAGACAATGCCGGAAGTCACTGTTTGTCCTAGACCAAACGGATTGCCAATTGCCACTGTAAAATCGCCGACGCGTAATTTATCGGAGTCGGCTAATTTTATTTCTATTAAGCCGTTTGGTTTTTCAATTTGAATCAACGCAATATCCGATTGTTCGTCGCGTCCAATCAGTTTTGCATTGAATTCACGCCCATCTTGTAACTGCACTGTGATTTTATCAGCGTCATTAACAACATGATTATTAGTTAAAACATAGCCTTTCATTGCATTGATAATAACCCCTGATCCTAGACCTTTAAATCCGCGGGATGCCCGATTATTGAATTGTTCCATAAAAGGATCATTAAAACGCTCGCCAAAGAAGAACTTAAATTCCTCTGGAAAATCATCCGGAATAGCTGAGCGAGACGTTTTGCGCTGTTTTCCTTCTACTGAAATGGTTACAACCGCCGGCTGAATTTTTTCTAACATTGGCGCTAAACTATTTTGTGTACCAATAAAGAAAGGCAGGTCGGCTTGTGCGGTAAATGATGAACTCAAGACACTGAAACCAAGCGCAATACTGCTGAATATGAGATTTTTCTTTTTCATTTAACTAACGACTCCTAAATAAAATTGACTAAGCGATTCTTACCGGTTTTATTTTCCTCCGGATAAGTACCTGCTCGGACAAAAAAATATGGAATAAGTTCGGAAAAAATGAATTTTTATTAGAGGTAAAGTTTGATTAAAAAATTTTTATTTCTTTGCCTACCCCGGAAAGCGGCGACATCTATCAAAAAATCCAAAATATCATGTAACAAATTGAATTGAAAAAGGTTTTATTTTTAACCATGGATTGACTTAAATTAGATAACAGAGTAGCTTATGAAGTCTAATTTCGCATTTTTTGGATCTATCTATCCGTTTAAGTGCGGTCGGTTTTTATAAAGTTTCGGAGGTGACGATGTTTTTTGGACATATTTCTAACATTGTAGCGAATCGCTATCCTAAAGCGGTATTGGCTGCATTGGAATATATTAAAAATACGGATTTTGGTCGGTTAGAAGCGGGGCGTTATCCGTTGACAGGCGATGCTTATATGCAGGTTTTGGATTTACACACAAAAACGAAGGAAGAATGTTTGCCGGAAGTTCACCGTCAATATTTGGATGTTCAGTATTGGATTTCCGGTATGGAACGTATGGGAGTAGCACCGGATCTAGGTAATAACAAAGTGGCGCAGGACTATGACGCTGAGCGAGACGTCCTGTTTTATGCAGATTCGGAAAATGAGCAGGAAATTGTTTGTCACGCGGGTAATTTTGCCGTATTTTTCCCGGAGGACGTTCATCGCGGAGCCTGTCGCAAAGAAGAAATTTCGAGTATTCGTAAAGTTGTCATTAAAGTGGCGATTAGCGAGCTATAAGCATCGGCTGTGAAGTCGTTTATAGGATTAAGATTGATGCGAAAATGACTAAACTCACTGACATCAAGCACCTTATAACTACGGTAAGTATCCGTGCAAACAATGCTATCAGGCTTAACTTTCTCGCGAATTATTGGCAATAATGTGGCTGATTGCGCATTAGGAACAATAACCGTATAAACTTTGCCATTTCGCTTGAGAAACCCGAATACTGCGATTTTGCCTGCAGCATCGCGACCTCGTTTACCTTTATGAGCTCCGCCGAAATACCTTTCATCGGCTTCAATCTCACCTTCAAACATTTCCAAATGGAGGCTTGTTGGGTAGATGAGTAAGTGTAATCGGTGAAAATAATAAGCGGCTGTATTTTTATTTACATTGACCAACTCACTCGCTGTTCTGGCGGTAACGCCTGCGACAAATAGTTCGATGAGTTTATTTTGTTTATGCCGGCTTAAGCAACTTTTTCTCATAGGTTTATTCTAATCTAAATGAGATTTTTAGTCGTTATCTAGTACAGCCCCAAAGGAAATTCAAGTTTTCTCTTTGTGGCAATTGGATGTCGAAATAAGAAAAAACGGGAAATCAACTCCCGACGAATCGTTTATCTTAACTAGAGTTCCATGATGAAATCAAATAAGACGATTGTTGTAAAATTCGGCACAAGCACCTTAACACAAGGTTCGCCGCAATTAAATTATCCGCATATGGTCGATATTGTGCGGCAGCTTGCACAATTACATGAAGCGGGATTCCGCTTAGTCATTGTAACCTCAGGCGCAATTGCCGCCGGAAGACATTATTTAAACCACCCTTCGCTTCCGCCGACGGTTGCGTCCAAACAATTATTAGCCGCCGTCGGCCAAAGCCAGCTTATTCAAGCCTGGGAGAAATTGTTTGCCATTTACGGCATTTATATCGGACAGCTTCTTCTAACCCGTGCGGACATTGAAGATCGCGAACGTTTCCTTAATGCACGCGATACTTTACAGGCATTACTGGATAATCGAATTATCCCAGTTATCAATGAAAACGATGCGGTTGCAACGGCTGAAATCAAAGTGGGAGATAATGATAATTTATCGGCGCTGGCGGCTATTTTAGCGCAAGCCGAACAGTTATATCTATTAACGGATCAAAAGGGATTGTTTGATCGTGATCCGCGTAAAGATCCGACGGCGAAATTAATCCCGATCGTACATAAAATCACCGATCATATCCGTACCATTGCCGGTGGTTCCGGTTCCAATTTAGGTACTGGCGGCATGACGACTAAAATAATGGCCGCCGACGTGGCGACCCGCTCCGGTATTGAAACCATTATTGCGCCGGGTAATCAACAAAATATCATTATCGACTTAGCCTATGGTAAAGAAATCGGCACAAAATTTACCGCACTTCAATCCGATCGGCTTGAACGTCGTAAGCAATGGCTCTTTGCCGCTCCCTCTTCCGGTAGTGTTACGATTGATCATGGTGCGCAAAAAGCGATTATTGAACAACATAAATCTTTGTTACCTGCAGGTATTTTAAATATCGAAGGGCGCTTTTCACGAGGCGAAGTGGTTAAAATTCGAACGGCGGACGGAAAAGAGATGGCGCTTGGCGTGCCGCGTTATAATAGCGATGCGTTACAATTAATTAAAGGAAAAAAATCTACTGAAATTGAACCTATTCTCGGTTATGAATATGGTGCGGTGGCTATTCATTGCGACGATATGGTTATACTTTAGCAAGAATTTAAGGAAAACCGTGAGCGCTCCTTTAATCGGTTGCATGGAAAGTTTTTAATTCCGCTAGTGTATTAAAATTGACAAATTTGCCTGCTTTTTCATCGAATATCACCGCGGCCGCTTGATTAGCCCGCATAAACTGTAAAAGCCGTCGCTGTCCGGCTTGTAAATAAACGGATAAATCAGGCGCCAGCTTTGTTGATATTAAACAAAATACGGGATGAGCACGTTCATTATCGCAGGCGTAAGCCAGTAAAACTTGTCGAGTTTCGACCGCACTTTTTAGTCTTTCCGCTAAATTTATTGGGAAGAAAGGGCTATCGCAGGGGGTAAAAAGAACGAAATCACTTTTCGCTCGATTCAGCGCTGTCAGCATACCGCTTAACGGCCCTTGAAAATCAGGGAGTTCATCGGCAAATACCGGGAAACCGTATCGGGCATATTCCGCCTGATGACGATTAGCATTGATTGAAATATCATGAACTTGCGGCTGTAAACGCTCAATCACATGTTGAATAAGCGGCTTATCGTGCAGTAATTGTAAACCTTTGTCTTGACCGTTCATACGCGTGGCTTTTCCGCCGGCTAAAATAACCGCACTTATTGTTATTGTCATATTTAATTCCGCCATTATTTAAAGTATGATCGCGCATATTTTTGACGATTAAAAGGAAAATAGCAATGAAATGTCAGCGTTTGAATGAAGTATTGGAACTTTTACAACCTTATTGGTCTAAAGACCCCGATCTGAGTTTATTGCAAATTTTACAAAAAATTGCCGATGAAGCAGGTTTTGATAAACCGGTGGCGGAATTAAGCGATGAAGTCATTATTTATCATTTAAAAATGCATGGAACCGATAAACATGAACCGATTCCGGGCATAAAAAAAGATTACGAAGAAGATTTTAAAACCGCGTTGCTACATGCGCGCGGTATCCTCAAATAAGGAACATATATGAAAAAACTTTTATTCGCCTTAAGCGCGTTGATTTCTGTGAACACATTTGCCGCCGATCTGCAAGAAGGCAAACAATACATCCAAGTAAGCCAGGAGGCGGCACCACAAAAAGAAGTGATTGAATTTTTCTCTTTTTATTGTCCGCATTGTTACGCTTTTGAGATGGAATATAAAATTCCACAACAAATCAAAGAAAGACTGCCTGAAAATGTCGCCTTTAAGCAATATCACGTTAATTTCTTAGGCGGTCAATCTGAAAACTTAACCCGTGCGTGGGCGCTTGCCATGGCATTAGGCGCCGAAGAGAAAGTAAAAGCCCCACTTTTTGAAGCCGCTCAAAAAAATGCCCTGAAATCAATGGATGATATTCGTCATATTTTCTTGGCAAACGGCATTACGGCGGAACAATTCGACGGTGGTATTCGCAGCTTTGCGGTAAACGGTTTAGTCAATAAACAGGTGAATGCAGCAACGCAATTTAACGTCCACGGCGTACCGGACTTTTATGTAAACGGCAAATATCGCGTAAATCCCGAAGGACTAAATTACGATGACTTCGTGAAGGATTATGTGGAAACCGTAAAAGATTTATTGCAAAAATAATGAAAAATTGGTTTAATGCCTGCCGTTTTTAATAAATAAAAAGAGAGATGATTATGGCTGCAAGTTTTAGCGTAACCCGCCGTTTTTTTGACGATAAAAATTACCCGCGCGGATTTTCGCGTCACGGCGATTATACGATTAAAGAATCGCAAGCATTAGAGCAATACGGCCAGGCGTTTAAAGCATTGGATTGCGGAGAGCGGAAACCAACAACCAAAGAAGAAAAACAATTTGTTGCTTTTTGTCGCGGCGAACGTGCGCCGGAAACATTCTTTGAAAAAACATGGAATAAATACCGCACGCGTATTAATACGACCAAGCGTCTTTATACTTTATCCGGAGATGTCAGCGAAGCCGCTTCCGGTGGCACTGACGATTATTCCGGTGAATAAGCTTTTAAGCAAGGCAGGCGGAAGTCTGCCTTTTGTTTTTTGTGTGGGGAAAACATTTCACACATCGACAATATGAATTTCTATGCAATTACCCATTTCCCAATACGCCGAACTTTTACAAAAAAAATACGAAAAACTAACCGCACTTTTACACCCGTTTAATGCGCCCGCGATTCAGCTATTCGACTCGCCGAAATCACACTATCGCATGCGAGCGGAATTTCGTATCTGGCACGAAAAAGATGATTTTTACCACGTCATGTTTAATCAAACGACAAAACAACGCTGCCGGATAGACTCATTTCCCATCGCCAACGAACTGATTAATCGAATGATGAAAACTTTATTGCCGTTACTTAAACAACGGGAAGTTTTGTATCACAGGTTATTTCAAATTGATTATCTCAGCACGCTGAGCAACAAAATTATCGTTAGCCTTTTGTATCATAAATCCCTTTCCGAAGAATGGAAAAGTGCGGCCGAAAATCTGAGAAATTTGCTTATTGACCAAGGCTATGACGTGCAAATTATCGGCCGTGCGAGCAAACAAAAAATTTGTCTTAAACAGGATTATGTAGACGAAATGCTGCTGATCGCCGGGCGAAATTATGTCTATCGCCAAGTGGAAAACACGTTTACTCAACCTAATGCGCTTGTTAACGTTAAAATGTTGGAATGGGCGATTGCCTGTACAAAAAATAGCAAAGGCGATTTGCTTGAGCTTTATTGTGGTAACGGTAATTTTTCAATTGCGCTGGCGCAAAATTTCCGCAAAGTGTTAGCTACCGAAATCGCTAAACCGTCTGTCGAGGCGGCGCAATTTAATATTGTCAAAAATCGTATTGATAATTTACAGATTATCCGTATGTCTGCAGAAGAATTCACTCAAGCGCTTAACCGTGTACGCGAATTTAATCGATTGAAAGGTATTGATTTATCCTCTTACGAATGTAATACGATTTTTGTCGATCCGCCTCGTGCGGGTCTTGATCCTGAAACCGTCAAGTTGGTACAAAATTACGAGCGAATTTTGTACATTTCCTGTAATCCTTATACTTTGTGCGATAATTTGACGGAATTGTCGAAAACCCACCGAATTGAAAAAGCAGCACTGTTTGATCAGTTTCCTTATACCGAACACATGGAAAGCGGCGTATGGTTGATCCGCAAATAGGCATTCGGCTTGTTTCGATGTCGACTGAAAAAACGTTGGCGGATTTGACCGCACTTTGTGCCTCGGTCGGGATTGTACATGATGAACAAAGCTCGTTAGCCTTGGTGCAAACGGACAGTCATCTGGAATTGCAAAAGCGAGACGAACCTAAACTGGGCGCAGTTTTTGTTGATTTTATCAGTGGTGCTATGGCACATCGGCGTAAATTCGGCGGGGGGCGCGGTGAAGCTGTGGCGAAGGCTGTGGGCGTTAAAGGCAACGAGCTACCGACAGTAATTGACGCCACTGCCGGCCTCGGTCGCGATGCTTTTGTATTAGCTTCGATAGGCTGTCGGGTGCATTTGGTCGAGCGACATCCGGTGGTGCGTTTATTACTGCGGGACGGCTTAAATCGTGCTTATCGGGACGCAGAAATCGGAGAAACGTTGCAACAAAATCTTCAGCTATTGCATGTTCGCCATATTAATCAACTTAATCCGCAAACCGATAGTGCTGATGTGGTTTATCTCGATCCGATGTATCCGCATAAACAAAAGTCTGCGCTGGTAAAAAAAGAAATGCGCGTCTTTCAACATTTAGTTGGGGCCGATTTAGATGCAGATAAGTTGCTTGTGCCGGCATTACGACTTGCGAAAAAACGCGTGGTTGTGAAACGCCCTGACTATGCAACCTTTCTTGGCGAAAAACAACCGCACTTTAGCCGTGAAACTAAAAATCATCGTTTTGATATTTATATGGGAGAAGCTGAATGTTAAAAGAAAGTGCAATCGTCGTTGGTTACCAATCCGGTATCGCGCAAGTAAAATGTCAGTCCCAAAGCGCCTGTGGCCAATGCATAGCCAAAACAAACTGCGGGACTGCTGCGTTGTCGGAACTTAACGGTCAGCGCGGCGAATATGTTTTTAATGTTGAAACACTTATACCATTGCGCATAGGGCAAGTCGTTGAAATCGGATTAGAAGAAAATATAATGCTATATTCCGCCCTGTTAATGTATGTTGTTCCTTTATTTACCCTGTTAGGCGCCACGCTACTCTCTTCCTACATAAGTGAAAATGAACCGATCCGTGCGCTATTTATTGTATTCTGCACAGCTTTTTCTTTTTGGCTTATAAAGAATTACAGTCAAAAACTCAACCCAAAAACGCATTTTAAACCGGTATTATTACGCGTATTGACATCTGATTCGTAAAAATGCCGTAAAAAAGAGGAGTGTAACTATTCCTCTTTTTTGTATGTCACTCAGAACGGTTATTTCTGTATTATTAGAATAATGTAATTATAAGGGGCTGTACTAGATAACGACTGAAAATCTCATTTAGATTAGAATGAACCTATGAGAAAAAGTCGTTTAAGCCGGCATAAACAAAATAAACTCATCGAACTATTTATCGCAGGTATTACCGCCAGAACAGCGAGTGAGTTGGTCAATGTAAATAAAAATACAGCCGCTTATTATTTTCACCGATTACACTTACTCATCTACCCAACAAGCCTCCATTTGGAAATGTTTGAAGGTGAGATTGAAGCCGATGAAAGGTATTTCGGCGGAGCTCATAAAGGTAAACGAGGTCGCGATGCTGCAGGCAAAATCGCAGTATTCGGGTTTCTCAAGCGAAATGGCAAAGTTTATACGGTTATTGTTCCTAATGCGCAACCAGCCACATTATTGCCAATAATTTGCGAGAAAGTTAAGCCTGACAGCATTATTTACACGGATACTTACCGTAGTTATGAGGTGCTTGATATCAGTGAGTTTAGTCA
>CAURMH010000008.1:0-37077 GCA_963525745.1 uncultured Pasteurellaceae bacterium | reverse complement strand
TTTACATAATTCCAAACCCGTTCATTATCGGTGTGAAAAATATGCGGCCCATAAATATGAACCATAACATCAGTTTCAGGATCACGCTCAGAATGGCAATTTCCTGCGACATGGTTACGTAAATCAATGACAGTGGTTTGATGGCCTTGTTCAGCGAGTTCTCGAGCAATAACCGCATTAGAGAAACCGGCGCCCACAAAAAGAAATTTTTTCATTTGTTGTTACCTTTTTATTTTGTTTTAAATTGTTTTTTCCAGAATTCAGGGCTGGTTAGTTCGTCATAAGATTCAGCATATTCTTTTTTTAGTCTCTTATAATTTTTAGCCAATTTGTAAACTGCACATAAATAAGAGAAAAGTAAAGAGAAAAATTTCTTTTTATTGTGTTTTAATACAAATCCTTTGTTGGAAGGGCGGTGAATATATAACACACGTTTAAAACGATAAATTTCCCTTAAGTGAGAATGACCTTTATCCTGCCAAACGTAGCCTTTCTTAAAGAAAATAGTAGGCAATAAATGGCCGTTTAAGGTCGCCCAGCGGAATAATCTTGCCATTCTTCCTTCATGTGGATTTCCGCCCATCGCACCGGCAAATAAGTCAAGGGAAATATCTTCAGGTTTTTCATGTTTGGCAAGTGCCGAAATTTGTTTTCTTTTTTCAACCATGTTGACATTTTCTTTCCAAAAGTCTTTGCCTTTTGTTGCATCTTGAATTGAATAAATAATCGCCTCTGCTGTTTCATAGTGATAAGTCAACAGATTATGCATAAACATTCTTGCGGTAATCAATAGTAGATTTTTTAATCCTTCATCATCACCGTGATGAAAGTGTTGCATTATTTGATGACGATTATCTAAATAAACCGTGAGCGGATTATGTTTCAAAGCAAAATCGCCTTGCCACGAGGATATTCCATTTAGCGTAATAATATTAAATTTATGGGCTAATCCGAAACCAATATCATCGCCACGTACAAAGAAAGGGAAGGCCAAATGTTTTACTTTTGAAAGAGGGAAGGCAAAGAACCACCAACCGCAAAAATCAATACGTTCTTCAAATTCATTAACAATACAACTATTTTGTTGGCGTAAATCTAAGCCGGCTTTATTCGGATGTAATAAGCCGTCAAATCTCGCACCGTTTTCGTATTGTAAATACATGGTTTCTTCACGTAACATTGCTCCGCCTACGGCTAATTCTTTATCTTTTGCGTAAGTTAATAGAGCAAGTGTGCGCTTAATTCCGTCCACTTCACAAGATGCATCATCATCCATAAATAGGCAGTGCGTATAATCTTTACTTTCTTTTAAGGTTAATAATCCACGGCTAAATCCACCGGCGCCGCCTAAATTTTCATTCGGAATAATCGTGACGTTTTCGATTGGCGGTAAATTTTGGCTATTATCAACGACAAATAAGGAAACGCGATCTTTAAATTCAGGTAAATCCAAGAGCTGTTCCTTTAATCGGGCAATTGCAGGTAAAACATATTTTTGGCGATTAAAATGCGTTATAACGATACCTAATTTCACTTTATTTGTTGGAGGTGTATTTGTCCAATAATAGAAGTCGACAACTTGCGTTTCTTCCAATGCTTCGATATCAAAGACCAGCATGCCATCTTCCAAATTTCCCCAAAATTCTAAAGGAACAGAAATTTCTTTAAGACCTTTACTGGTAAGATAATTTTCTGCCAGAATTCGTCCACTAAAGTGAGGGCGATGTAAAAACCAAGTAATCTTAATTTTTCCTTTAAATTTTATGGTAAGGTTTAAATCATTTACAGTCGTATGTCGTTTCCACTTGCCGACACTGACGCTATTAAAATAAGTATCTGTAAATAATCGTCCTTTAGGTCTTAACATGAGGACAGAAGTATTCATATCCAAATCGACAAGATCATTAAATCTAAAATAGAGATCTCTTTCCGAACATAAAGAAAAAGTTGGAAAAACAGCACGTTGTAAAATATAACTCATTTATTTATCGTCCTTTATTTGTTGTTAGTTAAACAGATTTTCTTTTAGTTAAAAATAGTATTAATCCACTCATCAGAAGAATAGAAATTAATGGAAGTCCCCATAGCTTAGTCCAAGTAGAAGGAAAGTAAGCTAATTCTAACCGCCCTTCTTGCCCGGCAGGCACATCGACTCTGACTAATATTTTGGAATCATCTGTCGTAACCGGAAGCGGCATTCCGTTAAATTTAGCCGTATATCCATGCCACCAAACCCTTGGGAAAACTAAAGCGACCGTTTGATACCTAGAACCAAGTTCAACAGTATCGGTGTTATTCGTATGTTTTATAAGTTTTAAAGCAACATTTTTATCAGATACTGTTGGAGGTAAGGAGGAGCAGTCTCTAGAGCTTTCTTTAGCTACCATAAAATTAACTTCATCATCTAGTTTTAATTGATTAGCCTATCTTGATAGTTTGGGTATCAGTTATTAATAAACGATAAAATCTATTAATATAATTTATAAAAGGTTTTTTCATTTATTTTATGTAATCCTAAAGATTTGTCTGATAGCAAGCTACATTCTTTCTCATCACCTTGTTTAAGATAAATTCCATCTTTTTTCCAAATTGATAATGTTAGTGCTTTCAGTTCTCTATTACCTAATCCTTTAATATTCTTTGTATCGCCACAAATATAAACCTGCTCTTGATCTTGTGTTTTTAGTATTCCACCTAATACATTTTCAAATCTAGCATGTTTCGATTCATAAGTATAAAATCCGTACCATCGTTCCATACCAGTGTATAATAGTGTAAGGATTAGAACAGTAGCTAATATAAGTTTTACGGTGCTAGCAAATCTAAATGTGAGTATTATAACAGATAAAAAGAAGTACCATGGCCAGATAAGAGATCTATCAGGGATATCTACTCCAGTATAAATTGATAAGGCAGATTCTAATGAAATAACTAAAAACATAGAACCTATAAAAGTAATAACTTGCTTTTTATGCCCTTCATTGAATAATAATATCATTAATATAGAAGATATTAATATTGAACCTATATTATTAGATATTAAGTCTTTAAAGAAAAAAATAGTTTTTTGGGTATTTTCTATCACATTGTCAAAAGAATGAATAGGATTAGGATGTCGCCAATCAGCAATTTTCACTCCTAAAAAACCATGATATTTATAATTTAATATATAGACAAAAATAACCCCTAGTAAATATCCAACATAGTAAGTTATTGATAATTTAATATTATCGTTTACTGTTCTTCTCGAATCTAATGTTAATAATAGAAAACATACTGATATTAATGGAGCATACGACATTATCAATATAGCAAATGTTATCATTATAGGAAAAATATATAATTTATTTTTACAAAAATAATTAAATAATAACAAAAAAAATGCTATCCACACTGATGGTGTTAAAGTGGCAGGCCAAAAAGATAAATCAACATATGCAGGACAGAAGAACGCAATCAATGAAATAAGAAATCTACTAAATATTCCTGTTGCAAAAGACATACCAATAGTCCAACAAAATAGACTATATCCAATAATAAATAAAAGATAATTAGTGTTTACCAAGAAATCTCTGGCAATGAAAGACCATAGGTAGTTAACCCAGCGACCTTCCCACAAAGTTTTATCTAGAGGCGTACCATGATGTGGCATATCTGGTAATAGATACGTCATATACTCCCAGTCATCATGCCTTATATAAGGCGTAGATAGTTGACCAGTCATGTATATAAAACTATATATAAATAGTATAAATATAATAAAAGCTTGAGTATTATTATTAAAGATAAAATTTGACTTATTCATAAATTTCAGTTCCACTAATTATTTAGTTTCTAAGCTACGAAAATTATCATAGGCTTCACACATTGCATCAATATCTGATTTAGATGGCGCCCAACCTAATTCATTGATTGTTTCTGATGTATCAAGCAAAATATTTTTATCGGCAATACCAAATTGTTCAGGATAGAGTAGGGTTAAGCCTAATTTATCCAAAAGAGATAAAACCAGCTTTAATGCGCCGGCCGGCGTTGAAATTACGATAGATTTTGAACCGGCATGGTTTACAATCGCTTGTAATAGCTCTTTTGTTGTTGGAGGATTGGCGGAGCCTAAATTATAGGCTTTTCGCGGAAATCCTTTTTCCATCGCGATTTCCGCCGCTTTGGCACAATCTTCGACGCTGACCATTTGGTAGCGATTTAATCCGTTTCCAATCATTGGGACAGGCAGACCCATGGAAATTAATTTGAAAAGTTTTCCCAAAATACCCAATCTACCGGCACCTGTAATTAAGCGCGGTCGAAAAATTGTTGCATTTAATTTCGGATAGCTGCGGATTAATTGTTCTGCGGCCACTTTGCTTTCCCCATAGGGACCAAGAGGACGTTGCGGGTGATTTGTCGAAACGGGACAGGTATCTGGCACGCCATAGGTCATGTCCGTAGAAAAGAAAACCATTTTTGTCGTGCCGGCTTTATCCATTTCTTCCAAAATGTTTTTTGTGCCTTGCACATTGACTTCGAAAAACCATTCTTTGCGACCTTTTTTAGGCACGGCATCGGCAAATTGTCTTGCAGCCAGATGATAAACAATATCATCTGGGGTTAAATTTAATTTTTGAATATCATTTAAAGAACGAATATCGCCTTGAACATATTCAGTATTATTTTTCAGATATTCATCATCATAATTTTTTAAATCAAAATTAACAACTTTTTGACCTTTTTGAATTAAATTTTTGGCAAGTACTTTTCCGGTAAATCCGCTGCCACCGGTAATAATATGACGCATTATGCACTCCGTGAAATAATAATAATTCCGACACAAATAAAGGTTAATCCAATAATTCTTATTAAATTAACGTTTTCTCCCATAAAGAAATATCCGATTACTGCCGTTAGGATATATCCGACCGATAATAACGGGTATGCAAGACTGACTTCAACCTTACCTAATACAACCATCCATAAACCGATACTAATAACATAACATCCCATCCCCAACATAAACCATATATTCGAGAGAAGGTTTAAAGCTAGGTTAAAATAGCCGGATAATTCACTAGGCATTTGTCCTAATGTTAACATTGTTTTTCTTAACGCAATTTGCGCGAGTGCATTTAAACTCACGCTGCCTAGGGCAATAATAAAAGTAATTAAATTCATAATAAACTCCTAATTAAAATTAATTCCATTATGGGAAATTAAGAATAATATAGTCATGATAAAAATCAGAATTAAACTTTTCTTATCTTTTATTAAATAGACAATTGGATCATCATGCATAAAACCATGTTTAGTTTTAATCCATAAATTCCCAACCAAGTAAAATAGGACTAATTGAACACCCCATAAACCTTCTGATAAGTTAAAGTTTGAGATAGTAATTGGATCATTAATATATAATCCAAATAAAATAATGGCACCAATATAGGAACTAATGCCAAGAGGCCATAAAATATTAAGATCGGATTTGGAATATCCTCGGCCTACAATAGAGTTTTTTGGGCTATCTGCCATTGAAACTAATTCTCCGCAACGTTTCATTGTAGCCAAGCTTAGGAAAATAAAAATTGAGAAACTAATTAGCCAATAGCTTAACCCGATATTTGAAACGACTCCACCGGCAAGAATACGCATTGTGTAGAGTATAGAAAGTATTGTAATATCAACTAAAACTTCTTTTTTAAATTTTAGGCTATATAAAGTTGTGATAATTAAATATAAAATAAAAATTAAAAAGAAAGCCGGGGAAACCCAATATGATAAAATAAATGAGGTTGTTAATAATATGATACTTGCTTTAACAGCTTTAGGAATAGAAATCACACCTGATGCAAACGGTCTTTTACATTTTCGTTTATGTTTTCTATCATTCGATAAATCCCATAAATCATTTAATATATAGGTTGCTGACGCACCTAGGGAGAATGCAATAAACGCTAGAAATACTTCTAATAATTTAGAAATTTCTAAAAAATTAAATGAAACCAGCAGCGGAACAAATAATAATCCATTTTTTAGCCACTGATGAACTCGAATAGCTTTTACCCAAGTTTTTAATGTTACTTTAGGGTTTTCAAATAATTTAATTACAGGAATGTTGTGTTTTGCTAATTCTTTGGATAATTCTGACGTTTTATTTCCGGCAATAATGGCGCCTTTTGATACTTTCCAAATAGGTAAATCGACCGAATGATCTCCTGCATAAATAAATTCTTTTCCAACATATTGCTGAATCTCTTGAAGTTTATTTTCTCCGCGTAAATTATGCGAGGATGAACTACCCAAAACTTGATCAAATATCCCAAGATAAGCAGCTACCGTATTGGCTATTTCTTCATTAGCGGCAGTGGCTAAGATTATTTTATGTCCTTCTTGTTTTTTAGCCGTTAAAAACTCAATTAATTCTTTCCGATACGGCAAAGAATCGACTTCCAATTGACTATTTTGATACACATAATTTTTAAATGCCGCTTTACCATTTGTTAATTTTGTCGGCAATTTAAAAATTTCTACAGGGTTATTTTTAATTAATGTAATTAAATTTTCGTGTAGCGTATCGGTTAAGACTAAGGTATCATCTAAATCAACGACTATAGGATATAATTCTGTCATTTAATTTCCTTAAATATAAATAATTGTTCTTTTAAATTATTTTGACCAGAGAAAATTGAAAATAAAGCTATCGTTCTTCATATTGTCGTACAACATCGTCAATATCGCCATAAGCTCTTGCTACTCCTTTGTCAATCCAAATTGCTTTTTTACAAAGTGCTTTTACTTGTTCTATAGAATGGGATACAAAAAGTAAGGTGACACCACTTGATAACATCTCTTCCATTCTATTTTTACATTTTTCTTGAAATGCCGAATCGCCTACCGCTAATACTTCATCAACAATTAAAATGTCGGGTTGTACAATTGTTGCAATGGAGAAACCTAGACGGGCAGCCATACCGGAGGAAAAATTTTTAACCGGTACATCAATAAAATCTTGCAGTTCTGAAAATTCAATGATTTCATCAAAATGTTGTTGCATAAAAGATTTTTTATGTCCTAACAATGCACCATTTAAAAAAATATTTTCCCTTGCGGTTAAGTCAGGATCAAATCCGGCACCCAATTCAATAAGCGGTGCGATAGATCCTTCTACTTCTACCTTTCCTTTATAAGGTTTTACAATTCCGCAAATTAATTTTAATAAAGTAGATTTACCTGAACCATTCGTTCCAATAAATCCCCAAGCTTCACCTTTTCTAATTTCTAGATTTATGTCTTTTAATGCTAAAAATTCTTGAAACATTAATTCGCCTTTTAGCATTTTTATGACGTATTCTTTTAAGCCATTATAGCTTTCAGTAGCTTTATTAAAGCGAACAGTTGCATTGGTTACTTTAATAACAATGTCATTATTTTTTGTCATATGTATAAAATAAACTCGTCTTGTTTTTTATTGAAATAAATTGCACCAAGAATTACAAAGAAAAAAGATATAGCAAAGCCAATTAATATTGAATGCAGATCAGGGGAACGTGCATATAGGACAATATCTCTAAACTGTTCAATATAACCATACATGGGGTTAAGGTTTTTATATATACTTTGATATTCTTCGGGAATAATTGTAATAGGGTAAAATAATGGGGTTAAATACATCCACATAGAGGTAAAAACTCCCCATAAATATTGAATATCGCGAAAAAAAACGGTTGCGGAAGAAAGGAGCAAGCCTATCCCAAGACTAAAAATAAAAACTTGTAAGATAATGATTGGAAAATAAAGTAAATACCAAGAAAATTGTGCTCTGGTGATAATCATAACCAGCACGAGCGCACCGAGAGAGAAAATAAGATTAACCAGAGAACTTCCTACTCTTGATAATGAAAAGATATATTTAGGGACATATGTTTTCTTAATCAGTGGTGCATTTCCTATAATAGAGCTTACGGACATTGTTGTAGCTTCAACCATAAAATTAAATAATACATGCCCCGCAATGAGATATAGAGGGAAATTAGGAATATCAAATCTAAATAAGTTAGAGAACACGATAACCAGCACAATCATAAGAAGTAATGGATTTAAAATACTCCATAAATATCCTAAATAACTGCGGCGATATTTTAATTTTATATCTCGGATAATAAGCTGTTTTAAAAGTTCACTAAACGCATAAAGACGTTTAAATTCATCTATCAATTTTTTCATAAGGTAAGGTTTTCGTCCTGTGACGAGCTAATTTCTCCACATTCTACTCAAATATCTACTTCAACTCAAGGACGCTATTTTCAAGCTCAAGATTTCTGCGATAACCTGCACAATTAATATTGTGTTAATTTCTGCAATGTCTCAAATGCCTTACCACTTGCCAAGGTTTCCAACACATTTTGCGTATTTTGTTTAAGATCTTGATGACCAAACAATTTAAGCAATAGCGCGGTATTGGCAGCAACAGCGTTAGCGTGTTCCGGTTTGCCTTTGCCTTGTAAAAGTGCGGTCAGCATTTGGGCATTTTCTTGTGGTTCGCCACCACGCAAGCTTTCAAGGGATTGCGTTTTTAAGCTGAAATCTTCCGGGGTTAAAGTAAAGTAGTGGATTTTGCTATTTTTCACTTCTGCCACCTGCGTTTCACCATGTAATGCCACTTCGTCCAAACCGGAACCGTGCACCACAAAAGTGTGTTCATGACCTAATGCCACGGCCGTTTCCGCATAGGTTTTAACTAATTCAGGGGCATACACGCCAAGCAGGCTGTAATTTGGGCGAGCAGGGTTGATGAGTGGGCCGAGAATATTGAAAATCGTGCGTGTTTTTAACGCTGCGCGAACCGGCGCTACATGGCGGAAGCCGGAATGATATTGCTGTGCAAATAAGAAACAGACGCCAATTTCATTTAAGGCTTGACGTGCGGTTTCAGGAGAAATGTTGACGTTGACACCTAATGAGGTAAGCACATCACTCGCACCGGATTTACTGGAAACGCTGCGATTGCCGTGTTTTGCGACTTTCGCGCCCATCGCGGCAGCGGTAATACAACTTGCGGTAGAAATATTAATGGTGTTTTGACCGTCACCACCGGTGCCGACAATATCCGCAAAAGGATAATCAGGGCGCGGGAAAGGTTTCGCATTTTTTAACGAAGCCTCAACTGCGCCGCTGATTTCATCAATGGTTGCGCCACGTACTTTTAAAGCGATGAGCATCGCGGCGATTTGTTCGTTATTCAATTCGCCTTGCATAATGGCATTAAAAATGGCCGCACTTTCTGCTTTATCCAGTGCTTTTCCGTTATAAAGTTGTTCTAATAATTGGTCGTGCTGCATAAATTATTCCTTTTTCTTAAACATAAATATCATAATCCAAATCACGCGCTTCATCGCCGGTCATACCACGGAAGCCCCAACAATGTGCCGGTTGTTCTTTAATGGTGATTTCCACATCATGAGCGCGAATGCCGAGTTTGTATTCAAGTTCGCTGAACAGCATTTTGATCAAGCGTTTTTTCGTGCCTTCCATACGGCCTACCATTAAGTTGATTTCAATGACGGTGTAATCATCACTACGATCGAAAGGGTAGTAGAAATCGTCTTTTTCTAAACATAAAAAACGAATGGCGTGTTTGCCTTTTGGAATATCTAAGCCGAGATAAAGGCTGTTGTAAATGACTTCCGCCAATTGTTCGCGGCGTGGAGCGAGTTTTTCTTTTAGTCCGAATACGGTGATCATTTTATTTCTCCTTGAGCTATTTTTTCTCCTCCTTTTTTGTAAAGAGGGGGCAGGGGGGAGATTTTTGCGATATTAATTACATATCAGGTTAAATTTTATTCTGCCACAAACGCTTGCGTTTGAACGTTGCTTTAGCAACGGCACGAAGTGCGAGCGTAGCGAGTAAATCTCCCCTAACCCCCTCTTTGCTAAAGAGGGGAATGTTCTTTCAACAACCACTCAATCGATTGTTGCAATAACTGCGATCCTTGCACGGTTAAAATGCTTTCCGGGTGGAATTGGAAGGCGCAGATCGGTAATTCACGGTGGCGGATTGCCATAATAATGCCGTTGTATTCTGCGTTGACGATAAATTCCGGCGGTAAGTCTTGCCCCATTAGGGAATGATAACGCGCCACCGGCATTGGGTTGGCAAGATCTTTAAACATGGCTTCGCCGTCGTGTGTGATTCGGGATACTTTACCGTGTAGCACTTCACCGGCGTGTACCACTTTGCCACCAAAGGCTTGAATTAAGGCTTGGTGACCTAAGCAAATGCCGATAATCGGTACCTGATTTTTCAAACGTTCAATCAACGGCAATAAAATCCCCGCTTCTGCCGGCGTGCCGGGGCCGGGGGAGAGCGCGAGTACGGTGTCGGGCGTGTTCAATGCGGTGCTCACGAGCTGATCCAAATCGCAGTCGTTGCGGTAAATTTTCACGCTGTGCCCCAACACACGGAATTGATCCACAAGATTGTAAGTAAAGGAATCAAAGTTATCTAAAAAAAGAATATTTGCCATAATTTGCCTTCCTTATTTTGCTTGTGTATTGATTTGACGAATGGCTTTTAATACCGCAGCGGCTTTGTGGCGGGTTTCGTCCGCTTCCATTTGCGGATCGGAATCCAATACTTCACCACAACCCGCTTGCACATGCGCAATGCCATTTTGCACAAAGGCAGAACGAATGACGATACAGGTATCAAAACGCCCGTCGGATGTGAGATAACCCACGGCGCCGCCGTAGCTATGGCGTTTTTGTTGCTCAAACTGATAAATTAACTGCATGGCTTTGATTTTCGGTGCGCCGGTAAGCGTTCCCATATTCATACAGGCTTGATAAGCGTGAAGGGCATCTAATTCAGGGCGAAGTTTGCCGATTACGCGTGAAACCAAGTGCATAATGTGCGAATAGCGATCCACCTGCATTAATTCAGCGACTTTACGCGTACCGCTTTGGCATACGCGCGCGATGTCGTTACGCGCCAAATCCACCAACATCAAATGTTCTGCCTGTTCTTTGTGATCAAGACGAAGTTCAAGTTCTAAACGGGCATCGAGTTCCACATCAATATTGCCATGAGCATCAAAACCACGCGGACGCGAGCCGGCAATCGGGTAGATTTCTAATTGACGATTTTCAGGCGCATATTTGAGCGCACTTTCAGGTGATGCGCCAAACAAAATAAACTCTTCATCGTTCATATAGAACATATAAGGGCTTGGGTTATTTTGTTTAAGTTGCGCGTAACTTGCGAGCGCATTCGGGCAAGCAAGAGAGAAACGGCGCGACGGCACAATTTGGAACACATCACCAATATTAATATGATGTTTCAAGGCTTTTACAATGCCGGTAAATTCCGGATCGTCAAAATTGGTTTTCACTTCATCGCTAGCGGATTTAATGGAAAGTACATTGTCGATATTTTTTAAATTTTGTGCGATGGAAAGGGCGGTTTTCGCCACATTCACTTGTTCTTCTTGCGCAAAGCAAAAACTTTTTAGCGTGGCTTGTTGGCTTTGGTGATCAATCGTAATGAGATGTTCGGCAAGATAAAAACTGTAATCCGGGCAATGAATGCCGTCGTCTTTTAAGGCAATCCCGTTCATCGGAATAAAATTGGCGACCAAATCATAAGCAAACAAACCGCCTAAGAATATCGGGGTTTGGCTGTGTTGATAAAGATTGGAAATCACACGTAAACCATCAAAAATTGTCGCGGATTGGAGTTTGCTGTCTTCGTCTAATTGATTATCCAGCGGCGCAAAATCCACAGAAAATTCATCGTCAAAATTAACCGCTCTTTCACTGCCTTTTGATTGCGTAAGTGCGGTTAAAATCGGCTGGATTTCTTTTAACACTTGTTTGCCATTGGCATTTAAGGCTTTAAATGTGACGTTGTTGCCTAAACAGGTGATTTTTACTGCGGCGTTAATTAAGATCAGACTTTGTAAACTGTTTTTACTGCCGATTTCAGCGGAGTCGAGGAGAAGCGTGTTGGGGTGGTTGCAAAGGGTATTAAAGATTGCGGTGGTGTTTGCATGGTAAGGAACCGGTTGCGTGGTCACCGCAATAAAAGCATGATGTGACATAATGAAATCCTTTTTTGAAATTTTGTACTATTAGACTAGTGCAAAAGAGAGAAGTCAATAGACCACTTAAAAAAATTTAGAAAATCTGATAGTATTTGCCGACGGAGAAAACCGGCATGATAAAAGTGCGGTTATTTTTACAGAAATTTACTCGTTATCGGAGTCAACAATAAAATGAGCGAACAACCTAATGTCAAAATTTATGTATGCCATCACAAAAATTCACCGCGATATCAAAATGAATGTTTAATTCCGATCTGGGCGGGCAAGGCTATTTCAAATGAGGTAATTGACGGGGAGATCATCGGTGATGATACGCTTGACAATATTTCGGCCAAAAATAAAACCTATTGTGAAATGACCGTTTTATATTGGATGTGGAAAAATGTCGAAGCGGATTATTATGGATTATTTCATTATCGTCGTTTGTTAAATTTTAATCGTGCTGTTACGGATTTTCATTTTGCTCAATTTGATGAAGAGACGATTAATAAATTTGGTTGGCATAGTGAGAGAATCAAAGAAGTTTGTGAGCAATATGATATTATAAGCTCTGGTTTAATAAATTTGTTTAGAATTGATTACCCGGAATATCTTTTTACTAATTATGAACAATATTCCCATTCCCATAATAGTAAAGATATTGATATTGCGATGAGTATTATTAAAGAAAAATATCCGGAAATGTATCCAGCTTCTTTAAGATGGTTACATTCTAAAGATGCATTTTATTGTAATATGCTCATTATGAAAAAAGAATATTTCCATCCTTATTGTGCTTGGTTATTTGATGTGTTATTTGAATTAGAAAAACGTCTTGATATTTCTCATTATGATGATTATCAAAAACGCGCTGTTGCATTTTTAAGCGAACGATTGGCAAATTGTTATATGGCGTATTTACAGGAAAAAGAAAGTAATTTACGTTACACTCAACGAGATGTTGTTTACGGAACATTTTAAAAAAATACCACCTTTAAGGTGGTATTTTTTTCGCTTTTAGTTAAGATTCATCATAATTTTATCTATTTCCGCTTTCGCAGAAGCCTGCGCTTTTTCAATCGCTTCCGCGCCATAACCAATGCCTTGTGCATACACAAATTGCACGTCCGTAATGCCCACAAAGCCTAAAATCGCTTTCATATATTGAGTAACGATATTTTTTTCATCATATAAGCCTCCGAATGTACATAACACAATGGCCTTTTTCCCTTTTAATAAACCTTGAGGGCCATTTTCAGTATATTGAAAGGTTACACGCGGACGTGCGATAAAATCGAAATAAGCTTTTAATTGTGTCGGGATATTTAAGTTGTACATCGGTGCACCGATTACAACGACATCTGCCGTTTTTAATTCGGTAACGAGTTTGTCAGAAAGCGCAAGAAGTTGTTTTTCTTCATCGGTTTTTGGTTCACCGCGTACGGCTGTTGCCGCCGTTGCATCAAATTGCGGTAATTGGTTTTGCGCTAAATCACGTACTACGATGTGATTGCCTTGTAATTTTTCGATAGCATAATCGGCTAATTTGTTGCTTTGAGAATTGTCCGCAAGAATGCTGGATTTTAAGACTAATACATTGCTCATCTTGTTTCCTTTGAAATAATGGGGCGTAAAAAAGTGCGCTCATTCTAGCGATTATTTTTCAGAGATAAAGTTTTATTTACGAAAAGTATTTTTTCGTTTTCGGAAAATATGCGCGCACGATTTAACAAGCCACACATTAAATGATAAAATCCGCGACCGCACTTTATCCCGAGTTTTGCCGTTCAATAGTAGGAGCGAAGCGGATTCGGCGAAAAAGTACGGTTAGTTTTGTAAAATTTTTAAACGAACACGTCACCTTTCGTATGGGTGACCACTGTATTAAGGAAAAAACAATGCCAATTATTACTTTACCTGACGGTTCTCAACGTCAATTCGATCGTCCTGTTTCTGTGCTTGAAGTGGCGCAAGATATCGGAGCAGGCCTTGCCAAAGCAACCATTGCAGGTCGCGTGAACGGTGAACGCCGTGATGCGTGTGACATTATTGAGCAAGATGCCACTTTAGAAATTATTACCGCAAAAGATGAAGACGGTTTAGAAATTATCCGCCACTCTTGCGCACACTTGCTTGGTCACGCCATCAAACAATTATTCCCGGATGTGAAAATGGCAATCGGTCCAACGATTGAAAACGGCTTCTACTATGACGTGGATTTAGACCGCTCTTTAACCCAAGAAGATTTGGACGCGATCGAAAAACGCATGTTGGAATTGGCGAAAACCAATTATGACGTGGTGAAGAAACGCGTCAGTTGGCAAGAAGCGCGCGATACCTTTGAAAAACGCGGTGAACCGTACAAAATGGCGATTTTAGATGAAAACATCGAACGCACTGCAACGCCGGCGCTATATCATCACCAAGAATATATCGATATGTGCCGCGGCCCGCACGTACCTAATATGCGTTTTTGCCACCACTTTAAACTAATGAAAATTGCCGGTGCGTACTGGCGTGGTGACAGCAAAAATAAAATGTTACAACGTATCTACGGTACAGCTTGGGCAGATAAAAAACAATTAGCCGAATACTTACAACGCTTAGAAGAAGCGGCAAAACGTGACCACCGTAAAATTGGTAAAGCATTAGATTTATATCATATGCAAGAAGAAGCGCCGGGTATGGTGTTCTGGCACAATGACGGCTGGACAATTTTCCGTGAGCTTGAAACCTTCGTGCGGACCAAATTAAAAGAGTACGATTATCAAGAAGTAAAAGGTCCGTTTATGATGGATCGCGTGTTGTGGGAAAAAACCGGGCACTGGCAAAACTACGGTGATTTAATGTTCACCACCCAATCGGAAAACCGTGAATATGCGATTAAACCAATGAACTGCCCGGGTCACGTTCAAATTTTCAACCAAGGCTTAAAATCTTATCGTGATTTACCGATCCGTATGGCGGAATTTGGTTCCTGCCATCGTAATGAGCCATCCGGTTCTTTACATGGTTTAATGCGTGTACGTGGCTTCACTCAAGATGATGCCCACATTTTCTGTACTGAAGACCAAATTGAAAGCGAAGTAACCAGCTGTATTAAAATGGTTTACGACATTTATAGTACTTTTGGCTTCACCGATATTTACGTGAAACTTTCAACCCGTCCGGAAAAACGTATCGGCGCGGATGAAATGTGGGATCGCGCGGAAACCGGATTGGCCAACGCACTAAAACACAATGGTCTTGAATATGAAATTCAAGAGGGCGAAGGCGCCTTCTACGGCCCGAAAATTGAGTTTGCGTTGCGCGATTGCTTAGGTCGCGAATGGCAATGCGGTACGGTGCAATTAGACTTTGCCTTGCCGGGGCGTTTAGACGCAACCTATGTTGCGGAAGACAACAACCGTAAAATACCGGTGATGATCCACCGTGCAATTTTAGGTTCAATTGAACGCTTCATCGGTATCATTACCGAAGAATACGCCGGTTTTTTCCCGGCCTGGTTAGCCCCTACTCAAGCAATCGTGATGAATATTACCGATAGCCAAGCGGACTATGTGCAAAAGGTGGTGAAAACCCTTTCTCATGCCGGTTTACGCGTAAAAGCGGATATTCGTAACGAAAAAGTGGGTTTCAAAATCCGTGAACATACCTTACGTCGCGTGCCCTATATGCTCGTTTGTGGGGACAAAGAAGTAGCGGAAGGCAAAATTGCCGTTCGTACTCGTAAAGGTACGGATTTAGGTACATTTACGGTAGAAGAATTTGCGGAAATTTTAAAATCGCAAGTTCGAAATCGTGAATTAAAATTACTCAATGAATAAGTAAAAAGGGGAGTGTAATCAGGTACAATTTGTGCCTGATTTTCTCTAATTAAAATGATGAGCGATCAATTTATTGAAAATTCAAAATTAAAGAAAACAGTTAATGTCGGGATAATATATGCTAGTGAAATAACCAAAAATATTTTTTGGGATTTAGCTAATACAATTAATTATACCCTACAAGAATTGGGATTTAACGCCAGTATCAATTTTAATACAATTTATACTGAAGAAAATATAACTAATATTATATTAGGTGCGCATTTAATTTATGAACCGGATATTCCAATTTTGAATGAAAATTCAATTATTGTGAATACCGAACAATTGGCAAGTTTGCAATTTAGACCTGAACCGCATTATAAAATGTGGTTTCATAAAACACTTTACTTGGCTTCTAAATGTCAGGTTTGGGATTATAGTAAGAAGAATATTGAGCTTTTTAATCAATTTGGTTTAACGCATCCTCAATATTTAAAATTAGGCTATTCACCAATATTAAATCGTATTCCTTCCGATCATGTTCGCGATATTGATGTTTTATTTTACGGTTCTATGACAGAGCGGCGCGAGCATATTATTCATCAGTTAAGCAATAGAGGTGTAAATGTTGTTGCTTTAAAAGATGTATTTGGAGAAGAGTTAGATCGTTATATCTCTCGTTCTAAAATCGTGTTAAATGTTCATTTCTTTGATAGTCAAATTTTTGAAATTGTACGATGTTTTTATTTGATGAATAATGGTGTTGCGATTGTCAGTGAAGTGAATAAAACGACAGAGATTGAAAGTGATTATTTGGATGGAATTGCCGGCGTACCTTATGAACAATTAGTGGATAAGTGTTGTGAGCTGTTAAGTTATCCGGATGAGTTGGAAAAGCTACGTCAAAAAGCGTTGGCAACAATTCAGCAATTTCCTCAAACGGAAATAATTAAAAAACTTATTGTAAATTAAGGACTTCTTTTAAATTACAATAAATCTTATTGTTCAAACTTGGTCAAAATTGACCGCACTTTTGAAGCAGTCTGTCGTTGAAGAGATATTCCCGCTTCTTATTGCATAACTTGTTCAAATGCTATAAAATTTGGTCGTTTTGTTTGTTTTTATCACAGACTGTAGGCTAAATCTCTATGCTACCAGCTAGCATGGCAGGTTTTATTTCTAAATAAATAGAAGGAACACACTATTAAAACCGTAAAAAAAGCACCGGCAGCTAATCGCCCGAATCGTATTAATGATGAAATTCGTGTAAGAGAAGTTCGTTTGATTGACCAGGATGGTGAACAAGCAGGGATTGTATCGATTCAACAAGCTTTAGAAATGGCTGAACGAGCAGAGCTTGATTTAGTTGAAATTAGTCCGAATGCTGAACCGCCGGTTTGCCGTATTATGAATTACGGTAAATTCCTTTACGAGAAAAGTAAAACCGCCAAAGAGCAGAAGAAAAAACAAAAAGTCGTACAAGTGAAGGAAATTAAATTCCGTCCGGGTACAGACGAAGGTGACTACCAAGTTAAATTACGTAGCTTAATCCGTTTCTTAGAAGATGGTGATAAAGCGAAAATCACAGTACGTTTCCGTGGTCGTGAAATGGCGCATCAAGATATCGGTCTAGATGTATTAGAACGCGTGAAAAATGATTTAGCTGAAATTTCTGTGGTGGAATCGGCTCCGGGAAGATTAGAAGGTCGCCAAGCGATTATGGTTTTAGCGCCTAAGAAAAAATAATTTTTTATTTGGATTTCATCCGAATAATTGAATTTTCACTTTGGTGAAAATACAACGCGCATTGGGCACACTACGCAGCCTGATGGCTTGTAAAACGGCAATTCTATTTGCCTTAATCGGAAATAATCAGTGCCGACAAGTAATCGCCTTAAAACGATTCGCCTGGTTATGTTGTTTAAACTTAAAAATGCGGAGTTATTTAACAATGCCTAAAATTAAAACAGTACGCGGTGCTGCTAAGCGTTTCAAAAAAACTGCTTCTGGTGGTTTCAAGCGTAAACAATCTCACTTACGTCATATTTTGACTAAAAAAACAACTAAACGTAAACGTCATTTACGTCATAAATCAATGGTTGCGAAAGCAGACCAAGTTTTAGTAGTAGCTTGCTTACCATACGCATAAGCCGTTATTTAAGCAAAACGTACGATTAGTTAAATTAGTTAAAAATATTACATAGGAGATTAAATAATGGCTCGTGTAAAACGTGGTGTTATTGCAAGAGCACGCCATAAGAAAGTTCTTAAGGCTGCTAAAGGTTATTATGGTGCACGTTCACGCGTGTATCGCGTTGCTTTCCAAGCGGTGATCAAAGCTGGTCAATACGCATATCGTGACCGTCGTCAACGTAAACGTCAATTCCGTCAATTATGGATTGCACGTATCAATGCGGCGGCTCGTCAAAACGGTTTATCTTACAGCAAATTCATCAATGGCTTGAAAAAAGCGTCTGTTGAAATTGACCGTAAGATCCTTGCCGATATTGCCGTATTCGATAAAGTAGCATTTGCTGCATTAGTTGAAAAAGCAAAATCTGCACTTTAATTTGTTAAAGTTTAGATAAAAATTAGGACGCTCTAGAGCGTCCTTTTTTATTCATTATCTGGTAAGTTTTGTAATTTTTCTTGTTTTGAATGATAGAAATATAGATAAATTAGTCCAATTGGTGCAATAAATATCGCAAGGAAAAAGCAAATGAACATTGTAATGAATTTGGCAGTGAGAAATAAAACGCTATTCACTAAAAAACCATTATTTCCGACAATATATTCTACAATACTTTCATAGACAAAGCGTGAATAGGGATATAGAAATAAACAAACTGAGCCGTAAATAATATTTGTTGCTAAAAGGGAGTAATTCCCCGTTGTGCTGTGATGTTCATATCCAATAAAGATGAAAAACGAGAGAAAGATCAATCCAAATAAGAATTGTCTTATATAGTAGGATCTGGATAATCCGCCAAAAGTTTTAGATAAAAAAGACATTATTACTCCTTATTACTTGGTTCTAAAACAGGTACAAGTATAACATGCACCTAAAATAGGTGCAATGACAAATTTGAGATTATCTGTTCACTCGAATGAACATAGTTGGTTAAGAGAGCTTTTTCTTAATCGTAGACATGAGTTAGGTTTAACACAACGCGCATTTGGTGAAAAATTGGGCGTCGTGCATTCCTTTATCGGAAAAGTCGAAACCGGAGATAGGCGGTTGGACATCTTTGAATTTATTGAATATTGTAAAGGATTGGAATTAGATCCTGTGGTAGTGTTGCAGGAAATTGAAAAGCGTTTTGGTCAGTCCGTTTTGAAACAAAAACATTTCTAAAATTCATTCATAATTAACCACACTTTTATTCCTCTTAAATAAAAAACCGCTATTTGGTTGACTGCTACAATCAAATAGCGGGGAGGATATAAAAAGATAACAAAATATTACCGCGGTTCAAAGAACACTAGCAATTTGTTAGACTTGAATTTTATAAAATCGTTCACTTGACCATTGAAAATAATCAAAAATTCAACCGTACTTCTTTCTGAAGAAACGCCATAATTTGTGCTTCAATACCTTTTGTATCCAACTGAATTTCTGCCAATGCCTCTTGTTGTGTTCCTTGTGGAATAAAAAAGTCGGGTAAACCGAGCTGTAAAAGTGCGGTCGGTTTGCCGAGAGAATTTAATACTTCCGCGACAGCCGATCCGGCACCGCCTTGAATCGCATTTTCTTCCAGTGTCACCAGATAACGGTGGGTTTGGACAAGCTCGTCGATCATTTCTACGTCAATCGGTTTCACAAATCGCATATCTACGACGGTGGCATTGAGTTTTTCTGCCGCGGCTAAGGCCGAAGGTAAAAGCGTGCCGAAATTTAAAATGGCGATTTTCTCGCCTTTTCGTACGAAACGGGCTTTACCGATCGGCAATGTTTCCAGCGGCGTTAATTCTACGCCGATCGCATTGCCGCGCGGATAGCGTACGGCGGCAGGTTTATTACATTTGTAGCCGGTGTAGAGCATTTGACGACATTCGTTTTCATCGCTTGGGGTCATGATGATCATATTTGGAATGCAGCGCATGAAACTGAGGTCGAATGCGCCTTGATGGGTTTGTCCGTCGGCGCCGACAATGCCGGCGCGATCAATGGCAAACAGTACCGGTAGGTTTTGAATGGCGACATCGTGAATAAGTTGATCGTAAGCCCGTTGTAAAAAGGTTGAATAAATGGCCACGATCGGTTTATAGCCGCCGATGGCTAGGCCGGCTGCAAAGGTGACAGCGTGTTGTTCCGCGATAGCGACATCAAAATATTGATCGGGGAAACGCTCGGAAAATTCTACCATACCGGAGCCTTCTCGCATTGCCGGCGTGATGCCGATAACATTTGGATCCTGTTCTGCTATTTCACACAGCCAGTCGCCGAAAATTTTGGAATAGGTCGGCGTCGTGTTGGATTTCGGTAATTCGCCGCTTAAATGATTGAATTTTGGTACGCCGTGAAAGCCGATAGGGTCTTTTTCTGCCGGCGCGTAGCCTTTTCCTTTTTTGGTTTTAATATGCAGAAATTGCGGGCCTTTAAGGTCGCGCATATTAGTTAACGTTGCGATTAAATCATCGATATTATGACCGTCGATCGGGCCGATATAGTTAAAACCGAGTTCTTCAAATAGCGTACTTTCCGGTGAAAACATGATGCCTTTCATGTGTTCTTCGGTTTTTTTCATAAAATTTTTAACGGTGGGCACTTTGTCGAGAATTTTTTTACTGCCGTCGCGAACGGTGGAATAAAGTGAACCGGAAAAAATACGGGCAAGGTGGTTATTGAGTGCGCCGACATTTTTGGAAATCGACATTTCATTATCATTTAAAATAACCAGCATATCCGTATGCAGCGAACCGGCATGGTTTAGCGCTTCAAACGCCATACCGGCGGTAATGGCGCCATCGCCGATAACACAAACGGTTTTACGACCGGCATTTTCCCGTTCGGCGGCAATGGCGATGCCAAGTCCGGCGCTGATTGAGGTGGAAGAATGCCCGACACTCAGTACGTCAAATTCGCTTTCTTCACGCCAAGGAAAAGGATGAATGCCGCCTTTTTGGCGGATTGTGGACATTTGCTCTCGGCGACCGGTTAAAATTTTATGCGGATAAGCCTGATGTCCCACATCCCAAATCAGCTGATCGAACGGCGTTTTATAGACGTAATGTAAGGCGACGGTGAGTTCTACGGTGCCTAATCCGGAGGCTAAATGTCCGCTGGTTTGACTCACCGATTCCAAAAGATAACGGCGCAATTCTCGGCAAAGTTGAGGCAATTGATTTTTATCTAAAAAGCGCAAATCTTCCGGCGAATTAATCAAAGATAAAAGAGGGTAGTTGTTCATATTATTCGTCATTTTAAAAAACGTATTCATTTTTGACCGCACTTATGCAATACGGTCGCCGTTAATTGTTTCTCGTAATAATAAATTCAGCGAGGGCACGAAGTGCGGTCGTATCGAAAGGAATATTGTCGAGGGCGGTTAAGGCGCTTTGGTAGAGCTCTTGGGCTTTTTGTTTTGCGCCGTCAAGCCCCAATAATTTCGGATAAGTGCTTTTGTCTAAAGTGAGATCGGAACCGACCGGCTTGCCAATTTGTGCACTATCCCCCTCAATGTCTAAAATATCGTCCTGCACCTGAAAAGCCAGCCCGATGGCTTGCGCATAACGAACCAGCATTTGCTCTAACGGCTTGTCTGCAAAACGAGGCGAACAAATAAACCCAAGTTTTAAGGCGGCAATCAACAGTGCTCCGGTTTTGTTACGATGGATAAATTCCAATTCGGTCAAACTAATTTGTTTATGTTCGGAAATGAGATCGAGACTTTGCCCCAAACACATACCTTGCGCTCCCGAAGCTTGTGCCAAGGTTTTCACTAAGCCTAATTTTTGTTCTGCAGAAAGTTGTGGGGCTTGCGTGATAATTTCAAATGCGAAGGTTTGTAATGCGTCGCCGGCAAGAATGGCGGTCGCTTCATCAAAGGCAATATGGCAGGTCGGCTGACCGCGGCGTAAATCGTCATTATCCATGGCGGGCAGATCATCGTGAATTAAGGAATAGGCGTGAATTGCTTCAATTGCCGCCGCCGCATAATCTAAATCTTGTTCGTTCGCGCCGAGCATGTTTCCGGTCGTATAAACCAAAAAGGGGCGAATACGTTTGCCGCCAAGCAATAAACCGTATTTCATGGCGTCGCGTAATGGCGCTTGATGGCTTTCGATAAGATCAAACCGGCTCGTTAAAAATGCGTCGATCCGTTCTCGGACTTGTTTTAGCCTTTGTGTAAACGGGGCGGTCATGGCGATTCGTTTCCTTGATAATCGGTCGGCGCCGCCGTTTCGCTTTTCTTTAATAAAATTTGAATATGTTGCTCCGCCTGTTGTAAACGCGCTTGTCCTAATTGAGCCAGTTTGATTCCTTGCTCAAATTCTTTTAACGCTTCTTCCAACGGTAATTCGCCGCTTTCAAGCTTTGTTACGATGCCTTCTAATTGAACCAATGTCGTTTCAAAATCAGGCTCGGCCACCGGTTTGCGCGCCATGTAAATTATCCTTGCTAAACAAATAAATAGGAGGGCATTGTACTTGATTTTTAGAATGATGTTAAAAATTTATTTTAAAGTGCGGTCGGTTTTGTGAGAGATTTTCACAATGGCAAAAAATAAAACGGGCAAATGCCCGCTTTCTCTTTACAGAAGATCATCTTCAATTCTCCAGTCTTTTTTTCGCTTCCGCGATAGCTTCGGCGACGCGTATCGGCGAAACGCCGCCTTTGGCACAACGTTTATTTAAGCAAGATTGAAGCGAAAGAATCACGTAAACATCGTCGGAAATGACCGCACTAAATTGCTGAAATTCGGTAAGTGTCAATTCTTCTAACGCTTTGTGCGCATTAATGGCATAAACCACCGCTTCGCCGACAATGTGATGCGAATCGCGAAACGGAACCCCTTTGGCAACCAAATAGTCGGCTAATTCGGTGGCGTTTGAATAGCCTTTTAATGCCGCCTCACGGGTTTGTTCAAGATTTACTTTTAATTCATCCAGCACGAATGCCGCCATATCAAGGCAATCCTGCCAAGTGTCTAACGCGTCGAAAATGCCTTCTTTGTCTTCCTGCATATCTTTATTATAGGCAAGCGGCAAGCCTTTTAAGGTCACCAACATTCCTGACAATGCGCCGATGACGCGGCCTGTTTTGCCACGAATAAGTTCGCAAGCGTCAGGGTTTTTCTTTTGCGGCATCAGCGAGGAACCCGAAGTGACGCGATCGGACAATTCGATAAAATTAGCTTCGCCGCTGTTGAAAATAATCATATCTTCCGCAAATCGTGATAAATGAACCATACTTAATGAGGCGGCAGATAATAATTCCACGATATGATCGCGATCGGAAACGGAATCCAAACTGTTTCGTGTGGCGAACGCGAAATCAAGATCGGCGGCAAGGGCCTCCCGATCAATGGCATAAGCCGTGCCGGCTAATGCGCCGCTACCGAGCGGGCAGGTGTTCATTCGTTGCTCGGCATCCATCAAGCGTGAGTAATCCCGTTCAAACATTTCAAAATAAGCCATACACCAGTGAGCGAAGGTGATCGGTTGGGCGCGCTGTAAATGCGTATAGCCCGGCATGACGGCCTCTTGGTTGCGTTCGGCGATGGTGACGAAAGCCTGTTGCAATTGACGAACTGAGCGTTGTAGTTCGGAAATGCGTTGTTTGCACCACAATTTTATATCCAGCGCTACTTGATCATTACGGCTGCGTCCGGTATGGAGCTTTTTACCTAAATTACCGACTTTGTCGATTAATTTGCTTTCTACCCAGCTGTGAATATCTTCCGCGTCATCTTGTAAAATATTTTGCGGATTTGACCGCACTTCGATTAACAGTTCGTTTAATGCCCGTTCCAATTGTTGTTGCTCCGCTTGGGTCAACACATTGACGTTCATTAATGCCTTCGACCAACCGATAGAACCGATAATATCCTGCTCGGCCAAGCGATAATCAAAGCGAAGAGAATCGTTGAATGCTTTAAAGCGTTTATCCGCCGCTTGTGTAAAGCGGCCTCCCCAAAGTGCCATAACGGTTATCCTTTTTTATGAATCAATTTTAGTGATGATAAGTAAAAAGATTGTGTCTCGCAATGTTTCAAATTGCGGTACTTTAATTAAAACGAATTTAAATTATGCGGGAATCGTGGTATCTGCAGGGGCTTTTTTTAATAAATCATCTTCATTCATTGTTAAAAGACGGGCAATGGCATTGCGATAAGAAATTTCTAAGGTTTCACGGCTTGTGGCAATGACGCCTTGATCGACTAAAAAACCATCGTTAACATCATAAACCCAGCCGTGTAAATGCAGTTTTTTCCCTTTTTCCCATGCCCCTTTTACAATAGACGAGCGCCCGAGATTGTAAACTTGTTCAGCCACATTAATTTTGGTGAGCATATCCGCCCGCTTTTCAGGCGATAAATTTCCCAGTAAATGGCCATGCTTAAACCAAATATCGCGAATATGTAACAACCAGTTATTAATTAACCCAAGATCTTGATCCGCCATAGCCGCTTTAATGCCGCCGCAATTAGTGTGGCCGCAGATAATAATGTGCTCGATATTTAATACATCCACCGCGTATTGCACCACTGAAAGGCAATTTAAATCGGTGTGGATGACTTGATTGGCCACATTGCGGTGAACAAATAATTCGCCGGGTTCCAGATTAGTAAGTTTTTCGGCGGGAACACGACTGTCGGAGCAGCCTATCCACAAATAATGGGGTGTTTGGTGATCAGCCAGTTCTTTAAAATACGTGGAATTTTCTTCCTTCATTCTCTTTGCCCAACTGTAATTATTGGCAAAAAGTTGTTTAATTTTATCCATCGCGTGTTGCCCTAAATAAAAATGAAAAATAATGACCGCACTTTGTTAAAAAGTGCGGTCGATTTTAAAAAAGTTTTGGCTAGAAACTTGCGTTGCGAGGCGAGCGTGGGAACGGAATAACGTCACGAATATTTTGCACGCCGGTCACATAAACAATCAGACGTTCAAAACCAAGTCCAAAACCTGAATGAGGCACGGTGCCATATTTGCGTAAATCACGATACCACCAGTAATCATAAGGGTTTAACCCCATTTCGGCCATACGTTGATCTAATACCTCCAAGCGTTCTTCACGTTGTGAACCGCCGATAATTTCACCGATACCCGGCGCTAAAACATCCATGGCGGCGACGGTTTTGCCGTCGTCATTTAAGCGCATATAAAACGCTTTAATGTCTTTCGGATAATTTTTCACTACGACCGGTGACTTAAAATATTCTTCCGCTAAATAGCGTTCATGTTCGGACGAAAGATCGATTCCCCAAGAAACCGGAAATTCGAATTTCTTGCCGGATTTTAGTAAAACTTCAATGGCATCGGTGTAATCAATTTGTGCAAAATCGGCGTTCACGAAGTTTTCTAATCGTGTGATAACGTCTTTATCTACATGTTTTTCAAAGAATTTTAAATCGTCTTTGCGTTCTGCCAACACGGCACGGAAGACATATTTCAACATATCTTCGGCCAGTTTGGCATTATCGGCGAGGGTAGCGAAAGCCACTTCAGGCTCAACCATCCAGAACTCGGCAAGATGGCGTGTCGTATTGGAGTTTTCCGCCCGGAATGTTGGGCCGAAGGTATAAATTTTGCTCAATGCACAGGCATAAGTTTCACCGTTTAATTGACCGGAAACCGTTAAAAAGGCTTCTTTGCCGAAAAAGTCTTGGCTAAAATCTACCTTACCTTTTTCATTACGGGGCAGATTTTCTAAATCTAACGTCGAAACGCGGAACATTTCGCCCGCCCCTTCGGTGTCTGAAGCGGTGATTAATGGCGTGGCGACCCAGTAAAATCCTTGTTCATGAAAGAAGCGATGAATGGCTTGGGCTAAGCTGTGACGAACACGTGCAACGGCGCCGATAATATTGGTGCGCGGGCGAAGATGTGCCACTTCGCGTAAATATTCAATAGAGTGACGTTTTGCCGCCATCGGATAAGTATCAGGATCTTCCACCCAACCGGCGACTTCTACTTTTTCCGCTTGTAATTCAACGGCTTGTCCTTCCGCCGGCGATTCGACGACCGTTCCGCTGATGATAACGGAACAGCCGGCAGTTAAGCGTAAAACATCGGAGGCGTAATTTTCGATTGTTTGATTAATAATGACCTGGATCGGCTCAAAACATGACCCATCATAAACCGCTAAAAAAGAAAGCCCGGCTTTGGAGTCGCGACGGGTACGAACCCAACCTCGAACGGTAATTTTTTCACCAATTCCGACCTTGCCCTGTAACACATCGACAATGGATGCAATTTTAGACATATAAACCTCTGTAAATCATAGTAAATTAGGCAATAAAAATGCTGCTAGTTTACCTTAAATCAGAAAATTTTCCATAAAAAAGTTAGTATCAATGTGGTTTACAAAGTAAAATGCGCCCTTGGTTTCGTGAAGGAGAAAACTTATGTGGTCTGATATTTTGACCGGTTATGGTATTTTTATTTTAGAAATTTTAACGTTGTTATTTGTTATCGCGGTCATTGCGGCCGTTTTAATTTCAATCAAGCAACGTAATACTTTGCACGTAGGCGAACTGATATTGAAAGATTTGGCGGAGGAATTTAAAACGAATGCAAGACATTTGCGCGATTTTCATCTGTCTGAAGAAGAGATAAAACAGCTTGAGAAAACGGAAAAAAAAGCCAAAAAGGCGGAAGCAAAGGCATTAAAAGACAAACTCAAAAAAGGCGAAAAGGACGCGCGTAAGCCTTGCGTTTATGTGCTGGATTTTAAAGGCGATATTTCTGCGTCGGAAACGACCGCACTTCGCGAGGAAGTGTCGGCGATTATTGATGTCGCTGAAGCTGAGGATGAAGTTTTGCTGCGTCTTGAAAGCCCGGGCGGCGTGGTTTACGGCTATGGGTTAGCAGCCTCTCAATTGGCGCGATTAAAATCAAAAGGGATTAAACTAACCGTTGCGGTAGATAAAGTTGCTGCTAGCGGCGGTTATATGATGGCGTGTGTGGCGGATAAAATTGTTGCGGCGCCTTTTGCGATTATCGGTTCCATTGGCGTTGTAGCGCAAGTGCCGAATATTCACCGCTTATTGAAGAAGCATGATGTGGATGTCGATGTGATGACGGCAGGCGAATTTAAACGCACTGTGACGGTATTGGGCGAAAATACCGAAAAAGGGAAACAAAAATTCCAGCAGGAATTGGAGGAAACAAATCAATTATTTAAGCAATTTGTGGCAGAAAATCGACCGCACTTGGATATGAGTCAGATTGCGACCGGGGAGCATTGGTTCGGACAACAGGCATTGGCGTTGCAGCTTGTCGATGAACTGGCCACCAGTGATGATCTTTTGTTGGATAAAATGAAAGATAAATCCGTGATCGGTGTGAAATATAAAATCAAAAAGCCCTTGATCCAAAAATTAAGTAAACAAGCTGAAGAAAGTGTACTCAGTTTGATTTCCGGGCTTTTACATAGAAACGCGCGGGAATATATAAAATAATGGACCCGTTAATAAACGGTACTTTACATTTTTTGACAAAAAATATCTGCAATATAGTCATCTAAGCTATAATTAAGGTTTACAAATTAGCAATTTCTTACTACTATGGACGCCCAGTACCTACTTTAGTTCATGATGTAACCTTTTAATTCTTTAAGGATAGAAATATGAAATTGTCTCGTGTTTTATTATCAGCTGTGGCGGTCGCAACGGCGGCCGCCTGTGGTAATTTAAGTCAAGTTACCGACAGTGGTTTACCTATTTATGAGAATGTTGATGGTGTTCCAACACCAAAATTGGTTTGGCCGAAAGTTGAAGATGCAACATTTAACGATGTCGATACTTTATATGGTTCTTGGCCGAATTGGGACAGCGTTCGTATGATTGAACGCGGAATGGATAAGCCGCAGCTCTACAATTTGATCGGCCGCCCTCATTTTTGGGAAGGATTGTATGGTGTAGATGAGTGGAACTATGTGTTTAACTATCGTGAAAACGGTGAACATAAAATCTGCCAATACAAAATTTTATTTGATAGAGAAGGGAAAGCACAAAGTTTCTTCTGGTATCCGAATAAATGTAATGGAAGTAGTTCTTTTAACTTAAGCGGTGATTTTCTATTTGATTTTGATAAAGATACGTTAACTCAACAAGGTGCAGTCGTTGTTGATAACGTTGCAGCACAATTAAAATCGCTAAAAGCGAAAGAAGTTAAAGTTGCCGGTTATACGGATCGTTTAGGTTCAGATTCCTATAATTTGGCTTTGTCTCAGCGTCGAGCCGACCGCGTTAAAGCTCGTTTAATGGAAAATGGTGTTGTCGCACATATTACCGCAATTGGTTACGGTAAAAGGGATCAGCTTAAAGCTTGTGAAGGTTTCCGTCACGGTAGTGCTCAGGAAATTGAGTGTTTGAAACCAAATCGTCGTGTTGAAATTACTTCATCAGGTTCGGAAGTTAGATCGCAAGAAGGGGCTCTCCGTTATGGCGGAACACAGGGACCATCGGTTTTTTATAAGAAATATTAAAATAAAAGAAAATAGCGCGGAAAAATATCCGCGCTATTTTTATTTATCATCTAAAAAATTCAACAAAATTCAGCCCTTTCGTCCATAAATCAGCATACCCCGTATTTTTACCGTAGGAATTATCACAGACAACATTCGGAATTTCCAACAGACAGGAAAAAATATGCCCGTGCAGGCGGGTGGTGGTGATGTTATCGTAATTGAGAAAATCTTGTGCTACGCGTTTTACAATACGCAAGGTGTAATTTTTCCAAAAATACTGAACAACATTCTTAAGCCAGCCGAGATGGCGTTTATGAGCGAATTTAGCTAAACGCCAGCTGATTGCCAGTACGATGCCGTCGCGTTTAGATAAAATATCATCCCAGTCTTTAATGTGGCTACCGACGGATAATTGAGCGGCGATGTTTTTTTCAATATCACTGGCTTCAATGTCTTTACGCAGGAAATAAAGGGCTTTTCCGGTGTTCGTGTTTTTAGTCGGCAACGTACCATAGAGTTCGTGCGCCATGTCGGGCGATAAATACACGTTTGGTGAAAATTGTTTGAAGGCTTTTGCAGTTCTTTCATCGCGTGCCAGTAAATGGCAATCTTGGTGTCGGCGAAAAAGTGCGGTCGATTTTTCCAGCGTTTCTTGGCTTTTATAGAAAAGCGTTTGCGGCAACACAATCACGCGATTGTTCGGGAAGCTTTGCACAACGGCTTCGCGCAGGTTTTGATGTTGCGGGTAAAGATCGCCGAAATTGCCGCCGCCATGCAATAAAATGGTGGTATTCGGCGTGATTTTTTGTTTAATTTCTTCGATATCTGTGTCGTATTCACTGCGTTTTAACGTCACATTAATGTTGTGATCGATGAAAAACTGTTCAGTTCCATGATAAATCAATAAATCACCCACATTTAAATGTAGTGGATAATCCAGATAAAAGACATCGTTTTTATCTTTAATTAAATTCGCAATGGGATCCAGCTTATGTTTTAAATCAATAAGTTGTTGATTCATTTTCTCACTCTTTTCAATAAATCGCTAAATAAGAAGCTTTTTTCCGCTTTGTTTAATCCGATGAATAGAATAAGGGTAAACAGAATGACTTCGATAAAAACGGCTTCACCGACGAATTCCGCAAGGGAGTAGGTGCGTTGAGTATCCGATAAATAAATTAAACCCAGTAAAAAGGCAAAAACAATGCCGATACTCAATAAATATGAGACAAATTCTTTTCGATTAAATTTAATTTTTTTATTAATAAAATACAGACGGTAAGCCTGCATTATTATCATTGTGCAGAATTTACCGATGAAAGCGAACACAGGATTGTAGCCGAGCGTAAATAAATAATAAGCAAGCGGTACGGTGCAAAGATCAATGATGGCTAAAATGATGTTGTATTGTTTAATGGTTTGCGAGCCGATTGCCAACGCAGTCATCCAGAAGGAACCCGCCATGGCGCTGATTAAAGAACAAACGATAGTGGCTTGCACCAGTTTTTCGGCATATTGCGGCACATGATCGCCCAACCAAAGGGTGAGCAGGGTGTGGCTGAAATACAGCACGGGCGCGGATAAAATGGCGATTAAATAGAAAGAGTATTTTGATGTGCCCAAAATCAATTTTTTATTGCGGTCATAATCTTTTGCCGCATAAGACTGCACCAGCTGCGGGTTAAACGCCACCTGAAAATTATTCACGAAGCTATACACCGCCGTGTCCACCTGGGTGGCAATGCCCACCGCCGCATTGACGGTCACGCCGAAGAACAGGTTAGTGACCATGTTCAAGCCTTGCGTGGAACCGACATAAGCCACTTGCCCCATTAACATCCAACCGGAAAAATGCATCATTTCTTTGGTTTTGCTTAAATCCTTCTCAAAGTTGAAGCGGGTTTCGGCATGGAAGGCTTTACGGGTGAAACGAAAATACAGGGTGAACACCAATAAACTCACGCCCAGCAACAACAGGCTATAAGTAATCAACTTATCGTCGTTTTCAATGTGACTCAGAATAAAAATGGCGGTTAGTTTTAACCCGGTTTCCGCCAAACCCAACCAAGCATAAAAAGACATTCGCTCATGGGCCACAATCATGGCGTTAAACGGTACTTTAATGATTTCCACCAATGCAATCAGCAATGCCACTTGATACACAATATTGGCGGCGTTCATGCGTGGCGCGGGAATGTTCAATTTATGATTTAAAAACCACAAGCCCACGGTTTCCGCCAATACAACGACAACCAGCATAATAAATAAGTGATTAAGAAAACTGATATTAAAGACTTTATTAACCCGTTTGCTATCATTTGACGCTTTTTCCACGTTAATAAAACGTTGAGTGGTTGCCGTCATGGTACCGTTAAGAAAGGAAAAGAAAACGACCAGACTCATAACAATGTTGTAAATCCCGAAATCTTCCACGCCCAACACACGCAATACCTCGCGCGAGATATAAAGCATCGCGCCCATATTGAACAACATGCGGATATAAAGAAAAAGGGTATTTTTAGCAATGGTTTTGTTGGACATCGGGAAAATCGAACTTATGTTTTGCCGTAAAATAGGTGGGGAATTATAGATTTCTTTAGTATAATCGGCAATCCTTTATGCAACGATTTCGACCTGTGGTCTGCTGACAGATAAATGGCGGAGAATAACGTTTTATTGAGACTTTTATGAAGAAATATTTAATTTCGTTAGATAAAGACGTTCGGCGTCGCGAAGTGTTCTTTTCCCAGCCGAATACGGCAGATTTTGAGGTGTTTTCGGCGATAAATACCATGCAAAAAGCATGGAATGAACTTTCCGAACAATTTAATCTTGAAAAATTTACACGGCATTACAAGCGCCAAGTGACCAAAGGGGAAATCGGTTGTACGTTGAGCCATCTTGAGGTTTATCGCCGCATTGTCGCCGATGATTATATTAAGGAAAGCGACTATGCCTTGGTATGCGAAGACGACGCCCTATTTAACAAAAATTTACCGAGAAATTTGACCGCACTTCTGGCGCAGCATTGCACGACGGATATTGTGCTTATCGGGCAATCTAAAATCGCCGAATTCGATGATACGGAACTGGAAATCAATTACCCGACGACGTTTGCTTTCCTACGTCACAAAATGGGAGAGGTCACCTATGCTTATCCTTACAAAAGTTATTTTGCCGGCACGGTGGCGTATCTCATCAAAAAATCCGCAGCGCGAATGTTTCTTCGAATTTTGGCACAGGAAAAACCGTTTTGGCTTGCCGACGATTTTCTGTTATTTGAAATGCAATTTAAGCTAAATAACAACGTGGTGCGCCCGTTAATGGCGATTGAAAACCCGCAGTTGATCAGTAATTTAGAAGCCGTGCGCGGTTCAAAATCCAATAACTTGCTGAAAAAATTGTTGAAATATCCGCTGAAGAAACTGCTGGCCGTGAAAAAGAACTTAGGAAAATAACGAAAAAATACGCATAAATCACTTAGGTGATTTATTCGATCCTTCGGACCCGTTGGCATAGCCAACGTTCAAAAAACGGAGTTTTTGTGACCGCACTTTTTAATTTGTTTTACCTTTACGATCCCTGGTTTTTCCATTTTCTGCGCATGTCTTTTGTCATAGGGCTTGTCGCCTTGGCGCTGTTGGCTTATCGGGTAATGAAAAAACAACAGCCCAACGGCGTAATTGTGCCGTTAGACAGCCTCGCTGTGTTGGGCGGCTTGATTCTGTTCAGCGTGATTCCTTTGCTTATAAACGGCACGCGTGATTTTTCTGTCATCGCCATGTATGTAAAATCTTTGATTTTATTTGTATTCGGCGTAGGGCTTTATAATGCGTTTTATGCCCGTCCTCAAGGGAAAATTGTCCTTATCAGGGATCTGCAAATCGGTATCGTTCTGCAATTTGTATTGGGGTTGCTAGCTCTGCTTGGCGTATCTTTTATGATTGATTTCCTGCTTGCCACCAATGCATTATTGCCTGCGCGTTTTTACGGCTCAGAACAGGAATATCGCCTGTATAACGTTACCTCGGCGGCATTTTTCCAACTGAGTTTATTCTATTTAATGCTATTCCATTTTCTGCTTGCTTATAACGCGAAACACAACCGCATTCCGAGCCTGATTATCTTCTTTATGCTGTGCATCGGTTTGCTTTCCGGCAGAACCTTTTTGGTGCTCTCGGCAGTGAGTATTCTGTTATATTTCAAAGTGCGGTATATTCCGGCGCTAATTTCTTTTGTTTTGCTGGTGTTGTTATTGGCGTATTTCTTGCCGGAAAATCCGTATGTTGCCCATGCCCTTGAACCGGTAATTAATTTCCTACACGGTGCGGGATTTGTGAGTTCGTCCACCGATACCTTAGTGAAAAATCATTTATTCATGCCGACGTTAAAACAATTTATTTCCGGCGACGGCTTATATATGACCGGGCAAACAGAAGTGGGGCGTTATTACGGTCACACGGATTCCGGCTTCTTACGCCAGATTTTATACGGCGGTGCGGCTTATGCTTTGGTCTGTTTTTTAGTAACCTTTTATTTTGTGCGCAAAGTCGCGATAAATTGGTTCGACGGCAGTTGGAAATTCATTCTTTCCGTCTTTGTCATTCTCGCCGCTTGTAACGTCAAAGCCGACACCTTCGCCTTCCCCGGCATCATGTTTGTGATGTTGATGTTCTTATCGTTATTCGGTTCGCACGGCAAACAACTTGTATTATTTAAACCAAAAGAGGAGAAATAATGTTCAGTATCATCGTTCCTTCTTATAATCGAAAAGACGAAATTCCGGCTTTGCTGGAAAATTTGTGTCAACAAACCGTTCACAATTTTGAGGTAGTGATTGTGGACGATTGCTCGAAAGAAGCCGTTGAGGTCAGCCAAGCGTATCCCTTTCCGGTGCGGGTGATTCGCAACGAAACCAATCAGGGCGCGGCGGAAAGCCGTAATATCGGTGCGCGCTATGCACAACGGGATTGGCTGTTATTTTTAGACGACGACGATCGTTTTGCGAACAATAAATGTGAAAAATTAGCGGATATGATTGCCAAGCACGCCGAGGTTAACTTTATTTATCATCCGGCAAAATGCGAAATGGTGAATGAAGGTTTCACTTATGTCACCCATCCCATTGAACCGCAGCAAATCAGCATTGAACGCATTTTATTGGCGAATAAAATCGGCGGTATGCCGATGATTAGCGTGAAGAAAGAGCTGTTCTTAAAAATAGGCGGATTATCCACCGCACTTCGTTCTTTGGAAGACTATGATTTCTTGCTGAAATTGCTGCAAGATCCAACATTCACGCCTTGCAAAGTCGATGAGCCGCTCACTTATTGTACTTTCCATACTAAACGGGCAAGCGTGTCGACGGATACCACAAACACGCAAAAAGCCCTAGAGTACATTCGGGAAAATTATGTGAAGACCGAGACACAGGCACGTAATTTCAATATTAACGCTAGCTACATTTTGGCGTATCCGCATATCATGAATTTATCCCGCCGTGCGGCGAAGTACTACTTTGATATTTTCAGCCAAACCAAAAGCCTGAAGCAATTGATCATTGTTTTAGCGGTGCTGATTTCCCCGAAATTGGCGCTTCATTTAAAACGATTTGCATAGCGATTGAGGCGATTAATCGCGCTTAAAAAAGAAGGATTATGATGAAAATCAACATTTTTATTGCGACACATAAACCGTTTTCTTTGCCGAAGGGGCTGGATCAATCGATTTATCGCCCTTTTCAGGTCGGTGTCGGGCCGGATATTGATCCGACGTATTTAAGAGAAAATAACGGCGACAATATCGCCGCGAAAAATCCCTATTATTGCGAACTGACGCTGCTTTATTATAGTTGGAAAAATATTTCGTGTGACATTCTCGGCTTGGTGCATTACCGGCGCTATTTTTATCTAAAACATAAAAAGAAAAAAATCTTAGGTTGCAACATACCGTGGCGGCGGTTTTATCTTCCGCTTTCTAAAGCGGAAATCGTAAAAATATTAAGCGAATATGACATTATTTTGCCGAAAATCAGCCATATTTCTAATCCGAGCATCAAAGCGCAGTACCGCGCCGATCACCATATTCAAGACTGGTATATTGTGAAAGACATCATCAAAGAACGTTATCCGGCTTATTTGCCCGAATTTGAACAAGTGGAAAACGGCACGACGTTTTACAGTTGCAATATGTTTATTGCGCAAAAATCAACCGTCACGCCTTATTTCGAGTGGCTATTCGACATCTTATTCGACATGGAGAAGCGCATTGACTTATCGACTTATTCGGATTATCAAAAAAGAGTATTCGGCTTCTTGTCCGAACGGTTATTCACGGTTTGGCTTCTGCATCATAAAAATCGCCTAAAATACTACGAAGCCGAAATGAAATTCATTGAAAACAATCATTGAAAGCAATCGGTGAAAACAAGCGATTCGTCTAAACACTCAAAAAATTGATCGCACTTGCGTATGAAAAATCGACATGGAAATCAACATAAAGATAAAAGTGCGGTCAAAAATAAAAAAGCATTGATTAAAGGCATTTCGCCGGTTTCGGCAGCCCGGCCAATTTTGTCGCTTGCTTGGCCGGCCCATCAGGGAAAAGTTGCTGCAAATAACGGCTGTTTCCCTTGTCTGCGCCTAATTTATCGGCCATGGCTTTCACCAACATACGAATCGCCGGCGACGTGTTATATTCTTGATAAAACGCCCGCACAAAATAAATCACTTCCCAATGCGCCGGCGTTAATACAATCTGTTCCTGCCGCGCAATGGCCTCCGCCACCGCTTCGCTCCAATCCGCCGTGTTTAATAAATAGCCTGACGCGTCCGTCGCAATTTGCTTATTTTCTAATTCAATCATTATTTCACTTCGGTAATCTGAATCATGCTGTCCTGACCGAAATCCGCGCGTTCCTCGTCGTCAAACCGCAACGGTTCAATCGGCGCCTCATCAAAGGCCGTATCGCCTTCCACGCCCTTAAGACCATGCCCCTGCCGAATATCTTTAAAATCGAATAACGTCGGATCACACAAATGTGACAGCGTAATATTTTGCATCGCACTAAACATCGTCTCCAACCGCCCCGGATATTGCCGATCCCACGTATTGAGCATGTCTTTTACGACCTGACGTTGTAAATTCGGCTGCGAACCGCAAAGGTTACAAGGAATAATCGGAAAACTTTTAGCCTGCGCATACTTTTCAATGTCTTTTTCTTTACAGTAAGCCAAAGGACGAATAACCACGTGTTTTCCGTCGTCGGAAACTAATTTCGGCGGCATCGATTTCAATTTTCCGCCGTAAAACATATTTAAAAAAAGCGTTGCCAACATATCGTCGCGGTGATGCCCGAGAGCGATTTTCGTCGCGCCGAGTTCCGTCGCCGTGCGGTATAAAATGCCGCGCCGCAGGCGAGAACAAAGTGAACAGGTGGTTTTGCCTTCGGGAATTTTCTCTTTCACAATGCCGTAGGTATTTTCCTGCACGATTTTATAAGTCACCCCAATTTTGGCCAAATAATCCGGCAAAACATGTTCCGGAAAGCCCGGCTGCTTCTGATCGAGATTCACCGCCACAATCTCAAAGCGAATTGGCGCGTTTTGCTGCAAATTTAATAAAATATCCAACAGCGTATAACTGTCCTTCCCACCGGAAAGACACACCATCACCTTATCGCCGTCTTCAATCATACCGAAATCGGCAATCGCATTACCGACATGACGGCGCAACCGTTTTTGTAGCTTATTAAAATTATAAACTTGCTTTTTTTCTTGCTGAGTAGAGTCGTTCATTTTTTGCCCATACTAAAACGGAAAGTGGTAAAATAGAAAGTGGTAAAACGGGAAGGGCGCATTATAAGGGATTTTCGATAAAAAATCTTGTTTTATCAGCTCTGTGCCGTAAAACTCCGTCCTTCAAGGCGGAGATATAAGGCACAAACGGCGTAGCCGTTTCAAAACTAACTAATCGGGTGTTCGTTGTTGCTCAATGTATTGGCGAATAATTGAAATCGGTGCACCACCACAGTTTCCTGCAAAGTAAGACGGAGACCACAGCGCATTGCCCCATAATTTTTTCTCAATAGAGGGATAATTTTTCTTTCTGATCATACGGCTAGAAACACCTTTCAAGCTATTGACTAGCGTAGAAACTGCCACTTTCGGCGGATATTCAATGAGTAAATGAACGTGATCATCTTCACCGTCAAATTCTACTAATTCCGCTTCAAAATCTACACAGACCGACTTGAAAATTTCGGCTAAGTCATCAAGAATTTCTTTCGTGAATACGCCTCTGCGATATTTTGTAACAAAAACTAAATGAATATGTAAGTTAAAAACACAATGTCTGCCGTGTCTGATTTCAGTATCTTTTTGCATAGACCAAGTATATAATGAGTGAAAATTCTATTTTGACTGAACTATGCTCATTCGTAAAGCCTTTAAATTTGAAATTAGACCAAGTGGAGAACAGCAACGCAAAATTGCTCAATTTTGTGGCTGCTCTCGTTTTGTGTTTAACAAGGCATTGGATTGGCAAAAGCAAGCCTATGAAG
>CAURMH010000007.1:0-39364 GCA_963525745.1 uncultured Pasteurellaceae bacterium | reverse complement strand
GATACTTTTATTGAAAAAGATTCTGCGGTGAACGAGCAAATTGACCAAATGCGCCTTTCTGCGGTGAAATCTTTTTTGGAGCGCCGCGATACCATTGTTGTGGCGTCGGTTTCCGCGATTTATGGTTTGGGCGATCCGGAAGCTTATTTAAAAATGCGTTTGATTTTGCGCGTCGGCTCACCGGCTAATCAGCGCGAGATTTTAAGTCAACTTGCGGGCATGCAATATACGCGTAACGATCAGGCGTTTCAGCGCGGCACATTTCGTGTGCGTGGCGATGTAATCGACATTTTTCCGGCGGAATCAGACGATCAAGCCATTCGTATCGAATTATTTGATGAGGAAGTAGAACGCTTAAGTTTCTTTGATCCGCTTACGGGAAGCAATCTCGGTGCGGTGCCACGTATCACGGTGTACCCGAAAACCAACTATGCGACGCCGCGCGAGCGCATTTTGGAATCCATCGATAAAATTAAAGATGAACTGGCGCAGCGCCGTGAATATTTCATTAAAGAAAATAAATTATTGGAAGAACAGCGTATTACGCAGCGCACGTTGTTTGATATTGAAATGATGAATGAGCTGGGGTATTGCTCAGGCATCGAAAACTACTCACGCTACCTTTCCGGTCGAAACGAGGGTGAACCGCCGCCGACCTTATTTGATTATATGCCGTCCGATGCGATTTTGATTATCGACGAATCCCATGTCACGGTGCCGCAAATCGGTGGAATGTATCGCGGAGACCGTTCGCGTAAAGAGACTTTGGTGGAATATGGCTTTCGTTTGCCTTCAGCATTGGATAATCGTCCGTTGCGTTTTGAGGAATTTGAGCGTCTTGCGCCGCAAACGATTTATGTTTCCGCCACGCCTGGGCCTTATGAGTTAGAAAAATCCGGCAGTGAAATTATCGATCAAGTAGTACGCCCGACAGGGCTACTCGATCCGGAAGTTGATATTCGTCCTGTGGCGATTCAGGTGGACGATTTATTATCGGAAGTGAAGCAAAGAGCGGTCAATAATGAACGAGTTTTGGTAACGACATTGACGAAACGTATGGCAGAAGACTTGACGGATTATTTGGCTGAGCACGGCGTTCGGGTGCGTTATTTGCATTCTGATATTGATACGGTGGAACGGGTGGAAATTATTCGTGATTTGCGTTTAGGCGAGTTTGATGTATTGGTCGGTATCAATTTATTGCGCGAAGGGCTGGATATTCCCGAAGTGTCGCTGGTGGCGATTTTAGATGCGGATAAAGAGGGTTTTTTGCGTTCGGAACGCTCCTTAATTCAAACTATCGGTCGTGCTGCGCGAAATTTAAAAGGCAAGGCGATTTTATATGCCGATTCGGTGACTAAATCGATGGAAAAAGCAATAACAGAAACGAATCGCCGCCGCGAAAAGCAAATGAAATACAATGAAGAGCATGGTATTGTTCCGCAAGGTTTAAATAAAAAAATCGGTGAATTGTTAGACATTGGGCAAGGAAGCTCTCAGAAAGCGCGGGGTAAGCAGCGTGGTAAAATCGTGGCAGAACCAACCGCACTTTACGAAGTCCCGATTTCACCGAAACAATATCAGCAGCAAGTTAAGAAACTGGAGCAACAAATGTATAAATTTGCGCAAGAACTTGAATTTGAGAAAGCCGCAGCAATTCGTGATCAGTTAAGTCGGTTGCGGGAGCAGTTTTTGTCGGAGGAGTAAAGCATTTACAGTGAATAAGTATTACTTATTCACTGTGAGTCAATTATTTTCTGAATTTATCCTGATTTTGAAGGAACCAATGATAAGTTTTTTGAATACCATCCTTTAACTCGGTGGAGTAAGTCCAGCCTAAGCCGGATAGTAGGCTTGTATCAAGGAGCTTTCTAGGGGCTCCATCAGGTTTGGTGGTATCCCAACAAATTTCTCCGTCAAATCCTACAATCTCTGCAATAGTTTCAGCAAGCGTTTTAATACTACAATCTTTCCCCGTACCGATATTGATATGACTTTGCATCGGTAGTACTTTAGCTTGGTATTCTGCTTTAGGTAGGTTCATAATATGAATGCAAGCATCAGCCATATCATCAATATAAAGAAATTCTCTCATAGGGGTGCCGCTCCCCCAAACCGTTACACTAGGTAACTTTTTCTCTTTTGCTTCATGAAAACGGCGTAACAAAGCAGGAAGAACATGGCTATTTTCCGGGTGAAAATTGTCATTAATACCATATAAGTTTGTCGGCATGACACTACGATAATCGACACTATATTGACGATTATAACTTTCACATAGTTTGATTCCGGCAATTTTAGCTATAGCATAAGGTTCATTTGTTGGTTCAAGTTCACCTGTTAGTAAACTATTTTCTTTGATCGGTTGTGAGGTAAATTTAGGATAAATGCAACTCGAACCAAGAAAAAGTAATTTTTCAACCTGATTTTGATATGCACTGTGGATGATATTTGCCTCAATTAATAAATTTTGATAGATAAATTCAGCAGGGTAATTATTATTTGCTAAAATTCCGCCGACCTTAGCTGCGGCTAAATAAACTTCATCTATCTGATGTTGTTTAAAAAAATTTGAGACAGCCTGTTGATTTGATAAATCGACTTCGTTGCGTGTGCAAGTGATAACAGTGCTTTTTCCGTCTTTTTGTAAAGCCCGTGCGATTGCTGAACCTGCCATGCCATTATGGCCCGCTACAAAAATTTTTTTCATTACGGGTTACTCCATTGATAGAGAAATGTCATATCCGTTGGCTTTCAATAATGCTATACGTTTAGCAACTTTGAGATCTTCAGCAACCATTTCGGCACACATTTCTTGCACGCTGATTTGTGGCGTCCAGCCTAACTTGTTTTTAGCGTTAGTTGGATCGCCTAAGAGGGTTTCGACTTCTGATGGGCGAAAATAGCGTGGATCTACGCGCACGATAACATCACCGACATTAAGTGCGGTCGCATTTTCGCCTATTATGGCTTCGACGATACCGATTTCATCAACGCCATGACCTTCAAAACGTAATTTAATCCCAAGATGTTGCGCTGACCATAAAACAAACTGGCGAACGCTATATTGTACACCCGTCGCGATAACGAAATCTTCCGGTTTATCCTGTTGTAACATCATCCATTGCATTTTAACGTAATCTTTAGCATGCCCCCAGTCACGTAATGCGTCCATATTACCGAGGTATAAACATTGTTCAAGACCTTGTGCGATATTGGCTAAACAACGGGTGATTTTTCGCGTGACAAAGGTTTCTCCGCGGCGTGGGCTTTCGTGGTTGAATAAAATTCCGTTACAGGCGTACATACCATAGGCTTCGCGATAATTAACGGTAATCCAGTAAGCATAAAGTTTTGCGACGGCATAAGGTGAGCGAGGGTAAAATGGGGTGCTTTCCTTTTGGGGGATTTCTTGCACTAAGCCGTATAGCTCAGAGGTGGAGGCTTGGTAAAAACGGGTTTTTTTTTCCAGTCCTAAAAAGCGAATCGCTTCTAATAAGCGTAAGGTACCGATAGCATCCACATCTGCAGTGTATTCGGGCGCTTCAAAACTGACGGCGACATGGGATTGGGCGCCTAAATTATAAACTTCATCGGGCTGTATTTCAGCAAGAAGACGTGTGAGATTTGAGGTATCCGTTAGATCTCCGTAGTGCAATTTAAATTGCGCGTTTTCAATGTGTGGATCTTGATAAATATGATCGATTCGCTGGGTGTTAAATTGTGAAGAACGGCGTTTAATGCCATGAACTTCATAACCTTTTTCTAATAAAAATTCTGCAAGATATGAACCGTCTTGGCCGGTTATACCCGTGATGAGGGCAACTTTTTTGGTCATTTTATTCATCCTTTGTGTTTTCTGTAAATCTTATCGTATCTTCTTCAGTTAGAGAAGAACCGGTTTGAATTTCAATAATTTCTAACGCACTCTCCGTCGGATTATGCAAACGATGTAAGGTATTTGGCGGTATATAAGTGCTTTGATTTTGTTCCAGAATAAACACGCTGTCGGCATGCGTTACTTCCGCTTTCCCTTTTACCACAATCCAATGTTCGGCACGATGTTCATGTCGTTGCAAGTGTAAACTTGCCCCTGGATTTAGGAAAATACGTCTCACTTTAAATCCTAAACCGCTATCGACATTGTCATACCAGCCCCATGGTCGGTATATTTTTCGGTGCTCTTGGGTTTCTACGCGTTGCTGCGAATTCATCATAGCCACGAGATGTTTTACATCTTGAGAGTATTTCCTATCCGCAACTAATACGGCATCTTCGGTTTCTACCACGACAAGATTATTGACACCGACGAGAGTGACTAATCGGTGTCCGCTGTAGATGATATTTTGCTTGGCCCGATAAGTTAAAATATCTCCGTGATAAGCATTTTCCATGTCATCTTTATTTAAAGCCTGCCATACCGCATCCCAGGCACCTAAATCATTCCAACCGGCCTCTAAACGGAGCATTTTTAACGGCAATTCGGCGTTGACACAGTTTTCCATAACGGCATAGTCAATGGATTCGGAAGGGACTTGAGAAAAAAGAGAAGCAGAAGGCCGAATGAAGATCAAATGACCAAGTTGCTCCCTTTCTCCGGCATTTAATGCGGTCAATGTGGCTTGATAGATATCAGGACGAAATAATTGAATCGCATTAAGCCAAACCGAGGCTTTTAATACAAATATTCCGGCATTCCAAAAGTATCCCCCCTCCGATAAATATTTCTGAGCGGTTTCTTCATTCGGTTTTTCCGCAAAGGATTGAACGTGAAGGCCTTGTTCATTTTGCTCTTGCTTTCCGGAAGAATGTGCCGCTGTATTCGGTGTTTTAATGTAACCGTACGCTGTTTCCGGATGCGTAGGGGGAATACCAAATATAATGATTTCCCCTTTTTCGGCAAGCGGGATGGCTTGTTCAAGTGCGGTCAAAAATGCGGAAGAATTTTCAATCAAATGATCAGATGGCGTCACCAGTAAAATAGGATCTTCGCCGTTCTCCTTCGCAACCAGTGCGGACAGCGTGAGCGCAGGGGCGGTATTACGTCCTTCCGGTTCCAATATGATTTTGCTGGCTTGGCAGCCCAATTCGCGTAATTGTTCGGCAACCAAGAATCGTTGGGATTCATTTGTAATGACTAAAGGCGCTGCTGCATGAGCCGATTTGCCGCGAAGTACAGCCTGTTGAAACAGGCTTTGGGCAGAATCAAATTTTATAAATTGTTTAGGATATTCCGAGCGGGACAGCGGCCAAAGGCGACTGCCTGAGCCGCCGCAAAGAATAACAGGAAGAAGTGTTGAAGCCATGATTTAATATTGACGTAAGATTTCTTTCAAGCGTATCTTAAATTCGGACAATTTTTCCCAAATCCATTCCGCCGCTTCCGGTTTAAATGGCTTTTGCTCTATAAATTCATGATAAGCTGCGGGAGAGTTATATAATTCGGAAATCAGTTCGAATGCGGGCTGAGGATTGTCTAACTTCAGTTGAATAAGCGCATTTGGGTTTAATACTTCAGGCTCCGGAGGCAAATCACGATTGCCCCAATAAATCGGGATGCAACCGGCTTGAATGGCTTCAAAAGGCTTCTCCGTGACGTAACCGATTTCACTTGCATTTTCCGGACAGATATTGAAACGAAATTGACGCAAATATTCAATTTTATCGTCTTGATACTTTGTTTGTAATTCATCGGTGTTGTTCAAACATCGACCGGCACATTCTACCGTTTCTAGTTGATTTAATGCATTAACCAAGTAAGCACGTATTCCATTTGCATCATGACGTGAAATCTGCGCGGCAAATTTTTTTCTTATATTTACACGGTTATTAATATTATTTTGAAAATCTACCGCTTGTTTTATATAGTTAAACTTCGAAAAGGGCAAGAAACGCTCTTTAACTGCAGTGAAATACAAAATCCATAACGGAAAACGAAAATAATTATCCGCTTCGAGTTCATCATATCCCATGGACAGATCCATTACATCAATACAATGATTTTTATACTCAATAGCTAATTGAGGCATTAAGGGATGGCTATGAACATTTTCCCCGGAGAAATAGATTCGGGGATGTGGGACATTATTTAAGTATTGGCGTTTATCATATACAGAACAAAAATGAACATCCTTTTTAGTTAATTTATAATATTCAAGAAAATATGTAAACCAAACTTTTTCGGGGTCTTGTGGCCAAAAATTATGGTAATAAATCGCCATTTTCTATTCCTCCAAAACAGTTAGCTGGTTGTTATGGAATAAAGTGGGTTTTAACCAATGGTGTAATTCCGGCGATATTGAGCTATTCATGCCTTTAATCATCAGTTTTTTAACCGGATATTCATCTTCTTTTCCCCAATTAAATTGATTCAAAATACTGCTGATATCGGTAACAAATTGATTAAAATTAATGGCGTAATTTACAGTACGCTTGCCGGTACAAAAAGAAGGTTTGTTTAAGCTAAAATAACGGCTCAGCATACGATGATCATTACAATACTTCACCGCCGTCCATTCATTGGCCAACTGGCGTGCGGTTTCTAAAGAAAAGCCAAGACAATTGGTATCAATGTGCCCATTAGTGCGATGTAACTGTGTCTCCATACTAACCGACACGTCCTTGTAATTCATGACATAGCGTAATTTGTCTGTGACACACCAAAAACCAATGGATTCAACATTGTCCTCACACAAGAAGTTTCCTTCGTTATCGTAAAGCTTACGTAAATTAAATGCCATATCGACATTATGACGGTTAAAGGCATCGGCAATTGCTTCAATATGTTCAGGATCGTACCAGTTATCATCATCCAGATAACATAAAACATCTTCTTTTACTAAAAAAGGCGCGGCAGCATTAATAAAACTGTTAATCCACCCATCTGCACCCGTGTTCATCGGCAAGTAAGTCACGATAATATCAGAATACGGTTTTACCATTTCCCTGACTTTTTCATGAAACTGTTCACCGTCAACAAAAATATAATGTTTGCAAGGATAAGTTTGATTTTTTACGCTTTCAATTGCTTTGATTAATTCGGGACGACCGATTGTTGATGTGACGACCGCCACGGTTTTTTGAGTCATTTTTTTATACCTGTTTAGTTTTAATATGCCATTGCCAAGCGGTTTGAATGATGGTTTCTAAATCGGAATATTGAGGTTTCCATCCCAAAAGTGCGGTTATTTTTTTGCCTGATCCGATTAACATCGCCGGATCGCCGGGACGACGTTCAACATATTCAACCGCAAATGTTTTACCCGTTACTTTTTTCACGGTATCAATAACTTGTTGTACACTGTAACCGATGCCGGTGCCTAAGTTGAATTTTTCACTTTTCCCGCCGTTGAATAGATGCTGTAATGCTAAAATATGTGCCTGTGCCAAATCATGCACGTGAATGTAATCTCGCACAGCTGTACCATCTTCTGTCGGGTAATCAGTACCAAAGACTTTAATTGATTCCCGAATCCCTAATGCCGCATCAAGAACCAGAGGGATTAAATGCGTTTCAGGGTTATGATTTTCGCCTACTTCCTGGTCAATATCACAACCTGCAGCATTAAAATAACGTAATGTGACATAATTGAAGCCATATGCTTTAGCATAATCCGCCATAATGGTTTCAAGCATTAGCTTCGTTGTTCCGTACGGATTGATCGGTTGTTGTTTATGTTCTTCATCAAGTGGTAAATAATCCGGATTGCCAAAGGTTGCACAAGTCGAAGAGAAGATGAATTTATTAACATTAAATTCTCGCATCACTTTTAATAAATTTAATGTTGCGGAGACATTATTAAGGTAATATTTTTCCGGATTCATAACCGACTCGCCGACATAAGCGAATGCGGCAAAATGCATAACGGCATCTATTTTATAGTTTTGGAAGACTAATTTTAGCAATTGTTCATCATTAATATCGCCTAAAATAAATTCTCCCCATTTAACAAAGTCACGATGACCATAAATAAGGTTATCCAGAACAATAGGATTAAAGCCTTTTTGGTGTAGCATTTTACAAGTATGGCTACCGATATAACCGGCACCGCCGACTACAAGAATATTTTTCATTTATTTATTCTCCTCTTCTAAAAATTTATCAAATGTTTGTAGCGCAGACGCAACGATCTGATCCATATTATAATATTGATATTTCGCTAAACGTCCTAAAAAAATCGTATCCTCACTTTTCGCAAGACTATGATATTTTTTGTATAATTCATGATTGCTATCATCAGGGACAGGATAATAAGGTTCATTTTCACCATAAACGAAATCCTGTGGATATTCAATGGCAATCGTTGATTTTTCGGTTTGTTGATCAAGAAAGTACTTATATTCCGTGATGCGGGTAAAATCAAAGTTTTCAGAATAATTTTTTTGAGCGCTAGCCTGATAGTAAGGCTTGTGTATTGTTCTCAAATTAAATGTCAAACTACGATAAGGTAATTTACCGAAACAAAAATCAAAATATTCGTCAATCATCCCCGTAAAAATAACGCGTTTAAATTGAGTTTTATTGATATTTTTAAAATCCGTATTTAATTTAACGGTTATTAAATCTGATGATAATAAACTTTCAATTAACCTAGTGTACCCATTGGAAGGAATGGCTTGATATTTATCTTGAAAATAACGATTATCTCGGCTTAAATAGATAGGCACTCGGCTGGAAACAGAAATATCCAGTTCTTCGGGCTTTTTATTCCATTGCTTCACGGTATAGCCTAAAAATACTTTTTGATAGACATATTCGGCAAAATATTTAAATTTTTCTTCTTTTAAAAGATCTAAAATCGTTATTTTCTTATTTAATCCAAAGTGATGAATTAATTCTTTTATTAAATCCTGCGCATAGTTGGCCGGAAATAGCGCTTCAATGGTATTAAAATTAAAGGGAACAGGGACGGCTTGACCGTCGATAAATGCTTCTACCTGATGGAAATAAGGAGTCCATTGCGTAAAGTCGGAGAGATATTTCCAAACGCATTCATTGTTAGTGTGAAAAGCATGCGGTCCATATTTATGTACAACAACACCATTTTCATCGATATAATCGTAGATATTTCCGCCGATATGTTCACGTTTATCAATAACAAGAACAGGACGTTTTAAAACATTGGCAATTCTTTCTGCCATTATACTGCCGGATAAACCGGCACCGACAACGAGATACATAGAAATTCCTTAATAATTATGAGAAATAGTGTTATTATATCAGGTATTAATTTGATTTAGAATTCTAGATATTAATCTGCTCTTTTTCAATATTGTAAACGTAATGGTAATTGACATCTAAAATCTGTCGGTGTTTATGTACAAATACATTTATCAGACGTTCAGCAATAAAGGCGATAGCTCTTTTTTGATATGGATCACGTTTTGAAAAATCTAAGCTATGGTTTAATTCAAATAAAATGGGGAATAGCCATTCACAGTATTTATTAATAATACTTTTATGGGCAATGAGCATATGAAAATAAGAAATCATTATACTATTTTCAATTGCTTCAAATGAAGGAATATAATCAGGGGATAATTTTTGAATAATTTGTCTTGTTTTTTCCCAATCTGAAGAATAATGGGCTTGTGCATATTTTTCTTTAATTGAAATCCCTTGTTCCCCTTGTGGCACAGATAATATTATCTGATTAGGATGTTGATTAAATGAGCTTATCACTGTTTGTGGCGAAAGAATTTGCCACTCATTGTGGTCGTTTGATTCAATAAAATATCTTCTATAATGTGAAAGGCCGATAATATCGGCATCGCCATTTTTCCACGCCCAAAAAAGGCCGGTTAGTTCGCAAAAATAAGGATTTAGGGAAGAAATATTTTCTCCCGTATCATCTCCAATCAGATCTAATTTTTTTTTAGAATTTTGCTTACCAACCTGAATAGGTATATACCCATTTATGTCAATAAAATTATACGCTTTATGAGTAATCACATAGTTTGCATAAACAATATGGTGTGTGCTGATATATTTTTGATACATATTATATTTCTTTGTCAATTTTTAATTTTAAATTAAATGCTCAGTAGCAACTGGAAGTATCTTAATATTTTATAGGCTTTTATTAGTTTAAGTTTACAAAGTGCGGTTAGTTTTGTTAAATGTTTCATTGATTGATTGATTGATTGCTAATCAATTGTCTTATTCTTTTAATCGCATGAATATACTGAAGATTATTTACTGCATAATTTAATGCATTATTCACAATATACTTATAAAAATTTTCTCCTTCTTTTTCTACTAATTCAATTTGTTGAATTAGGTCTGCGAGATCATTTCTTACGGGAATAAAATGTTTATAAGGTTCCAACTCATATAAATAATATTGTTTCCATCTTCTTTCTTGAATAAATAAGACACGATGAGTAAATAACAAATATTTTAATCTGGCACTCCAACCCACGCCTTCTATGTCGATTAAATATTTATAGTTTGTATGTTCAGGAAGAGATACATATCTGACAGGAGGAGCATCTTCAATAAAGTGTCTATCGACATTAGTATAGATTGCTTCAATGAGATCAGGGCGGGTTTGTGCAATATTAAGGAAATTAATTCTTGAACTATGTGTTATAGCGCCAATCCAAAATAATTTATTAGAAGTATAAGGTTTTTGAGCATTCGCTAGAATTTGAGTTACTGTGTCCATGTAAGAAGCAATACCGACCTGTGGCCAAGCATCAAAAGCAAAATCAGGAAAAACATGGTTTAAGTCTTCAGGTTTATCGCAACTATAGTAAAAATGATTAGGTAGTAGCTCGCCATGAGGTCCAATATCTTCACGGGGGTGATCTGATGTATGAACATATATATGCTGATCTTTGATTCCTTCTGTAGCAGGAAAAAGATTTACTGCATCCAATATCATTTTAGCTGTAGATTCCCCTCGGGTTTGAAAGCAATTGATATTATTAATAGACAATACTTTACCATGTAGAAATTGAACGGAAAGTAAAGCACGCAATGCAGTTTCTTCACTCATACAAACTCCATTAATTAAAAGAAAGGAACTAAGTTAACCAGTTATGTTTTTTTAAATACTCAATATAATCTTTAATATTGCGTTTAGGTTCCCAGCCTAAAGATCGGGTTTTTTCACTTTTTACTTCTGCGATCATTCGGTTACCTTGTCTGGCAGGGAGCATTTGAATTTCGCCGCCGAACATTTGGGCGATTTCTAGGACAGTGTAAGCCTGAGGATTACCGATACCGTATTCATCGCCTTGCCCTTTTTCGGCGATTAAAATAAGCGCATCTACCGTGTCATCAATATGGGTAAAGTTTCGCTGTTGGGAACCCGGCGAAACAACCGTTAACGGCTCGTGATTTTTCATTTTTTCGGCGAATAAGGCAATTAAAGTGGCATATTTACCATGACGAATCTCACGTTTGCCGTAAACATTATAAAAATAAGTAATGGCATAATTGATACCATACCATTGAGCAAAATTTTTAACTAGTTGAGTATTGCTTGATTTGCTCCATGCATAAGGGCTTGCATTCGCCCCAGCGCCTTGATCACCAAATTTGGTACTGCTTCCGGCATATAGCAATTTTGCACCGGTTTTACGGACGAAATTGAGAACGGCAAAAGTTCCTATTGTATTAAATTCAAAGACTTTCTCTAAATCATCAAAAGATTGCTCGACACGAGAATATTCGCCTAAATGGAAAATAATATCGGGATTAAACGTGATTAATTCTGAAATTTGTGCACTGTTACCTCGAATATAAGTAACTCCCGGAACGTGATTTTGTTCCGAGCCCGTAAAGTAATTATCCAGAGAATAGACTTCATACTCTTTTAGGGAAACTAATCGTTCGCATAAATTGCTGCCGACAAAACCGGCACCGCCAATGACTAAAACTTTTTTCATTAGACGTCCCCTTTAAAAATATCTCTGGTGTAGACTTTACTTAAACAGTCGGAAAGCTCGTTCTCAATACGATTGGCAATAATAAGATCCGATTGGCGTTTAAATTGTTCAAGATCTGCAATAGTTTGACAGCCTTCAATTTCTGTTTTCAGGGTCGGTTCATAGACGATGATATTAATATTTTTTGCTTTTAAACGCATAATGATGTCAAATATGGCCGCACTTCTAAAGTTATCGCTGCCACTTTTCATAATAAGGCGATAGACCCCTACGGTTTTTGGATTACGCGCGACAATGCGTTCAGCGATAAAATCTTTACGGGTTTCGTTTGATTCAACAATAGCGGAGATTAAGTTATTTTTAACTTCTTTAAAATTTGATTTCAGCTGTTTTGTGTCTTTAGGCAGACAATATCCGCCATATCCGAAGCTTGGATTATGATAGTGGGTGCCGATACGTGGGTCAAAACTAATACCATTAATAACATCAGCCGAATTTAAACGATGGGCTTCGCAGTAGCTGTCTAATTCGTTGAAAAATGCGACACGCATAGCCAGGTAACTATTAGCGAATAACTTTACCGCCTCAGCCTCGGTCGGATTCATGCAAATAAGAGGAATATCCTGCTTAATTGCACCTTGTTTTAACAAATTCGCAAAAATTAAGGCACGCTCAGATTTTTCCCCTACAATAATTCGGCTTGGATAGAGACTATCTTTTAATGCTAAGCCTTCGCGTAAAAATTCCGGACTAAAAATAATATTATCGGTATGAAATTGGGCGCGCAAGCGATTGACTAAACCGACAGGAATCGTCGATTTAATCACAATTAATGCATTAGGATTAATAGGTAGAATATCGGCAATAACGTTTTCAATCGAACTGCAATCAAACCAGTCTTTTTCTTCGTTATAGTCTGTCGGCGTCGCGATAATAATATAATCGGCCTCTTTATACGCCGCCTGTTTGTCCAATGTGGCTTTAAAGTGAAGTTCTTTATGAGATAAGTATTCTTGAATTTCGGCATCTTGAATAGGAGAAATGCGTTTATTGAGCATCTCAATTTTTTCAGCGGAAATATCTAAGGCTGTAACCTGATTGTTTTGAGCTAATAGAACCGCATTGGCTAAGCCAACATATCCGGTACCGACAACAGTGATTTTATACATAGTTTTTCTTCTTATAAGTTTATTTTGGGCGGATTATAACATAACACGTTAAAAAAGAGCAGCCTGAAATAAAGCCAAATTTGACCGCTCTTTAATTTTTATTGTTGATTAAACATCGCCGATATCGATTCTTCGTTGCTAATTCGACGAATGGCTTCGGCCAGCATGGCTGAAAGGGTTAGCACGCGAACCTTACCTAATGCTTTGATTTCTGGCGTAAGTGGAATAGTATCGGTAACAACAATTTCATCTAACGCATCACTGGCGATATTTTTTGCTGCCGCACCGGAAAATACGGCGTGAGTAGCATAGGCAAACACGCGTTTTGCTCCGCGTTCTTTAAGCGCTTCGGCCGCCTTACAAAGCGTGCCTCCTGTATCGATCATATCATCGACCAGAATACAATCACGTTCCGAGACATCACCGATAATATGCATAACCTGCGCAACATTAGCACGCGGACGACGTTTATCAATAATCGCCATATCCGTATCGTTAAGAAGTTTTGCTACGGCACGGGCGCGAACAACTCCGCCGATATCCGGAGAAACCACAATCGGATTGTCCAAATCGGTTTTCTGTAAAATATCGTTAAGGAGCACAGGCGAACCGAATACATTATCTACCGGAACATCAAAGAAGCCTTGGATTTGTTCGGCGTGTAAATCGCAGGTTAACACGCGATCGATTCCAACAGTAGAAAGCAAATCGGCAACCACCTTAGCCGTAATCGGCACGCGAGCAGAACGCAAGCGACGATCTTGACGCGCATAACCGAAATAAGGAATAACGGCGGTAATACGACCAGCAGAAGCGCGACGCAACGCATCAACCATAACGATTAATTCCATAAGGTTATCATTTGTCGGCGCACAAGTGGATTGAATGATAAAAACATCGCAGCCGCGCACGTTTTCGTTAATTTGAACTTGGACTTCGCCGTCACTAAAGCGACCGACGGTTGCATCACCAAGAGAAATATACAGGCGTTCGGAAATCCGTTTTGCAAGCTCCGGTGTTGCATTACCCGCGAAGAGTTTGATGTCAAGCATATTAAATTTAACCTCAGGTATTAAATTGTAAATGAGAAATTGAAGAATTTTTTAGCATCTGATGTAACGGAGAGAAGTTTAATCCCTTGGCAACAAACCCAAAATAGGCGTCGGGTTTTCGTCGAAGAAGGGCTTTGGCGGAATTTTCATCATCAAATTCGGCAAAGACACAGGCTCCCGTTCCGGTTAATCGCGCCGGTGCGTATTGTAACAACCAGCGCAGGGCTTTTTCAACGTCCGGATATTGATTTTTGACAACTTTTTCACAATCGTTGGTATACTTTTCGTTTAACAATTGATCAAGCATTTTTTTAGGCGTATTTCGGATTAAATCCGGGTGGCCGAATATGGCTGCCGTAGAAATAGAAACACTCGGTTTGAGCACTAAATACCATTTTTCTTGTGGCTCACATGGCGTCATTTTTTCACCGACGCCTTCGGCAAAGGCAGCATGGCCATGAATAAAAACAGGCACATCAGCACCTAATTGTAAGCCTATGGTGGAAAGCTCCGAAAGGCTTAAACCGGTTTGCCACAAGGCGTTAAGTACCAATAACGTTGTTGCGGCATTAGAAGAACCGCCGCCAAGGCCTCCGCCCATCGGTAAAATTTTATCCAAACGAATATCGGCACCTAATCTGCATTTGGTTTTTTGTTGCAGCAATTTTGCGGCGCGATAAATTAAATTATCTTCCGTTTTTACTTGTGCGATTTCCGGCGTTAGGCAAATTTTGTCATCCGTTCGAGGATGAACGGTCAACCAATCGCCAAAATCAAGAAATTGAAACAATGTTTGCAATTCATGATAACCGTTGTTTAGGCGGCCGTTGATATAAAGAAATAAATTCAGTTTGGCGGGACAGGGAAAACGCCCTGATTGCAAGGCGTCGTGCTGTGAAAGTGCGATCGAAAATCGAAAAGTTTCCATTAGAATTGCCATGCGTCAATACGAATTTTTAAGGTTTGCGTTGTGGTTTTATTTTTTAGCAAAATCGTTTCCGGCATAGCATTATCATGATAGGTTAAATAATCCGCCGTCCAGATTGTGCCGTTTAACGGATAGCTGAAAGCGGCTAATAGATGATTTACTCCCACGTGGTAATCGGCCGCCGTCGGCTCGCCTTTCAGCCAATGCGTCAGTTGTTCGAGCGGAACGTCCATTCCGATTATCTCTTGTAAGAGCGATTTGGCGTCTGTGGCGGATTGTTGCCGACCAAGATTGTCCGTAACGGTGATACCCGACGGATGCATCCGTAGTGACAAGGATGATTTGCTGAGGAGCGAATATAATTTTAAGGTGTAATCCTGCGGTGTGTGATAATGCCATTCAAAGCGGCTTGAAAAACGTTCTTGCGGGCTGATATAGCCGATCTGACCTTTAGTTTGATAAGCAGTAATTTGGCCGATTTTTTGCAAATGTTGTTGCCAAGTGCGGTCGTTTTTTTCAATGTATTGTACATTGGTCGGACGTTCCATATCCCATGTACAGGCGTTTAAGACGAGCGCCATCAGAAGCGGAAAAAGTTTTTTAAGTCGTTTCATTGAGCGTTACGGAATTAAAGACTAATGCGCGGTATTTTAAATATTAACCTCTCTTGAGTAAAGCACCTATTGCGTTATCTGTTTGTTTAGCGCATTGCGTGCCGGCGATTGTTGTCGCTTGATTGCTATAAGGCGTTGTCGATTAAGTTCATTGCGGATTTCCTGCTTTTCAAAACCGTCGGCAATGATTTGTTGAACATCTACTTTTTGCGCAGCTTTCAATAGGCGGTGAATGTACTCGATTTGCGGATAAGCGGTTTGTTCATAACCCAATCGCCCACGCGCATCGGCATAGCAAATAAGCAAAAAGGCCTCGAAGCGTTCCGGTTTGCGCCAAACGTCAAAGACGTTGAACAATTTCAGTAAAGTCGCCGCTTTAAGTTCAAAGGCTTTGTGGATATGCGTATGATATTGGCAGCCAAATAGCGCAAGGTCGCTAATGTAATGGGGGATCTTGAGGCGTTGACACAAGGCGCGAACAGGCGTTAAGCCCAATTGCTCATGACCATAATGATGAGGCCACTGTGTCGGATCGGTTAGGGCTTTGCCTAAATCGTGACAAATGGCGGCAAAACGAACCGCACTTTTATATTTGGGGGTGTTTTCGGTTAATTGAACGGCCTGTTGCAGCACAAGCATGGTATGGCGAAAACTGTCGATTTCCGGGTGATATTGCGGGGGATTTGGTATGCCGTCTAACACGGCCAATTCGGGAAAGAGCACGCTCAATGCACCCACTTGACGTAAGGTTTGAAAATAGATTTCAGGATTTTTTTCATCCAGTGCCTTTTCCGTTTCCATCCAAACCCGCTCCGGCGTCAGCCGTTCAAGCTCGCCCTGTCGACTAAGTGCGGTCATTAATGTCAGCGTTTCCTCCGCAATGGTAAAACCGAACTGATAAAATCTGGCGGCAAAACGCGCAACACGTAATACACGCAGCGGATCTTCAATAAAGGCGGGAGAAACATGACGCAATAGGCGCTGTGCTAAATCCGCTCTGCCATGGAAGGGGTCAATAAAGCGACCGTCCAGATCCTGCGCAATAGCATTGATGGTTAAATCGCGGCGGGCAAGGTCTTGCTCAAGGGTGATCGACGCCGAGAAATCACAAATAAATCCGGTATAACCTCGGCCCGATTTTCGCTCCGTTCGGGCAAGGGCGTATTCTTCTTTTGTTGTCGGATGGAGAAAGACAGGAAAATCTTTGCCGACCTGTCGATAACCTTGGCTTAATAATATATCGGGGGTTGCGCCCACAACAACCCAATCGCGATCTTTAATCGGAAGATTGAGCAGCCCATCACGAACGGCACCACCGACAAGATAAATTTCCATATAATCTTAATGCTGAAATAAATTCATACAGAATTAATGCCAAGCGTCGTGGCGTTTGCGTTTCGGAATCATATACGGTGTAAACAATCCGAGGAGTAAACCGATTCCCAAAACCATTCCTCCGTAAATGAACCACTGAATGGCAATTTCGCGTTTGCCGGCGTCTAAAACTGCTTCTAAATCGCGATTTTGGTTTTTGATGATTTCCAATTCGCGTTTTAATTGCGAATTTTGCTCAAGCAGCCCGCTGCTTTGTTGTTCCGCCTGTTTTGTACGTCGTTGCATTTCTGCCGTACGTTGTTGCCAATCGGCATCTAAACGACGCAGCTTTAACGTGAGTTCTTGTACTTGCGCTTTGAGCTTCGGATTTTCTTCTTTACTGCTTGGTACACGGGTTAACTCATTGGTTAAAATCCACGCTTCACGGTTTTTCGTATCGCGAATTAGCGTATATTTACCCTGTTGTTCTAAGGCTGTCACGGCTTCGCCGGCCTGGATCGTACCGGCAAGACGAAATTGCTCCCCCGCGCCCCGTCGTAAATAGGTCGTTAAGTTTTCGGTAACATAGAGGGTTTCTGCATAGGCGGAAATTCCCGTTCCCAGTAATAAGCAGGAAAGTAAAATTTTATTGCGCTTTAACATATTCCTTCCTTAAAAATAAGAAAGTGCGGTCGTTTTTAACCGCACTTTTATTTGTTAATGAAAAATCGCACGTAGTAAATAAAAAATCACCACGGCAAAGAAACCGCCGGCCGGTAATGTCACAATCCATGAACTGATAATATTGCGAATAACGGTTAAGTTTAAGGCGGCGATACCGCGTGCAAAACCGATACCGAGGATGGCGCCGACTAGCGTTTGTGTCGTGGAAATCGGTAATCCGGTTCCGGAGGCGACGACAACCGTCATTGCGGTGGAAAATTGAGCCGCAAAACCACGGCTTGGCGTTAAATCGGTAATGCCTGAACCAACGGTTGCCATCACTTTTTGTCCCATGATAATGAGACCGAGCGCAATGCCTAAGGCGCCAAGCGGCAAAATCCACCAGGCTAGCGGACTGTGAGAAACGATTTGCCCTTGATTTTCCACAATGGAGACCACCGCCGAAAGCGGGCCGATAGCATTGGCAACATCGTTTGAACCGTGCGCAAAAGCCATTGCGCAAGCGGTTAATAGCATTAAAATGCTGAATACTTTTTCGACCGCACCAAAGGCGCCTTTAGTCGCCTGATTAACAAATTGTGCGCTGCGGAAATAAAAATGAAAATAAAGAATGCCGACAACGCTGATTAAGAGGGAAATAATAAACGTTTCATGGGTTTCTAAACGCAAACCGACATGCACCAGTCCTTTTGTCATCGTGACGATAGAGAGAACAAACGCCGTGACGCCCATATAATAAGGGCCGTATTTCTGCGCGTTTTTTAACGGCGCGTCGGTATCGAAAATTAACTTCTGGATACTGGCGAAAATGGCGTAAGCCAGAATGCCCGCAATAACCGGCGTGACAAACCAACTTCCGACAATACGCCCGATTTCAGACCAATCGACCGAACCGGGGCCGATGGTGATACAGGCAAAACCGATCAGCGCCCCGATAATCGTATGGGTTCCGGAAACAGGCCAGCCCATTTTGGTTGCAATAAACAGCCATGCGCCCGAAGCAAAGAGGGAAGCGAGCATGCCGAGCGCAAGAATATCGGGCATTTCGGTAAATTTAGTCGGATCGATAACGCCGCTTTTGATGGTTTCGGTCACTTCGCCGCCGGCTAAATAAGCGCCGGCTGATTCAAAAATTAAGGCGATAATAATCGCTTGCTTGGCGGTAATGGTGCCCGAACCGACCGAGGTTCCCATGGAGTTTGAAACGTCATTGGCGCCGATACCGAATGCCATAAAAAAGCCGAATGCGGCAGTGATCAGCACCAACCATGAACCGTATTGATTAATAATTTCCATCATTTTTCCTATGTGGTGATTATGAACGGGCTAACATCAATTCAATACGTGAGCCGACACGTTGCGCCTGATCGGCAAGGACGCCGACCCATTCTAGGATTTTGTAGAGGAACATCACATCAATAGGATTATAATGACTTTCAATGCCCAGCAACATTTTACGCAATTGAATTTGCATCTGATCGGTATCGTCTTCAATGGCATCAAGTTCATTAATCATATTGTTCGCTAATTTTAATTCTCGACCTTTAAAGCCGGTTTCCAATAATCCGTCGACTTCATCAATTACGCGATGCGCTTGATGAATCGCATCCAAACTTCGCTTCAAATAGCAAATAAAATCGGCCTGCATTTGCTCCGGAATACCTAACTGGCGCCCAATTACTCGGCCGGCAATATCTTTAGCATAATTCGCCAGTTTATCCTGTTGCGTCACCAATTCGAGCAAATCCGTGCGATCGATGGGTAAAAATAAACCGCGCGGTAATTTCAAACGAATTTCACGTTTTAACATATCCGCTTCGCGCTCGCATTGAACGATTTTTAAGCGATATTGCTCTGCACTTTCCCAGTTTTTTGCCGCCGTAGCTTCAAAAAAGGGAATTAATAAATCGCAACATTCCGTTACTTTAACCGAATGTTTTTGTAAAGGTTTTAACGGAGAATGGGCAAATAATCCAATAATATTGTTCATTGCCATAAAATAAGCGCTCCCGAAAGAAAAAAGTGGCGTGCATGATACCTGATTTGTAATGAAAATACACGAAAAAGATCTTGATTTGACGGATAACTCATGTATATTTAAACAGTTAGGCTAAAGGAAAATCGCATGAATACCGAAATTGAATTAAAGCTTGCCGTGACGCCGCAGGCCCTTCCGTTATTACAGCAATATCTTAATCAATTCAAGCTATTAGAAAATAAAACCGTTTTTTTAAAAAATACATATTACGATTATCCCGATAATTTTTTAGCGCAACAAAAAATGGGGTTACGCGTTCGTTGCGAAAATAATCGGAGAACCTTAACGCTAAAAACCAATGGTGATGTGCGGGGCGGTTTACATCTTCGCCCTGAATATGATCTACCCTTAGCGGAAAACGAATCGCCGACGACCGAGCGATTAAATGCGCTTTATCCGTTTCGCGACTTACCGCAGGCGCCTCTCGTCCCGATTTTTTCCACCGATTTTGACCGCACTTTGTGGCGGATACAATTTGAGCGGGCACAAATTGAAGCGGCGTTTGATCAGGGCAAAATTATTTCAAATAACAAAACGCAACCGATTTGCGAAATTGAATTTGAGCTTAAAACGGGTTCGCTTGATGAACTTTTCCGATTTGTTGCCGATCTGCCTTTTGAATGGGATATTTATTTTAGCGGGGTGAGTAAGGCCCTGCGGGGGTATCGATTAAGCGAGGGCGATAAAGCGGGCTCGGCGTTTGATTGGCCGACGATTTGGCGCCGTTTTTTAGCGACGGAAAACGCGGAAAATCGGCAAAGTACGGTCGATTTTCGAGAAAAATCAGCCTGTTTATTGAAAATAGAGCAGCAATTAATCGAAGAAACGTTGTCGAAACCGACCGCACTTTTGGCGTCAAACTTCGTGCAAACCGTTGAACGGGTCGGCGCATTTTTTAATCTGTATCATTATTATGTGGAAAATATCGAATTATGGGAAAACGGCTTGATGTCGGTTAATCAGGTTGAGAATGAATTGGCCGCCCAAACGATTTTACCGAGTCTCGCGGCAAGCCATCGGGCGCTACAGGAAGAAATTAAGGCGCTGATCCGTTTTCACAGCGAAAGCAGAGATAATGTTCAAACGATAGAAAAATTACGTGCGTTGTTAACCCATCGCGATTATATGATGCGGATGATCAATTTGATGCGTTTAACATTGATAAAATAGAGGATTTGATTCATGGCAAAAGCGCCGAAAATCGCTTATGTTTGTAATGATTGCGGGGCGGAATTTTCCCGCTGGCAGGGGCAATGTTCTGCCTGTAAGGCCTGGAACACGATTAGTGAAGTGAGGTTGGTTTCCGCAACAAATTCTAAAAACGAGCGTTTCAGCGGCTATGCCGGCGAAACGCGAGCAAAAATTCAACCCCTGTCGGAAATCAGTTTACAGGAAACACCACGTTTTAGCAGCGGCTTTCATGAATTGGATCGCGTGCTGGGCGGCGGAATCGTGCCGGGCAGTGCGATTCTCATCGGCGGCCATCCCGGCGCGGGGAAAAGTACGCTGCTGTTACAAGTCATGTGCGGATTAGCGAAAAATATGACCGCACTTTATGTCACCGGCGAAGAATCGTTGCAGCAGGTCGCCATGCGGGCAAATCGTCTCGGATTGCCGCCCGATCGATTACAAATGCTATCGGAAACCTCAGTGGAGCAAATTTGCAATCTGGCCGATCAACTAAAGCCACAAATTATTGTGGTGGATTCTATTCAAGTTATGCATTTGTCCGACATTCAGTCGTCGCCCGGTAGTGTGGCGCAAGTGCGTGAATGTGCGGCGTTTTTGACCCGTTATGCGAAAACGCGGCAGGTGGCGATTATTATGGTCGGCCATGTTACCAAAGACGGCACGTTGGCCGGTCCGAAAGTACTGGAGCATGCGATAGATTGTTCATTATTGCTGGAAGGCGAAGCCGATTCGCGTTTTCGTACTTTGCGCAGCCATAAAAATCGCTTTGGCGCCGTTAATGAATTGGGCGTGTTCGGTATGACCGAGCAAGGATTGCGCGAAGTGAAAAACCCTTCCGCGATTTTTTTAAGTCGCGGTGAGGAGCAAACGCCGGGCAGCTCGGTCATGGTGTTATGGGAAGGGACGCGTCCGCTACTGGTTGAAATTCAAGCGTTGGTTGATCATTCTATGTTGGCGAATCCACGTCGGGTCGCCGTCGGATTGGAACAAAACCGCTTAGCTTTGTTATTAGCTGTATTACACCGTCACGGCGGATTGCAAATGTCCGATCAGGATGTTTTTGTTAATGTCGTCGGTGGGGTTAAAGTGGCCGAGACGGGGGCGGATTTGGCTTTATTGCTGGCCTTGATTTCCAGCTTTAGAAATCGCCCGTTACCGCAGGATTTGGTAGTTTTCGGCGAAGTGGGGCTAGCGGGGGAAATCCGGCCGGTGCCAAGCGGTCAGGAGCGTATCAGCGAAGCGGCAAAACATGGCTTTAGACGCGCTATCGTGCCTTTTGCCAATAAACCGAAAAGTGCGGTCGAAAATATGCAGGTTTTCACGGTTAAAAAATTATCGGATGCGTTGGCCGTTTTGGAGAATTTTTAATAAAAAATTGTCACAGGAAAATGCGATAATACCCCGTAAAATTAAACAATTGATGGACATCATAATGGAAAAGAAATCCGCTAAACCGCTTGATAATATTGATCTTAAAATCCTCAATGAATTGCAACATAATGGAAAAATTTCAAATATTGATTTGTCGAAAAAGGTCGGGCTTTCGCCGACGCCTTGTTTGGAGCGGGTTAAGCGCCTTGAAAAACAAGGGATCATTATGGGCTATCGCGCTTTACTTAATCCTGAATTATTGAATTCGCCGTTACTGGTCATTGTTGAAATTACATTGGTGCGCGGCAAACCGGATGTTTTTGAAGCATTTAATGCGGCCGTTCAAGCATTGGATGAAATTCAGGAGTGCCATTTGGTTTCCGGCGATTTTGATTATTTATTAAAAACTCGCGTTGCCGATATGGCCGCTTACCGCAAGTTGCTCGGAACGACCTTATTACGTTTGCCCGGCGTGAATGACACAAGGACGTATGTTGTGATGGAAGAAGTCAAACAAACCAATTATTTATTACTCAAATAATACGATGAAAAGAATTACGGAACACTTAACTCCAAAGCAATATTTGGCACGTTTTTTATTAACGCTGACCGCCCTATTCGGACTTTATTTAATTTTGGCTTGGTCGAGCTATACGCCGTTGGATAACGCCTGGTCGACCTCCGGCTTTGAAACTGAGACAATTAATAAAGCCGGCCGTTTTGGCGCATGGTTGATTGATTTATTTTTTGTTTTATGGGGCGATGCAGGAAACTTACTGCCGTTTATTATTTTCTTTGTGCCGCTCTATTTATTATGTACAAAAGCCCTCTGCACGCTAACTCCGTGGCGAATCCTTTTACGTCTTGTCGGATTTGTTTTGCTCTTTGTCGGATTATCTATGGCGGCGACATTGTTTTTGTCTAATATGAATTATTATCCGGGAGGCGTGATCGGCGGTAATTTAATGATTTGGGTATATCCCATGTTAGGCAAGTGGGGCTGTATTGCTTTGGGCGGCGGATTGGTTATTCTTGGTTTTATTCTTTGTGCCGGCTTTGCGTTGATTGATTTACTGATTCGGTTTTATCGCTGGGTCGCGATGAAAAATACGACGCAAGAGAACGTCACCGAACCGCAATATCAGCTTGATGAATTAGAGCGAATTGTGATTCTTCCGTTGGCTGAAATGGAACGGACGACGACGGTAGCCGAGATGGATTCTACAAATGGGCATTCTGCAAATGAAGATTCGGTCGGTGAAATGTCCATCGAATCAAGCGGCGCTTTCAACGGCGCGGTGCCACCGTCCCATCTCATTCATATTAGCGGACTGAATGCGGAAAATCAGGGGGAATCCATTGATTCCGCCGGACGATTGACGCCTTTTGATCATTCACAAAGCGCGGAAATGGAAACGCTGCCGAAAGTTGTCATCGCCACGCCTTCTCTTATTTCAGAATCAATGCCTGTTTCGGCGGAAATGTCGTCAAACCTGCCGAATACCAAACAAGACCAAGAACGCCCGCAAGAAAGTGCGGTCGATTTTGAGCTTGTTTCGGATTCGCGTAATGAATTCAAGTCGGTGATACCAAATGTCTCTTTGGCAAGAGAGTTAGCCAATGACGTTATCGTCAATCATAAAGAGACGGTTCCGTTATATGCCGAAAACGAAGCCGACTTGGCCGAGCAATTTGCCGCTCGCGAGCAACAACGCTTGGCCGATATGGAAAAACGCGCGAAAGCGACAGAGGCGGAAGAGGCGTTAAAAATCATTTTAGCCGATTCGGAAAATGATGCGCCAAATATAAAAGAAGCGAATAGAGCAACGGATAAAGTAACGGATAAAGCAACCGAACCGACGAACACGGCGCCTTACGACAACACATTAATACATCCGGCATTTCAGCTTTCTACCGAAAAGGCGGAAAAACCGACCACGCCGTTACCAAGTTTGGATTTGTTGAAACGCTATCCGCCGCAAACGCAGGAAATTACGCAAGAAGAAATTATTGAAACCTCACAACGAATCGAACAACAACTGCGTAATTTTCATATCAATGCCGCCGTTAAAAATGTGTTGGTCGGGCCGGTTGTCACACGCTACGAACTGGAGCTGCAACCCGGCGTAAAAGCGTCAAAAGTAACGAATATCGACAGCGATTTGGCTCGCGCTTTAATGTTTCGCGCAATTCGCGTGGCGGAGGTGATTCCGGGCAAGCCTTATATCGGCATCGAAACACCGAATACACACCGCCAAATGGTTCCTCTCCGTGATGTGTTGGATAGTAACGAATTTAAGCAATCCGCTTCACCGCTTTCTATGGCGTTAGGAAAGGATATCAGCGGCAAGCCGGTGGTTGTCGATTTGGCTAAAATGCCGCATTTATTAGTCGCCGGTTCAACCGGTTCCGGAAAATCCGTCGGTGTTAATACGATGATTTTAAGTTTATTGTTCCGTGTGCAGCCTGAGGACGTTAAATTTATTATGATTGATCCGAAAGTCGTGGAATTGTCCATTTACGATAATATTCCGCATTTATTAACCCCGGTGGTTACCGATATGAAAAAAGCCGCCAATGCGTTGCGTTGGTGCGTGGACGAAATGGAACGTCGTTATCAATTACTGTCGGCTTTACGCGTGCGGAATATCGAAGGCTATAACGAAAAAATCACCGAATATGAAGCACTCAATATGCCGATTCCGGATCCGCTTTGGCGTCCCGGTGACACAATGGATAACCTGCGGCCGTCATTGAAAAAATTAAGCTATATTGTCGTTGTGGTGGATGAATTTGCCGACTTAATGATGGTGGCGGGAAAACAAATTGAAGAATTGATCGCACGTTTGGCACAAAAAGCGCGGGCAATCGGTATCCATTTAATTTTAGCCACCCAGCGTCCTTCGGTGGATGTCATCACCGGCCTAATTAAAGCTAACATCCCAAGTCGAATCGCTTTTACCGTCACCAGTAAAATTGACTCGCGCACGATTTTGGATCAATCGGGTGCCGAAGCCTTGTTAGGCCGCGGCGATATGCTTTATTCCGGACAAGGGGCGGCGGATTTGATTCGCGTACATGGCGCTTTTATGAGCGATGACGAAGTGGCTCGAGTCGCCGATAACTGGCGCGCACGCGGCAAACCGGATTATATTGATGGTATTTTAGATAATACTGATGAAGAAAATGCAGAACGAGAATCTTCCGGCGGCGATCTGGACCCGTTGTTTGATGAAGTCTTGGAATTCGTCTTGAACACCGGAACCACATCGGCTTCTGCCATTCAACGTAAATTCAGCGTTGGATTTAATCGTGCGGCACGCATTATGGATCAAATGGAAGAGCAGGGTATCGTTTCGCCGTTACAAAATGGCAAGCGGGAAATTTTAATCAGAAATTAATATGACTTGAGTTCAAAAGAAAATCGGTAAGATTAAAAAATCAATAGAGGGAAATAACATGGAAAGAAAAATGAGCAAAACATGGATAAAAATGACCGCACTTTTAAGCGCTGCCATTTTTAGCTTACCGGCTTTGGCGGATGCGACGGCAGAGCTTCAACAACGTTTAAACAAAGTCAATATGTTGAGTGCGGATTTCAATCAAACGGTAACGGGACCGGGGGGAAAGAACGTTCAGCAGGGCAGTGGAAAAATTCAAATCAAACGGCCGAATTTATTTCGCATGGATAATATCTCGCCGCAGGAAACCCAAATTATTTCCGACGGTAAAACCCTTTGGTTTTACGATCCTTTTGTGCAACAGGTGACCGCGCAATGGGTTGTCGATGCCGTAAGTAATACGCCCTTCGTTTTGTTGACCGGTAATAATCCGGAACACTGGCGGCAATACAGCGTTGAACAACAAGTGGATACCTTCACGTTAAAACCGAAAGCGGCGGGCAGCAATATTAAACAATTTGATATTCGCGTTGATGCACAAGGCGTCTTAAAAAATTTCAGCACCACAGAAAAAGACGGGCAAACCAATCTTTATGTTTTACGTCATGTGACGAATCAAGGCGTCACTGAGGACACCTTCAAATTTGTCATGCCGAAAGATGTCGAATTTGACGACCAGCGTAAAAAATAGCCGAATAAATTTATTTAAGCGATAAAAGGCAAAAGTGCGGTCAAATTGATCTGCACTTCAAAAGTTGGACTCAACAGCCAACAATTGGGTGCAGGTTTTTATGGGTAACACTTATACAATAGAACTTTACAGATTCTTCAATCTATCTTTTGGGATTACAGCAGTTTTTGGGGAGGGATCTCATCATCCATTTTTATTTCCCTATTCCGTTTTATCTTTATATTCGCAAAGATCTTCAATGATGCAGGATCCGCAGCGAGGTTTGCGGGCGATGCAGGTGTAGCGGCCGTGTAAAATTAGCCAGTGGTGTACATCGACTTTAAATTCGGCGGGGACGACTTTGTTGAGTTTTTCTTCCACTTTAAGGACGTCTTTGCCTGGGGCGAAACCGGTTCGGTTGCAGACGCGGAAAATATGGGTATCGACCGCAATCGTCGGGTGGCCGAAGGCGGTGTTTAAAACCACATTGGCGGTTTTTCTGCCTACGCCGGCAAGGGCTTCCAGAGCAGCGCGATCTTCCGGCACTCGGCTGTGGTGCTTTTCGACTAAATCGTGGCAGGTTTTGAGAATATTTTCCGCTTTGGCGTTATACAGGCCGATGGTTTTAATGTAACTTTTGAGGCCATCGATGCCGAGGGCTAAAATGGCTTCGGGTGTATCGGCGACGGCGAATAATTTTTCGGTGGCTTTATTGACGCCTTTATCCGTGGCCTGCGCTGACAGAATGACCGCGATCAGCAGTTCAAAAGGGCTGTTGTATCGTAGTTCCGTCGTCGGGTGCGGGTTTTGCGCCTGCAGGCGGGTTAAAATTTCAATGCGTTTTTGTTTATTCATCGTTTATTTGTTGCGGTTTTTTGTTCAATAAGATTTTTTAACGCCAATAGCAACGCCAAGCCGATAAACGCGCCGGGCGGTAGGATAAACAAGAGAAAGTTGCTCTCGGTATGAAAAACTTCTAGACGCATAGTTTTCGCCCATTGGCCGAAGAGATTTTCAATGCCGTCGAACAAGGTGCCTTGACCGAGGATTTCGCGTAAGCCACCCAGTAAGGTTAAACTTAGCGCCATGCCGAGCCCCATGGCGAAGCCATCCCAAGCGGAGGGTAAGATCCCTTGTTTGGAAGCGAAGGCTTCGGCGCGACCGATGACGATGCAATTGGTGACGATGAGCGGAATAAAAATGCCGAGGGATTGGTAGAGCGTATAAGTGTAGGCGTTCATTAATAATTGCACGGCCGTTACGGTGGTGGCGATGATCATGACGTAAATCGGAATGCGAATTTCATGGGGAATATATTTTCGAAATAGGGCAATCATCGTGTTGGTACAGATCAGCACGAACATCGTGGCAAGGCCGAGACCAAGGGCGTTGGTGGCGGTGGAGGATACCGCGAGTAGCGGACACAGACCGAGCAATTGCACTAAGGAGGCGTTATTTTTCCAAACACCTTGCAAAAAAATTTCTTTCCACGGAGAAGGCGGCGGTGATGTTCGGTGCGTTTGTGTCGCGGTAGGCGAAACTTCCTGAATGTCGACCGCACTTTTTTCGGCGTCATTTGTTAGAACGCTATCTTTTACTTGCCGACCTTGCATTTCGGGAGCATAAAGTGCGGTTGATTTTCGGCTTAAATCGGTCATGGTCTATTCCTTTTTATCACAATCGCCACATTGTAATAATGCGCGATTTTCCAGTAAGCGCAGGGCGGAGCGCTTAACTTGATTGACGACGGCGCGCGGTGTGATGGTGGCGCCGGAGAATTGATCGAATTTGCCGCCGTCTTTTTTAACCGCCCAATCGCTTAAATTATCGGAGCGGATAAACTGATGATTAAATGACAGAATCCAGTCGGAAATGCGTTTTTCGATTTTGTCGCCGAGGCCGGGCGTTTCGTGATGTTCAATCACACGCACGCCTAATACTTCACCTGCCGGCGTTAGGCCGACCAGGAGGCGAATATTGCCGGAATAGCCGTCCGGCGCCGTGGTTTCATAGGCATAGGCGCTGAGTTTGCCCGCTTTGGCGGCGAAATAAATTCGATGAATGCCGTTTAGTTGCGGCGCCGTCGGCGTTGTTGCGGCAGTCAGTAAATTATTGTCGAAATATTTTTGCGGAATGACTTCAAGCAATAGCTGGCGCTGTTCCGCCTCCATCGCCGCCTGAATTTTATGACTTGTGATGTGATAAATTCCGGCAGACAAGGCGGTACAAAAGACGGCCACCAATGCCAGCAAGAAACCGTAACGGGAGGAAGTTCGACCGATGTTCATGAGTTTTCCTTTAGTGCATAACCGGCCACGCGCGGACGAGTGTAGTGATCGATAAGTGGGACGCAGATATTGCTTAATAAAATCGCAAAAGCGACGCCGTCGGGATAATTGCCGTGATAGCGAATCAGGTAAACCAGCAGACCGACTAAAGCGCCGAACACTAATTTTCCACGCGGGGTAATTGAGGCGGTGACAGGGTCGGTGGCGATAAAAAACGCACCGAACATCATGGCGCCGCTGAATAATTGGCTGAATAACGGTAATGCGTGAGGGGCGCCGAGAAATTCGGTCAGGCCGGCGAGAACGCTAAAACCGAGCAACATAGCAACGGGAATTTGCCAGTGAATGATTTTTTTTAGAATAAGGGCGATGCCGCCGACTAAAAAGGCCGAATTAACCTGCCACCAGCCGTTTGCCAATCTTTCGTCGGTAAAAATCGGCGAGGCGAAAAGTGCGGTGTAATCGGCATTGGATTTTGACATGCCGGTTTTTATGGTGTCCAGCGCGGTGGCTTGAGTCACGCCGTCGATGGAGGCGGTTAATTGATGCAGATTAAAGCCGTCGGTGGTAAAGCCGGAAAAAATTAATGCACAGGCGTCGGCAAAGGTCGGCGGCTCGTTTAATAAGTCGATAGGCGGCATCCAGGTCGTCATTTGCAATGGAAAGGAAATTAATAAAATGACATAACCGACCATCGCCGGATTGAATAAATTTTGACCTAATCCGCCGTAAATATGTTTGCCTAACAGTACGGCGCAGGCGGTGCCGATTAAAATGAGCCAATAAGGGGCATAAGGGGGGACGGCCATGGCTAAAATCAGCGCGGTTAAAATAACGCTGAAGTCGCGTAAATCGCTTAATGGGCGTTTTCGGCGCAGTAGGGTGACGGTTAATTCGAGCAATAACGCACAGACGACGGCCAATGCGATTTGAATGAGTACGCCGGTACCGAAATAATGAATTTGCATGACTAGGGCGGGAAGCATGGCTAAAATCACCCACATCATAATGCGGGCGGTAAGTTTACCTGAATGGGTATGCGGGGAGCTGACCATTTTAAACATTGTTAGTCGTCCTGTTTTTCCTGTGTAATTTTTTCCTGTAGCGCCGCTTTTTTAGCTTTCGCGCGTGCAATCGCGGCGGCAACGGCGGCTTTTTTCGGATCAAGTGCGGTTGAATTTGACAAAGTTTCGGTGGTGGCCGGTTTTTCTGCCGCCGCTTCCGCATGATGTTCCATTGCCGCTTTTTTGGCTTTTGCACGCGCAATCGCGGCGGCAACGGCGGCTTTTTTCGGATCAAGCGCGGTTGAATTTGACGAAGTTTCGGCGATGGCCGGTTTTTCTGCCGCCGCTTCCGCATGATGTTCCGTTGCCGCTTTTTTGGCTTTTGCACGCGCAATCGCGGCGGCAACGGCGGCTTTTTTCGGATCAAGTGCGGTTGAATTCGACGAAGTTTCGGCGGTTGTCATTTGTGCTTCTACTGTCACGCCGGCGGCATTTCTGCTTTCTTTTTGGCGTGCCAGACGGTGAGCTTTGCGTAAATTCATTAATTCTGTATTATCCGGCAATATTTCTCCGTTGACGACTCGTAATTTTTGTTCTGGTTTATCGGTGGTTTGTTTGGCTTTTAGCCGTTCTAGGGCGGCCTTAACCGGATCTTCGCCTTTCTGTGCGGCAATTTCTTGCCGGCGGGCTTCTGCGGCACGTTGGGAGCGCGCTTTTCGAGCCTGCTCTTCTTGTGCTATACGGGCTTGTTTAGCTTCAAAGCGTTGCTTGGCTTCTTCGGCTTTTTGTGCCTTGTTTTTGATTTCCCAAATTTTGGCTTTTTCGCGACGGAAATATTGAATCAGCGGAATGTGGCTTGGGCAAACGTAGGCGCAAACGCCGCATTCGATACAATCTTTTAGAGCGTATTCTTCCGATTTTTGATGATCATCGCTGCGCGCAAACCAATAAAGTTGCTGCGGCATGAGATTAATCGGGCAGGCGTCGGAGCAAGAGGAGCAGCGAATGCAGGCTTGCTCCGGTTCGGGTTCGGCGTATTCAAAATGATCCGGCGCCAATAAACAATTATTGACTTTGGTAATCGGCGCTTCAAGGTCGGGCAGAATAAATCCCATCATCGGTCCGCCGACAAAAATCGGAAAACGGGCATCATATTGATAATGTACTTGTTGTAATAAATGGGCAATCGGTGTGCCTAAACGTACCCAGGCATTGCCTTTTTGCGGAATTTTATCGCCCGTGAGGGTAACGACCCGTTCGATAAGCGGTTCATCGTTAATGACGGCCCGTTTGATGGCAAATACCGTACCGACGTTGTGCATGAGGACGCCGATACTTGAAGAGCGTTGACCGCTCGGCACTTCCATACCGGTAAGCAGATAAATCAGCTGTTTGGCAGCGCCGGACGGATATTTGGTCGGAATAATTCGAATTTCTATGTCGTTGGCGCCCTGTAGTGCCCGGGTCAATGCCGCAATCGCTTGCGGTTTATTATCTTCAACGGCAATGACGATTTTTTCGGGGCGCAGGATGTAGCGCAAGATACGTATGCCTTCAATAATTTCGGCAGCATAATCCTGCATGAGACGATCGTCGCAAGTGATATAAGGCTCGCATTCTGCGCCGTTAATAATAAGTAATTTGACCTGCTTTTCGGCGGAGTGAATTTTTGCCGCCGTCGGAAACACGGCGCCACCTAGACCCGCAATTCCTGCGTGATAAATACGCTCGATTAATTGCTCTACGGGGTGTGTCAGATAATCTTCGATAGGGGTTTGTTCGCGCCATTGATCCAAACCGTCGGCTTTAATATGAACGGAAAGCTCGCTTAAACCGGAAGGGTGAGCGGCCACATGTTGTCCAATGGCTTCAATTCGACCGGAAGTCGGCGCGTGTACCGGTAAAATACGCAGACCGTCGCCTTGCGTGAGCGGTTGGCCTTTTAATACGTAATCGCCCGCTTTTACGAGCAATAACCCCGCATCTCCGGCATGTTGTTTAACCGGAACATAAAAATCCTCGGCAAGTGCGCTTGAATAAATGGGCGTTCGGTTGGATTGAGATTTCATTTCCGGCGGGTAAATGCCGCCTTTGAAGTCCCAGATTTTTCCGCTATTGAAACGACGGATTACATCATACATTGTCGCCTCCGATCGGTTGCGGCTTTTGTTGTTCGGGCGGAAGATTAACGACGGGAATGATTTGCTCCGGATTAAATTGCCAATCCCAGTGATCAATATCCTTTTTTACTTCTATCATTGAAATACAATTTGTCGGACAAGGTGCAACGCACAGTTCGCAGCCCGTGCAAATATCGGCAATGATGGTATGCATGGCTTTGTTCGTGCCGATAATGGCGTCGACGGGGCAGGCTTGGATGCATTTTGTGCAGCCGATACACATATTTTCATCAATAAAGGCGACTTTATCAACAGGTTGTTCGGAAACTTCTTCTTGCGCAGGTACATCGACGCCAAGCAGTTCGGCGATTTTTATCACAGTTTGTCGCCCACCGGGGACACATTTGGTGATACTATCACCATTTGCAATTGCTTCGGCATACGGACGACAACCGGGGTAGCCGCATTGCCCGCATTGGCTTTGTGGTAATAATGCATCAATTTTATTAACAATAGGATCGGTTTCAACTTTGAGTTTTATTGATGCAAAACCAAGCAACGCGCCAAAAATAAGTGCAAGGAAACCGATTAGAATTAAAACCATCATTAGTCTTTGTTATTCGAGCCGGCAATACCCCAAAAAAGTCCGATAAATAAAACTAATACGGTGATTGCCATTAAAATATAAAAAATCATTTGACCAGTCCTGTAAAACCCATAAAAGCAAGTGACATCAATCCCGCCGTAATTAACGCAATCGGTGAACCACGAAAAATTGTCGGCACGCCGGCCGCAGCTAAACGTTCGCGCAAAGCAGCGAATAAAACGAGTACTAAGGCAAAGCCAAGCGAGGCGCCAAATCCGTAAACGACAGATTCGGTTAAATTATGAGCAAGGTTGATGTTGAGTAGCGCAACTCCTAAAACGGCGCAGTTTGTGGTGATTAGCGGCAGAAAAATACCGAGCAGCCGATACAGCGTCGGACTGGTTTTATTCATCACCATTTCGGTAAATTGCACAACTACGGCAATGACGAGAATAAAAAGTAGTGTTCGTAGAAAGGTCGCATTAAAAGATTTGAGCAAATACGTATCGACAAGATAGGAACAAAGCGAGGCGACCGTTAAAACGAACATTGTCGCCAGCCCCATGCCGATGGCGGTTTCAATTTTTTTGGAAACCCCCATAAACGGGCACAATCCTAAAAACTTCACTAAAACGAAGTTATTGATTAATGCGGTACTAATGATAAGTAGAAGGTAATCTGTCATAATTGTATATTTGTTAATTTAGGGCGCATATTATCCTTATTTATGTGACTCAGGACAATAAAAAATTTGGGGTAGATTTTTTATTTCGATTTTGCGGTATCTTGTTTTTGGGGCGAGAAAAATAAATTTCTAAATGGCATATTTAAGCAAAAGTGCTATATTATTGTACATTATTTTCTCTTTTTATTATGGATGTTTTATGCTCGCAAAAGCTAAGTATAGAAAGGACTACAAAGCCCCTGATTTTACCGTAACGGATATTTTTCTTGATTTTCAGTTGGAACCGAATCATACCGTCGTGACCGCCAAAACGACATTACGGCGTTTGAATCCGTCGGCGACGATACTCCATTTGGACGGACACGGTTTTCAGTTTGCCGCAATTAAACTTAATGAACTCGATTTTACGCAATATCGGCAGGACGGTGAAGGCCTGACGTTGGATCTAAGCCGAGTACTTAATGAACGAAGTGCGGTCAATTTTCACTTAGAAATCGTGACCATTTTAAAACCCGCCGAAAATACATCGTTGCAGGGGCTTTATCAATCGGGGCATTGTCTTTGTACACAATGTGAAGCGGAAGGCTTTCGTCAGATAACCTATATGTTAGATCGCCCTGATGTACTCGCCCGTTATACGACCAGAATCACTGCCGATAAAACCCGTTATCCTTATTTGCTTTCCAATGGTAATCGTGTTGCCGGCGGTGAACTGGCGAATAATCGCCATTGGGTCGAATGGCAGGATCCGTTTCCGAAACCGAGTTATTTGTTCGCGCTGGTCGCCGGGGATTTTGATGTCCTGTATGATAAATTTATTACGCAAAGCGGGCGGGAAGTTGCTCTTGAGCTGTATGTCGATCGCGGTAATCTAAATCGTGTCGATTGGGCGATGGAAAGCTTGAAAAAGGCGATGCGCTGGGATGAAACACGATTTGGTTTGGAATATGATCTGGATATTTACATGGTTGTGGCCGTGGATTTCTTTAACATGGGCGCGATGGAAAATAAAGGGCTTAATATTTTCAATTCCAAATTCGTCTTGGCGAATCCACAAACGGCCACCGATGAAGATTATTTGAATATCGAAAGTGTCATCGGCCATGAATATTTTCACAATTGGACGGGGAATCGGGTGACCTGCCGTGATTGGTTTCAGTTAAGTTTAAAAGAAGGATTGACAGTTTTTCGGGATCAGGAATTTTCTTCGGATTTAGGTTCTCGCGCAGTAAATCGGATTAATCAGGTGAAATTATTGCGAGCGGTTCAATTTGCGGAAGATGCCGGCCCGATGTCCCACCCTATTCGACCTGAAAAAGTGATTGAAATGAATAATTTTTATACAGTCACGGTATATGAAAAAGGGGCCGAAGTGATTCGTATGCTGCACACATTATTAGGTGAGCAAGGTTTTCAGGCGGGGATGAGGGCTTATATTGCCGCCAATGACGGCAAAGCGGCGACCTGCGAAGATTTTGTTGTCGCCATGGAGCAGGCTTCCGGTGTTGATTTGACGCAATTCCGCCGCTGGTATAGCCAATCCGGCACGCCCGAATTAACGATTACCGATGAATACGATGAACAGCGTCATCTTTATCGCATGACAGTGTCACAAAATACGCCGACAACGGCGGATCAAATGGAAAAAGTGAATTTGCATATCCCGCTTAAAGTGGCGCTTTATGATTCCAACGGCATAAAACAATCATTGCAACATGAGGGGCAGCCGATCGGACCGGTTTTAGACGTGAAAGACAAATCACAAGTGTTTGAGTTTCATGGTATTTTCACTCGCCCTGTGCCGGCGTTGCTGGAAGATTTTTCAGCGCCGGTAAAACTGGATTATGACTATGATCGTACTCAATTGATTACGTTATTAAAGTTTGCCGATAACGAATTTATTCGCTGGGATGCGGCACAAATGTTGTTTATGGCGGAATTGCGCAAAAATGTTACGCACTATCAGCAAAATGAAAATTTTGAGATTTCTTCCGATATTTTGACCGCACTTTCCGATCTTTTAACGAATTATCAACAAAATATTGAGCTGGCCACGCTGATTTTAACCTTACCGAAAGAAAGCGAGTTTGCGGAAAATTTCAAAACTATTGATCCGGAAGGTATAGCGGCGGCGCGTGATTATATGATGCGTATTATTGCCGAAATGCTGAAAGATCAATTTTTGAAAATTTATAACCAGATTCATTCAGATGATTATCAAATCACGCGGGAGCATATCGCGCTGCGTGCAATGCGTAACCTTTGTCTGCAATATTTGGCTTATACGTCGATGGGCAATAATCTGGTGCAAAAACATTACACGTATGCCAATAATATGACCGACACATTGGCCGCGCTAAGTATGGCGACAAAAGCCGGTTTGGATTGTCGGGACGGATTATTAAGCGATTTTGAAGCGAAATGGCGGCACGACGGTTTAGTGATGGATAAATGGTTTGCGTTACAGGCGATGCGTCCGGATGAAAATGCATTGGAAATTGTGCAGCGCCTCATGGATCACCCAAGTTTTAATTTTAGCAATCCAAACCGCGTTCGCGCACTCATCGGCACATTCGCGAATCAAAATCTGAACGCGTTTCATGCGATAGACGGCGCAGGCTATCGCTTCTTAACGGATATTTTGGTTCGTTTAAATGAAACGAATCCGCAGGTCGCCGCGCGTCTTATTGAGCCGCTCATTCGCTTCGCTCGTTTTGATGCGCAGCGCCAAACCCTGATGAAACGTGCGTTAGAGCGATTAAGCCAAACAGAAAATCTGTCGAAAGATTTATTTGAAAAAATTGATAAGGCGCTACGTTGATAAGCGCGATTGTCAACATTAAAAACGGCAAAATTATTGACCGCACTTTGAGTGCCTGAAGCATGAAACATGAAAGGCGCAAAGTGCGGTCAATTTTTTGCTTATTTTACAAAATCACGATCGTTTAGAACGCGCAACGGTTGCATATCGCTGCTGCCGATAATAATTCGGCTCGGATCGGAGCGCAAACAGCTGCCGCCGTAGTGGCCTCCGACAGTGAAAGTACAAATTTGAACGTATTGATCTTCAACTTTCGGTAAGCACCACAGTTGTTGATAAACTTGTTCCTGCGTGCCGAATTGCCCTTGCGTTTTTTCCAATTTATTCGTTCCTTCTCCAATTAACGTGACATTGTCCCCGCGTCGGCCGCCTATCGGTTTCTTTGCGTAGCCTTTTTCAATGAGGCTTGGCGTTAAACTAAAGTGAGCTTCTAATAAATAGCGATGGTGCGGAAAGAGTTGCCATAATACGGGTAAAATCGCTTTGTTGCTCGGAATCGCCGTCCATAACGGTTCATAAACCAGCACTTCAGGGCGCAATAATACGTCAATTAAACGTACTTTATCGCCAGGATAACCGGTGCGAATCGGGGGCGCGACTTCGTTGCCGGTCGCATCTTCGCGCAACTGCTCAAGCATGGTTTCCCACGCCCAGGTTTTCCAGACGCTCAATACTTGATTTTCATCATCGTCGATTAAACGCCCGCGTTTATCCCAGTGCAATCCTTGAGTGCCGTGAATTATTTTCGTCCGTATGCCGGCATTTTCTAATGCCGATTGCATAAACATGGAATGATAGTCTTCTTCCGAATCATGATCCTGCAAAATATGGACCAAAGGCGCGTGTTCGCGGTGCTTCCAGCAATCCGTTAAGGCGTTACGCAATCCTAGCCCCGGATCTTCGCCTTCGGTTAAGCCGCCGACGCTCGCCCAACGCCCTAAAATGGCGCCGGTTTCGGCGTGGCAAGAGGCGGAATCGGCATTATATTCATAAACTTTTAAACCTCGTTCATCCATGCAAAAATCCAACCGCCCCGTAATCGTTTGGTGACGGCGATTCTGCCAGGATAATCGCAGGCGCGGCCAAAGCAATTTCGGAATGTTGAAGTATTGTAATAAGTCGTCATTTTTCAGAACATAATCGGTGGCGTGCAGATACATTAAATGCAATTCGTTTGTCGCCCGAATCAGTTCATATTTTGCACTTTCCGAAATCGTGAAATAACGATAAGGATCGGTTCGGCTGACTCGATGACCGCCCATTGCCGTGACAAAATATTTTTCAAACGGATCTGCTTCATTTAACCACATTGCTACAAATTGCCCTTTATTCGGTAAATGTTCGGCGTGAATGCGCAGTAGCGCCGGTTGGGGCCGCGGTTGAGGCAGGCTGTATTGCGTATCTTCCGTTTGAATCATCCAGCCGAGAATGTGCGTATTATCGAAAGTATCATGCAGTAAATAACCTTCATTTGTCGTCATTTTTAACTCCCGCGTCCATTGTTGACCGCTTGGTAGGCGCGAGTGAATGACATTCTGCTCGGCGATACGAATTTTATCGTGAAAAACTTCGGTAATAATGGCCACATGGCCGGTATGTTCAAATTCGCCGCCTTCCGCCCAAATTAACAGAGCGCCCGCCTCAGGTCTTTTCTTTCCGCCGTTGGCGAAGGCTTGGAGAGGAACCAGCGCATCGTTGACGACCTGGCGTAAGAAGCGTAGCGAAAAAATTTCATACGCCATGCCGACATCGGTAAACACCATTCCGTGATTTAGATATAAATAGCGTCTGGCAAATTCTACACATTGCCATTTGTAGCCCATATATTCAGCGCCCAAATAGCTTCGAAACGCGGCATCGTCGGAAAATTCAAGTTTATCGGCCGTCTCATAATCGGACGAATAAATGGCGATTCCGCCGGGCGCATAACCGAGCAAGCTGCCGAAAGGATCGTGCGTAGGAATATTAGGAGAAAAATTAGACATGATTATTATTCGGTAAATTTATCAAGGTGGAAAATTATACGCCTAAATTAGGCCCCTGTGATTTTTTATTCATAGAGAAACTCATGAAAAGAGGCTTTGCACCGATCTTACAAAGCGGTTGGCAAACTGTCGGCGTATTTTTAGCCGGCTTCATGCCGTTTGAAATGGCAATATCATTTTTAAAGCAAAGGCAAAGTGCGGTCAAATTTGACCGTACTTTGTCATTTATACAAATTTTATTTATAGTATTTGAGGCTACGCCAAATCGGGGCGAATGCCTAGGGTGTGGCAAATTGCGTAGGTGAGTTCGCTGCGGTTTAATGTATAAAAATGAAAATCGTTGACGCCTTCGCGGGAGAGAATTTTCACCATATCCATGGCGACACTTGCCGCCACTAAGTTTCGTGTCGTCGGATCGTCATCCAGCCCTTCATACGCCTTGGCCAGCCAAGCCGGAATTTTTACATTGGTAAACGAGGCCATTTTTTGTAATTGTTTAAAATTTGTCACCGGTAAAATACCCGGTACGATTTCGGTATCAATGCCGATAGACGCACAACGATCACGGAAGCGAAGATAACTGTCGATATCAAAGAAGAACTGCGTAATCACGTGATTTGCGCCGGCATCAATTTTGCGTTTTAAGTTAATTAAGTCCGCTTGAGCAGATTTCGCTTCAGGATGCACTTCGGGATAAGCGGCGACGGAGATGTTAAAATCGGCAACGGAGCGGAGGAGTTCCACAAGATCGGCGGCATAGAAAGGTTTTTTCGCATAACCTTTAGGCTCATCGCCGCGCAACGCCACGATATGGCGAATGCCGCTATCCCAATAGTCTTTAGCGATTTGTTTGAGTTCTTCCGGTGTGGCATCAATACCGGTTAAATGCGGTGCCGCTTCAAGGCCCGTTTCCTGCTTAATGGCTTTGACAATGCCGTGAGTGCGGTCGCGTTCGCCCGAGTTTGCGCCGTAGGTGACGGAAACAAATTTAGGTTTTAATACTTTGAGGCGGTGAATGGATTCCCACAGCATGTTTTCTATTTTTTCATTTTTAGGCGGGAAAAATTCAAATGACACATTGATTTTTTTATTAATATCGGCGACATGTTGATTGAGCGTATCGATTTCTTTGGCATAACTCATGGTATATTTTCCTATCATTGGGTTCTACTTATTGCCGGTACATAATAGGATAAGCATGTATATGCGTCAATTTCAATTGATTCATTAAAAATATGAATTTTATTAATGGTATTAATGAATAAGTCGGATATATTTTAAAGGTTGCGTATAAAAAGTTCGCATTTCGGGTAAAAACGGGTATAATAGAGCGACCCTGTAAATGCATGAATTCCCATCGTGCGTTATTTTATCGAGATCCGCTCGAAGGGGTGTGATTTAGATTAATGGTTGTGTTCGTAAGAACACTGGGTATCAAACACATTTTTGGTAATTAATTAATGAAAACTTTTGTAGCAAAACCGGAAACGGTCAAACGCGACTGGTATGTAGTAGATGCGACAGGTAAAACTTTAGGTCGTTTGGCGA
>CAURMH010000006.1:0-40631 GCA_963525745.1 uncultured Pasteurellaceae bacterium | reverse complement strand
CAAATGTTCCAAGAAAAGCACAATACCAAAGTCGGCACTTGGGGAAAATTGACGGTGCTAAAAGGCAAACTTAAATTCTACGAACTTAACGAAAATGGCGATGTGATTGCCGAACATATTTTCACGCCTGAAAGCGACATTCCTTTTGTTGAACCTCAAATTTGGCACCGCATTGAAGCCTTGACCGATGACTTGGAATGCTCTCTTGCCTTTTACTGCAGAAAAGAAGACTACTTCAGCAAAAAATACAATATGACCGCCACTCATGGCGATGTGGTGGATGCCACCAAAATCATCAAACCGTGCAAAGTATTGGATTTAGGCTGCGGACAAGGACGTAACTCACTCTATTTAAGTTTGCTCGGCTATGATGTCACCGCTTGGGATCATAACGAAAATAGCCTCATGTTTTTGAACGAAACCAAAGAAAAAGAAAATCTAAAAATTCGGACCGCGCTTTACAACATCAACGATGCCAATATTCAAGAAAATTACGATTTTATCGTCTCTACCGTCGTCTTCATGTTCTTGGATCGCAACCGTGTACCGGCAATCATCAAAAACATGCAAAGCCATACTAATCCGGGCGGTTACAACCTTATCGTTGCCGCCATGTCCACACCGGAAGTACCATGTCCAGTTCCATTCTCTTTTACTTTCGCTGAAAACGAATTGAAAAACTATTACCAAGGTTGGGAATTTTTGGAATATAACGAAAACATGGGCGAATTGCACAAAACCGATGAAAACGGTAATCGCTATAAAATGAAATTTGTGACCATGTTGGCCCATAAAGCACAATAAATTGAGATTAAAAAATGCAATGCATATAAACGCATTGCATTTTTATTTTATGGATATAGTAAATTTTCTTACCAATTAAAGCTATTCGACTTTAACAATCCAGCCTTCCGGTGCTTTGATATCACCGACCTGGATTCCTGTTAATTCATTATATAAACGGCGTGTAACAGGGCCAACCTCCGTTTCGGAATAAAATACATGGAAATGACCTTTATGTTGAATACCACCAACCGGTGTAATCACTGCTGCGGTACCACAAGCCCCCGCTTCAACAAATCGGTCTAGTTGATCGATGTAAACGTCGCCTTCAATTGTTTCCATGCCAAGGCGACTTTTAGCCAAATATAATAATGAATATTTAGTGATACTTGGGAGGATAGATTCCGACTTTGGCGTAATAAATTTATTGTCTTTTGTGATAGCAAAAAAGTTTGCTGCACCCACTTCTTCGATTTTCGTATGGGTTTTCGGATCCAAATAGATTGCATCGGCAAATTTACGTGTTTCAGTGCCTTGCGCTGCCGCTAATTCGTGCGGAAGCAAACTTGCTGCGTAATTTCCACCTACTTTAACCCCACCGGTGCCCATTGGCGCAGCGCGATCATAATCGGTAGTAATAAAATTAGAAGGCGCAAGCCCACCTTTAAAGTAAGCGCCGACCGGACAGCAAAAGACGGAAAAAATAAATTCCGGTGCCGCTTTCACTCCGATATTTTCGCCTACGCCAATCAAAAAGGGACGCAAATAGAGCGTTGCGCCGGAACCATAAGGGCCAAGCCATTCTTGATTTGCTTTAACCACTTCTTTACATGCACGGATAAATAATTCCGTCGGGACCGGCGGCATTAATAAACGTTCGGCAGTATGCTGCATACGGGCGGCATTTTGATCAGGGCGGAATAAATTAATAGAGCCATCTTTGCAGCGATAAGCTTTAAGACCTTCAAAGCATTGTTGACCATAGTGAAGTGCGGTCGATCCTTCATTAATATGAAGCGTGCTATCGGTGGTTAGCTCTCCCTCATTCCATTGCCCGTCTTTCCAATGGGCGATAAAACGATAGTCCGTTTTGATATAACTGAATCCGAGGTTTTTCCAATCTAAGTCTTTCATTTTGTTTCCTATTTAGTTGTCTTGTAAAGATAAATAAAGTTCGGAAACAATTTACACTATAATGTTCGTCATTTAAACCTTTTCAAAAGAAAAATTCAAAATTCATCCGATGACAATTATTTTATATGCATAAAAAAACGCCATTCGTTAGAATGGCGCTTAACCAAATGGTTAACAGGGTTTATGGGAGTAAACTCTGTAAATTACTCCCCTTACTTGCCTAAGGCATAAATATGCAAACACAACATCAAACTTAATGTTAAAACGCTTTAATAAATAAAACGCCGACTCATTAAATTATGAGTGTATTTTAGGGATAACACGGCCTTGAAACAAGAGATGTTTTTTTATGAAAAGAATAAAAAAACTAATAATCGCATAATATAACCACTTAAATTTAAAGAAATTATCATATAAAACTCAAAGCAAACGTTTGCTTATTAAATAAGCTTGCTAAATTTTGGTCAAAATTAAATTTTAAAGCAAGATTAAGATTATCGCCTTTACAAAATCTTTTTATGCTAAAATTTGCCCGTATCACAAGGAATATGATAACAGCCAGTAAAGGAATAATATGTACAAACGTTTACCTCCTCTAAACGCTCTAAAGTCTTTTGAATCTTCCGCACGTCATCTCAGTTTTACCAAAGCCGCCGATGAATTATTCGTCACTCAGGCTGCAGTAAGTCATCAAATCAAATTATTAGAAGAATTTCTAGGCATAACATTGTTTGACCGGAAAAATCGCTTTCTTGAATTAACCGAATTTGGCAAAGCTTATTTTACCGATATTAACAAAATTCTCCGCCGCTTGAACGAAGCGACAGAAAAGTTGCTGGCGCTAAAAGCGGATCCGAATTTAATGGTCAGCGTTCCGCAAACCTTCGGCATTCAATGGCTCGTGCCTCACCTTAATGAATTTCATGACTTGCATCCAGAAATTGAAGTTCAATTAAAAGGCGTTGATCAAGACGAAGGCTTACTGAACAAGGAAATTGATATTGCAGTTTATTACGGACGGGGAAACTGGGAAAATCTACAGGCGGATTATCTCGGTGAAAATAATTTATTAATTTTAGCCTCACCGAAATTATTAGCCGAAAACCCGATTGCCTCTAAAGAAGATCTAAAGCAACACACGCTAATCCATATTCATACCCGTGACAACTGGCAAGCCATGGCGAATTACCTGCAATTAGACGATTTAAATATCCACCAAGGCCCCTTATTTAGCCACACTTTTATGGCACTACAGGCGGCGATTCATGGTCAAGGAATCGCACTGGCAAATGATATTTTAGCCCGACAGGAAATTGAAAGCGGTCATTTACAAGTTGTTCTACCGACCGAATTACATGATCCGAAATCGTTTTGGGTGGTCAATCATCTTGATCGCATTGATGACGAACGCGTGCAAGCCTTCCGTTCCTGGATTATTCACTCAATTAAAAAGAAACATGAATAAATTGGTTTTATATTGCCGCAGCGGCTTTGAAAAAGAAACGGCGGCAGAAATAACAGCGCAGGCCGCGCAATTAAATATTTTTGGTTTTGCCCGTGTTAAAGAAAATTACGGCTACATCCTGTTTGATTGCTATCTCCCCGGCGAAGCTGATTTTTTAGCACAAAAGATTAATTTTAAACGGCTTATTTTCGCCCGCCAGCTTATCGTCGTTTCAAATTTATTGCCCTCGCTCCCGCCGGAAGATCGCATTTCGCCGATTCTAGCCGAATATGAAAAAATCAATACACAAATTCACCTACAAGCGACCGATCTTTTTATTGAAACCGCCGATACCAATGAATCAAAACAGCTTTTGACTTTTTGCCGAAAATTTACCGTACCGCTGCGTCAAGCATTAAAAAAACGGGGATTATTGGGTTCCTCATTAAATACAAAGTGCGGTCAAATTTTACATTGTTTTTTTCCGTCTCCGAATTGCTGCTATGTAGGCTACTCTTATCAAAATAACCATTCGCCTTATTTAATGGGCATACCCCGCTTAAAATTCCCGGCGGAAGCGCCGAGTCGTTCAACCCTTAAGCTGGAAGAAGCGATCTTAACCTTTATTCCACGTCGGGAAGAAGCAAAACGATTGAATGAGACGATGGTTGGCGTTGACCTCGGTGCTTGCCCTGGCGGCTGGACTTATCAATTGGTCAGACGCGGTCTGTTTGTTTATGCCGTCGATCACGGCAAAATGGCAGCGACTTTGCATGACACGGGACGAATTGAGCATTATCCCGAGGACGGTTTCAAATTTCAACCGCCAAAACACCGAAAAATAGACTGGCTGGTATGCGATATGGTTGAACAACCCGCCAGAATCACCCGGCTAATCGCCAAATGGCTCATCAACGGCTGGTGTAAAGAGAGTATTTTCAATTTAAAACTGCCAATGAAAAAACGCTATCAAGAAGTGACGGCTTGTTTAAATAAACTGAGTGACCTACTGACACAACAATCTATCCAATTTGAGCTACAAGCCAAACATCTATATCACGATCGGGAAGAAATCACGGTTCATGTGCGAATAAAATAAGCAGATAAAATAAAAGGAAGCAAACGCTTCCTATTTATTGGCCAAAACGACCGCTCTTTTCGGCGCAGGATAACCTTCTACCGTTTTGGCATAATCTTGCGGATCGAGAAAATCCAATAAACTTTCGTTTTCTAACCACTCCGTTTTACGTTGCTCCTCCAAACTTGTCACGCCGACATCAACACAGCGAACATGATGAAAGCCAGTTTTTTTTAACCAATTGATCAAAGCCGCTACGGAAGGAATAAAATACACATTCTTCATTTTGGCATAACGCTCAAGCGGCATTAAAACCGTATTTTCATCGCCATCAACAACAAGGGTTTCCAAGACTAACTCGCCGCCTTTGGCTAATTGATTTCTCAATTGCGTCAAATGATCCAACGGCGATTTTCGATGATACAACACCCCCATTGAAAAAACCGTATCAAATACGCCCAAAGGCTGCATTTCTTCAATGCCAAGTGGAATTAAATTCGCCCGTCGATCATGATTTAATAACTTCCGTACCGCTTCAAACTGACATAAAAAAAGGGCGGTCGGATCAATGCCGATAACGGCTTTCGCCCCCTCTCCTACCATGCGCCACATGTGGTAGCCGCTACCGCAACCGACATCAAGAACAAGGCGATCTTTTAGCGGCGCAAGATGCGGCAATACGCGCGTCCACTTAAAGTCGGAACGCCATTCACAATCCACATGGATCCCAAACAAGTGATAAGGCCCTTTACGCCAAGGCATAAGCTGTTTTAACTGATGAATAATGCCTTGCCGCTCGCCTTGTGAAAGGGGCGAAGTGCGGTCGGATTTAACGACGTTTTTTAAATCAATCGCATCAGCGTGTAATTCAGGCAATAATTCAACCGCTTTCGCCCACTTCGTATATTCTCCGTGAGCGCTTTTTTGCCATTGTTTGAGCTGCTGAGGAAGCGTTTCCAGCCAGTCGGAGAGTTCCGTCGTCGCAATTTGTTCGTAAAATGGACGAAAATCAATCATTTTGCCGCCTTATACGTCTGCTCGGCCGTGTTAAAAGTATCAATGACGCTTTGTTCCGGGCGACCGGACAACAGTGAAAAAAGGACAATTGCAATGCTTGCAAAAAGTACCCCTGGAATCATTTCATAAACCTGAAACCATACGCTGCTTGGCGAAATGACTATTTTCCAGCCGAATACCGTTAAGGCACCGATAAGCATTCCTGCGATAGCGCCTACCGACGTCATCCGTTCCCAAAATAAAGAAAATAAGACAACCGGCCCGAAAGCGCTGCCAAACCCGGCCCAAGCAAATTCCACTAATTTTAATACTTTGCTGTTTTCATCCTGCGCAATCCAGATAGCAATGGCGGCGATGACCAATACCATAATCCTGCCCAGCCAAACCAATTCTTTTTCCGAGGCCTGAGGGCGAATAAACCCTTTGTAGAAGTCTTCAGTGATTGAACTTGAAGAAATCAGCAATTGCGCACTTAATGTACTCATGACGGCGGCTAAAATGGCGGAAAGGAGGATGCCTGCAATCCACGGATTAAACAGAATTTTAGCCAGTTCGATAAATACCTGTTCCGGCTCGCGATTGACCACATAAGCAACATCAGGGTGAGCAAAAAAATACGGGATACCGAAAAAACCGATAGCAATCGCACCGCCCAGACAAAGCATCATCCAGGTCATACTGATACGGCGGGCTTTAATTAATGATTTTACGGAATAAGCCGCCATGAAACGTGCCAAAATATGCGGCTGACCAAAATAACCGAATCCCCACGCAGCAAGGCTTAACAGCCCGAGAGACGTCGTTGAGGAAAACACGTCGGTAAAAGACCGATGTGCTTCCATTTCAGCCTGCGCTAAAGCTTGAGCAAAATTCGCCGAGTCGTCAAAGCTTAAAAAAATAAAAAGCGGCGTCAAAAGCAATGCAAAAATCATTAACGTTGCCTGAATCGTATCCGTCCAGCTCACCGCTAAAAAACCGCCGATAAAAGTATAAGCGATGGTCGCTAGCGCGCCATACCAAAGTGCGGTCGAATAATCGATAGAAAAAAGATTTTGAAATAATTTGGCGCCGGCCACCACGCCCGACGCACAATAAATGGTAAAAAACAGCAAAATAATTGTCGCCGAAATGATTTTGAGTAATTTATGCGAAGTACCGAATCGATTATGAAAATATTCGGGCAGCGTCAACGCGTTATTATTTAATTCCGTATAAACGCGTAAACGCCCTGCCACCAATAACCAGTTTAAATAAGCGCCTAATGTCAATCCCACGGCGATCCAACCTTCTACCAGACCGGCCAGATAAACCGCGCCGGGCAATCCCATCAAAAGCCAGCCGGACATATCCGACGCACCGGCGGACATGGCCGTTACAAAACTCCCGAGACGGCGCCCGCCTAAAATATAATCGGATAAATTATTGGTATAATAATACGCCAGCACGCCGATGAGGAGCATGCCGATAATGTAAATCATAAATGTAATTATTGTCGGATCCAATCCAAACATTAGACAGCCTATAACCTATAATATAAATAGAAAAATAAATGGAAAATTTAAGAAGGTCGCATTTTACCTTATTTGGCAGTATTATTCTATTCTTCGTTATCCTTAACAAACACAAGACATGAATCATCAGGATAAATTATGAGTTCAGTGGAATTATTAATGAACGTCACGCCGAATGAAACGCGAATCGCCTTGGTCGACACCGGTGTATTAAAAGAAGTGCACATTGAACGCGAAGCTAAACGGGGCATCGTGGGCAATATCTATAAAGGACGTGTAATGCGCGTATTACCCGGAATGCAATCGGCCTTTGTCGACATTGGTTTGGAAAAAAGCGCTTTTTTGCATGCCTCCGATATTGTTTCGCATACGGAATGTGTTGACGCCGACGAACAAAAACAATTTCTCGCCAAAAATATTTCCGAATTGGTGCATGAAGGGCAGGATATTATCGTTCAAGTCATCAAAGATCCCCTCGGCACCAAAGGCGCCCGCCTTACAACAGATATTACGTTACCGTCTCGTTATCTTGTTTTTATGCCGGAAAATAGCCATGTCGGCGTTTCGCAACGAATCGAAAGCGAAGCCGAACGAGCGCGACTCAAAGCCCTCGTGGCGCCGTTTTGCGATGAATTGGGCGGTTTTATTATTCGCACCGCAACGGAAGGCGCAAGCGAAGACGAACTGAAACAAGACGCCGATTTTCTCAAACGCCTCTGGCGAAAAGTATTAGAACGTAAAGCGAAATACCCGACCCGTTCGAAAATTTATGGCGAACCGGCGCTGCCTCAACGTATTTTGCGTGATTTCATCGGCGCCGATTTAGAAAAAATCAGAATCGATTCCAAACTTTGCTTCAGTGAAGTGAGTGAATTTACGCGTGAATTCATCCCCGAGCTCACCGAAAAATTAGTGATTTATACGGGAAATCAACCGCTCTTTGACGCTTACGGCGTCGAAGCGGCCATTCATTCCGCCCTCGACAAACGCGTCAATCTCAAATCGGGCGGCTATTTGATTATCGAGCAAACCGAAGCCATGACGACGATTGATATTAACACCGGCGCCTTCGTTGGCCATCGCAATTTGGAAGAAACGATTTTCAACACCAATATTGAAGCGACCAAAGCCATTGCGCAGCAACTTCAATTACGCAATCTCGGCGGTATCATTATTATTGACTTTATTGACATGATCAATGAAGAGCATCGTACCCGCGTGTTGGAAGCTTTAGCAGAAGGGCTAGCGACCGATCGGGCAAAAACCACGATAAACGGCTTTACGCAGTTAGGATTGGTCGAAATGACGCGCAAACGCACGCGAGAAAGTCTTGAACATATTTTATGCGGTGAGTGCCCGACTTGCCACGGGCGTGGGCGAGTTAAAACCGTCGAAACCGTTTGTTACGAAATTATGCGAGAAATCATTCGCGTTCATCACTTATTTTCGACGGAGCAATTGGTCGTTTACGCCTCACCGGCCGTCGCCGAATATTTAATCAACGAAGAGTCACATGGCCTATTGCCTGAAATTGAGATGTTTATTGGAAAAAGCGTCAAAATTAAAACGGAAATGTTGTACCAGCAAGAGCAATTCGATGTCGTTGTCATGTAATGTTTTAACGCAAAGTGCGGTCGATGTCGTGTTCATTTAAGCCTGATTAAAACTTGGGAAAAATTGACCGCACTTTGCGCCGGCTCACCTGATATCAAAACCAAACGATTAACGCATCGCCGCTAAAATAATCTGCTCGGGATGCACTGCAAGCCAAAGTTTTTCCCCTAAACGCCAGGAATTTTGGCCATGAATCGTCGCACAAAATTCAACCGAACCACCGATGGTCAAAATTGCCTCCTCCTGATTAAGCGAAGCAATTTCGGCTTCAAATTGATTCATAACGTTTTCCACCGGTTTTTTCGATAATTTCACCCAAGGTGCCTTGAACATCAGCATCACTTCCTTTTCCGTAATCAATTTCAAACGTTCGGCACTTTTCAGCGTGATCAAAACCTGCAGCGGCACCGGCAGCCCCGCGACATTAACATCGACTAAACAACGGGAATCCATAATCCGCTGTTGCGCAACCCGTCCAAAAAATTGATTCCGTGCACTACTTTGCACCGAAAATTTTGCTGTTGCCGACAATAAACTATCCAATGAAATATTCTCGTCTTGTAGAATATGAAAAGCATGTTCCTGTGTTTTTTCAAGCAAATCATAAAGTTGTAATAACCGTTTGGCATAAGTTGTAAGGCTTGTACCACCACCATGTTTTCCGCCAACACTACGCTCCAGTAAAGGTTTAGGGCTGATTTTATTCATTGCTTCAAGATGATCCCACGCGCTTTTATAACTGACTTTGGCATTTTTAGCCGCCTGATTAATCGAATGGCATTGTTCAATCTCTTTAAGTAAGCGTATACGTTTCGGATCGACAAAGAGCATTTGTTGAAGTTTAATCGTTAATAAAATCTCAGTATTTTTCATTACCCGATTCCTCCTAAAAAATATTATTTTCTTTATTTTACTAAATTTCCGATTTTTATGTAGGTTAATTTTTTATTTCGTTATATAATCAAAAATATATGTAAACCATCATACAAACAATAGGAGTATTTAATGAAAAAATTAACTCGAATTTCGACCGCACTTTCTTCAGTGTATTTAATCGTAGGATTAGGCTTCTCTCTTTCCGCGTCAGCAAAAGTCACTGTCTTTGCCGCCGCATCGATGACGGATGCTTTAAAAACGATCGCCGAAGACTATAAAAAACTTAATCCAAGCAATGAAGTGGTCTTTTCTTTCGCCTCGTCGTCCACATTAGCCAAACAAATTGAAGAAGGCGCACCGGCAGATGTTTTTATTTCCGCCAGTACAAAATGGATGAACTATCTTGCCGATAAAGGGTTAACCGACAAAGCAAGTGAGCATTTATTTGTCGGAAACGAGTTGGTTCTTATCGCGCCGACCGAAAGTAAAGCGAATAATGTTGATTTAATTAAAGGCCAATGGATTGGTGATTTGAAAGACAGCTACCTTTCCGTCGGTGATCCGGCCCATGTTCCGGCAGGACAATATGCCGAAGAAGCACTTACAAAATTAAATTTATGGGATAAAGTCAAGGATAGACTGGCGCGCGGTAAAGACGTTCGTGCTGCACTGTCACTGGTTGAGCGTACAGAAGCACCTTACGGCATTGTATATGCAACGGATGCGAAAGTCAGTAAAGGTGTAAAAATCGTCGCAACCTTCCCGCAAGATAGTTATAAACCGGCAGACTATCCGATCGCCGTATTAAAAGATAAAAATACGGCGGATACAAAAGATTTCTTAAACTATCTTGACTCCGCCGAGGCGAAAAAAGTATTGGTCAGCTACGGATTTTCAATAAAATAGCGGCCATTCCTGTTTATTTCGTTTCGCGCTTTTTCACTGGTGCGAAACGATCTATCGGTTGTCATTTATGTCTATAACACTCTCTCAGCTTGAATTAGACGCCATCCGTTTGAGTATCAGTGTAGCGCTTAATGCAATCCTATGGAGCCTTCCTCTCGCGATTTTGCTTGCTTGGCTGCTTGCACGAAAACAATTCTACGGGAAAGCGCTATTAAGCGGCATCATTCATTTACCTTTAGTGTTACCGCCCGTCGTTATTGGTTATTTGTTATTAGTTGCAATGGGGCGCAAAGGAATTATCGGTCGATATTTATACGATTGGTTCGGAATTTCTTTCAGTTTTAGCTGGAAAGGCGCCGTGCTCGCTTCTGCCGTCGTCGCACTGCCGCTTGTGGTACGCGCAATTCGCCTTTCCTTAGAAACAATTGACATAAAATTGGAACAAGCGGCGCAAACCCTCGGCGCTTCCCCATGGCGAGTATTTTTCACGATTACGCTACCGCTTTCACTGCCCGGGATTCTGGCCGGTGTCGTGTTAGGTTTTGCCCGCTCTCTCGGCGAATTCGGTGCAACGATCACTTTCGTTTCAAATATTGCCGGCGAAACTCAAACGATTCCCCTTGCCATGTATTCCTTTATTCAAACGCCGGGGGCGGAACAAGAAGCGGCGAGATTATGCATTTTTGCCGTTATACTCTCTCTTATCTCACTTTTTTTATCGGAATGGTTAAATAAACGCATGCAAAACAAGTTGGGACAAACAAATGTTGCACATTAATATAAAAAAACAATTGGGCAATTTAGCACTTCGTGCCAACTTAGCCATTCCTTCTCAAGGCGTCACGGCCATTTTCGGTTTGTCCGGTTCCGGCAAAACCTCTTTGATCAATTTAGTCAGTGGGCTTATTCAACCGGATGAAGGATTTATTCGCTTAAATGACCGCACTTTAGTCGATACTGCCAATCGTCAACAAATCGGCATCCATCAACGACGCGTGGGCTATGTGTTTCAAGACGCCCGATTATTTCCCCATTACAATGTAAAAGGTAATTTAACGTATGGCATGAAAAATGCCAGTCGGGAAGAATTCGACTATATTGTGGATTTATTAGGCATTCGGCATTTATTAAAACGTTATCCGCTGACACTCTCCGGCGGCGAAAAACAGCGCGTCGCCATCGGTCGTACATTATTGACGGATCCGGAAATTCTCCTGATGGATGAGCCGCTTTCGGCGCTTGACGTGCCTCGAAAACGTGAATTAATGCACTATATTGAACGTCTTTCACAGGAAATTAGCATTCCCATTTTATATGTTACGCATAGTCTGGACGAGCTATTGCGCCTTGCCGATCGGGTCGTTTTGTTGGAAAACGGCCGCGTCAAGGCTTATGACGTACTGGAACGCATTTGGGAAAGTCTCGTTTTTCTTCCCTGGAAAGGAGAAAGCGAACAAAGCAGCGTATTGAATTTACCTGTTTACCTTCACAATCCGGTCTATAAAATGACCGCACTTTCTCTCGGCGAGCAGCAGCTTTGGATCAATGAAATTAACATTGCACCGCAAAATACCGTTCGTATCTGTATTCATAGTTCGGATGTATCATTAGCATTGATTCAGCCGATAAAAACCAGCATTCGCAATATATTGTGCGGGCAAATCATCGAAATTCGACCACAAACGAATCGAGTTGATGTTTCTGTACGGATTGGAAAACATCAAATTTGGGCAAGTATTAGCAAATGGGCGTTGAGTGATCTGAAATTGATTCAAGGACAGAACGTTTATGTGCAAATCAAGGCGGTTTCGGTGATGTAACCCCTTTTATGAAATAAAAAAGGGTTAATCGCGCTTAAAGGTTGCGGCTCATTAATTTACGCATACGAATATTTAACATTTCGACGACCGCGGAAAATCCCATCGCGAAATAAATATAGCCTTTTGGAATATGAATATCTAAACTCTCCGCAATTAAACTCACGCCGACTAAAATTAAAAACGCCAACGCCAGAATTTTTAACGTCGGATGACTGTCCACGAAATCGCCTATCGGCTTTGCCGCAAACATCATCACGCCGACGGCAATCACTATCGCTAAAACCATGACCGTTAGATGGCTTGCCATCCCCACGGCGGTAATCACAGAATCCAGTGAAAAAACAATGTCAAGTAAGGCGATCTGAATCAACACACCAAGATAACTGACCTTTTTCTTATTTTCATTTTCATGATGCTGTTCCGGGTTCATCGCCTCTTTGATTTCACCGACACTCTTCACTATCAGAAAAAGTCCGCCGAAAAATAAAATTAAATCGCGTCCGGAAATCGCCTGTCCAAAAACAGTAAACAACGGATCGATTAATTTCATCATCCAAGCAAGAGAAACCAGCAGTAAAATGCGCGTTCCCATCGCCAATGCCAAACCGATAATACGACCGGATTGACGTTGATTTGCCGGCAGACGTGCAACTAAAATACTAATAAAAATAATATTATCGATCCCAAGCACAATCTCAAGTGCGGTCAATGTGAATAACGAAATCCACGCTTCAGGATCAGTAAGCCATTCAAGCATAATATGTTCCTACAAAATTTAAAGGAGGTGATGATAGTCACTTTACATAGAAATGCAACCGCTATTCCGAAAAATTAATGCTTTAACATCTCAAAAATTTTTTCCGCCAGACTTTTTGAAATCCCCGGCACCGAAGCAATTTCATCTAGCGTTGCATTTTTTACCCCCTGTAAGCCGCCGAGATATTTTAACAACGTTTGACGACGTTTCGGGCCGATACCTTCAATGGATTCTAACGAACTTTGCGTAAAAGCTTTTTGACGCTTTTTACGATGTCCGCTAATCGCATGGTTGTGACTTTCGTCGCGAATATGTTGAATCAAATGCAACGCTAAACTGTCATCAGGTAAATGAATTTCACGATTTTGTTTACTGATAATCAGTACTTCCTGCCCCGCACGACGATCGACGCCTTTAGCCACACCAATTAAGTGCGGTCGGTTTTTATCCCATTTTACATTCAGATGATGAAACACTTCCACGGCACGATTCAACTGCCCTTTTCCACCGTCGATAAAAATAATATCGGGAATTTTGTCCTCTTCCAAATCGCGATCGTAACGTTTTTTCAGCGCCTGCTCCATCGCCGCATAATCGTCTCCGCCCGTAATCCCTTCGATATTGAAACGACGATAATCGGATTTCAACGGGCCATCTTGGTTAAATACAACACATGAGGCGACCGTTTGATTCCCCATGGTATGACTAATATCGAAGCATTCCATACGCCTAATTTGCGGTATCGCCAATAACTCACATAGCGCTTTATAACGTTCCGATAAATTAGCATGTTGTTTGAGTTGTACGGCCAGCGCAGCTTTGGCATTCACTTGCGCCAATTGTAAATATTTTCCTTTGTCGCCTCTGACGCTTTCCTGAATCACCACTTTTCGCCCGGCCTGTTCCGTCAATAAAGTCTCTAACTCGTTTTTTTCTTCCAGCTTACAATCCACAATAATACTATTAGGAATACTTCGCCCTTGATGTCCCTGCAAATAAAATTGCCCGACAAACGTCTCGGTTAATTCCGATAAATCGGTATTGGCCGGTACTTTCGGAAAATAACTACGATTGCCCAGCACCTTGCCCTGACGAATAAACATGACTTGCACGCAGGCGATGCCCTGCTGATAAGCAATTGACATAATATCCATATCGTCGAGCCGTTCGTTGGAAACAAATTGTTTTTCCGTCACCGCCCGCACCGCCTGAATTTGATTACGGTAACGTGCGGCATTTTCAAAATCAAGACATTGGCTCGCCTGTTCCATTTTGCCGATTAAATAATCCAGAACCTGTTGATCTTTGCCATGCAGAAACAAACGGGCCAATTCAACCTGTTGATGATATTCCTGATCCGTCACATAACCGGCAACACAAGGCGCCGAACACCGTCCGATTTGATATTGTAAACAAGGACGCGAACGATTCTTATAAACCGAATTTTCACATTGTCGAATAGGAAATAATTTTTGCAACAGCGATAAAGTCTCTCGCACAGCGCCGGCATGGGGATAAGGGCCGAAATATTCACCGCTAATTTTTTTCGTTCCGCGATAAGCCGTAATACGCGGATGGCGTTCTTTCGTCAGTAAAATAAAGGGATAAGATTTATCATCGCGTAACAATACGTTATAGCGCGGCTGATACAATTTGATAAAGTTATGTTCCAACAGCAACGCCTCCGTTTCGGAAGACGTAATCGTGGTATCAATATGATGAATCGTGGAAACGAGCGCCTCGGTTTTTTTACTGCCGAGATTGGCGCGAAAATAACTCGAAAGGCGCTTTTTTAAATCTTTCGCTTTTCCCACATAAATCACCTGATCTTTATCGTCATACATACGATAAACGCCCGGCTCGTGAGAAACATCGGCAAGAAATTTTTTAGAATCAAACATGAAAAATGACTAATGCTTATTGCAATACGTTTAACGATATGACAGAAACGGCTCCGCCGAACATAAACGACTTCACTAAAATAATCAACTTGAGGAATTCTTTGCCAAAATCGACCGCACTTTTTCTAAATCCGCCGGCGTATCCACCCCCACCGCCGGCACCGCCTTGGCCAATTCCACATGAATACGTTCGCCGTGCCACAACACACGCAATTGCTCCAATTTTTCTAAATTTTCCAGTTGTGTCGGCGCCCAACGAACATATTGTTTAATGAAACCTGCACGATAAGCATAAATACCGATATGGCGCAGATAAGCATCGGCAAGTTGTGTAACGGAATCATCGGAGGTAAATTGATCCCGATCGTAAGGTATCGGCGAACGGGAAAAATACAATACATATCCCAAACGATCCAGGACAACCTTCACGACATTGGGATTGAATAATTCTTCCGCATCAGTAATTTTTACGGCCAAACTGGCCATGTTAACCCCGAATTTGGCCAAATTTTGCGCCACCTGGCGTACAATAATAGGCGGAATCAAGGGCTCGTCACCTTGAATATTGACAATAATTTGATCATCGGCGATATTCAACTTCGTCACCACTTCCGCCAAACGTTCCGTTCCCGAATTGTGCCATTCCGAGGTCATACAAACTTCCGCGCCGAAATCACGCGCCGCTTTCTCCACCAACGAATTATCCGTCGCAATAATGACGCGTTCCGCCCCCGATTGCAACGCCTTTTCAAACACATGCCGAATCATCGGCTTGCCCGCAATATCGGCAAGCGGCTTTCCCGGTAGACGGCTGGAAGCAAAACGGGCGGGGATAATAACTGTAAATGACATTTTTTTTCCTTTTATTCATTTAACGTTTCGGCTTTTTCCGCAATAAGTATCGGTATGCCGTTATCAATAGGATAAGCCATCCGCTCAAAAGGGCAAATAAATCGTTGCCCGCGATGATCATATTGCAGCCTTGCCAAACAACGGGGACAGGCAATGACTTCAAGCAATCTCGGATCCGGCTTAAATTCGGGGTTGGGATTCATCTTTTTCTCTGTATTTATTGACTAAAGCCTCAATTTTGGCAAAAAAGTGCGGTAGCTTTCCGCCCCGTATTTCGGTTTCGCTTATTTCAGCCGCCACCGGCACATACCACCAGTTCTCTTTCGCAAAAGAACGACATTTTACGGCATCTTTTTCCGTCATAAAGAGCGGTCGATTTTGTGAAAGTTTTTCCAATGACATCGGCTCAAAATATTGATGATCCTGAAACGCCCGTACTTGTTCCAGCCGCATGCCTAATTTCTCCAACATACCAAAAAACCGCTGCGGATTGCCGATTCCTGCAATGGCTGAAATCGCCGGGAATTGACTTAACGACCGCGTCTCCTGCGTAACCAAATTTATTGCCTCGCCGGGAATAAGCTTCATAACGGTATCGCTATATTGGGTTTGACCGCCGTTCGTAATAATCAAATCGACCTTTTTTAAGCGCTTCGGACATTCGCGCAGCGGCCCTGCCGGTAAGACAAAGCCGTTTCCGAACGCACGTTCCGCATCCATCACAACAATTTCCAAATCACGTTGTAACTTATAATGTTGCAATCCGTCGTCCGAAACAATCACATCACAATCCTGATGTTTTAATAATAATTCGATGGCGTCTTGGCGGTTAGGCGAAATGACCACGGGCACACCGGTTCTGCCGGCAATCAACACCGGTTCGTCACCGCCCTGAAAAGGATCGGTTTCAGCCTTTACGAATAACGGATAACTCGCGGCTTTACTGCCGTAACCACGCGAAATAACCCCGACGCGCAGTCCTTGCTGTTGCAAACGCTCGACCAGCCAGATCACAACCGGCGTTTTGCCGTTTCCGCCGACCGAAAGATTTCCCACAATAATCACCGGTCTTGGCGCTCTGTAGGAAGGCAATAGCCCCGAACAAAACAAGGCGCGACGAAGGGCGCTAATCAACCAAAAAAGCAAAGAAAAGGGCAACAATAGCCAAGCAATTTTTGAGCGGGTGTACCAGAAAGACATAGAAAATCCATTCACAACTAAAAATTCAAACCGCTTAACGATTAAATGCCTAACCGCTAAACTGCATGCTGTGCAATTGACTATACATACCGTGTAACTCAAGTAAGGTGCGGTGATTTCCACGCTCGCGAATTTCGCCGTGATCGATAACGAATATTTCATCGGCATTTTCAATCGTTGATAAACGATGTGCGATAACTAAAACGGTGCGATCTTTTTTCACCGTTTCCAGCGCGGCCTGGATCGCCCGCTCCGATTCGGTATCCAGAGCGGAAGTAGCTTCGTCTAAAATTAACACCGGCGAATTACGCAGCAAAGCGCGCGCAATCGCTAAACGTTGACGTTGACCGCCTGAAAGGCTTGCGCCGTTTTCACCGATAACGGTATCAAAACCATTCGGTAATTTTTCAATAAATTCAAGCGTATAAGCCGCTTTAGCGGCAGCGATAATTTGCTCGCGAGTGTATTTATTTTCAGCGGCATAAGCAATGTTATTGGCGATTGTATCATTAAACAAATGCACCTGTTGCGAAACCACGGCACAATTTTCGCGTAAATTGGCCAAACGATAATCTTTAATATTCACGCCGTCTAATAAAATTTCCCCTTGTGAAATATCGTAGAAACGGGTAACTAAATTAGCAATCGTCGATTTTCCCGAACCCGAACGTCCCACCAACGCAATCGTCTTGCCGGCAGGGATCCGAAACGAGACATTATTTAACGCCGACTCTTTTTTTCCTTGATAAGTAAAACTGACATTTTTAAATTCAAGTTCGCCTTTTGCCGGTTCGGCTTTATAACTCCCGTCATCTTTCTCCGTTTCTAAATCTAAAATGCCGAATAATGTCTGACAAGCCGCCATACCACGTTGAAATTGAGAATTTACATTCGTCAACGATTTTAATGGCCGCATCATCGCCAGCATAGAAGAAAATACCACCGTAAAAGAACCCGCCGTTAAATTATCATCCGCAATCAACGGTGTCGTCGCCAGATAAAGCACGGCGGCCAATGCAAGAGAAGCGATAATCTGCACAATAGGATCGGAAATCGCATCCGCCGTCAGCATCTTCATGCCTTTACGGCGCATATCGTTGCTCACATGATTAAAACGTTCTTCTTCCACATATTGTCCGCCAAATGACAACACGACTTTATGTCCTTTGAGCATTTGTTCCGTCGCCGAAGTCAGTTCGCCCATGGAGTCCTGCATATTTTTACTTAATTTGCGGAAAATTTTCGAGACGGAACGAATCAGCAATGCGATAATCGGCCCGATGACAAATAACACCAGCGTTAATTCCCAACTGGTATAAAACATCACGACCAACAGCGAAATGATATAAGCCCCCTCGCGCACGATAGTCACAAGAGAATTTGACGAAGAATTGGCAATCATTTCGGAATCATAGGTAATCCGCGAAAGCAATTTTCCGGCGGAATTCTGATCAAAGAAGGTCACCGGCATAAACATCAGATGTTTAAATAAACGCCGACGCATGGTCATCACCACTTTTCCCGACACCCACCCCAAGCAATAAGTAGAAATAAAATTAGAAACGCCGCGCAAGAAAATCATGCCGACCACAACAAAGGCCATGGTTTTCAAAAAGGAATGATCGGCCTGACCGAACCCATCGTCCAATAAAGGCTTCAATAAATAAATCAAGCCGGAATCCGCCAAGGCATTTAAAATCAGCGCAATTCCCGCCGTAATCAGCCCTATTTTAAACGGTGCGATCATTGGCCATAAACGCTTAAAAGTTTGCAGGGTCGAAAGATCTTTCTCTTGCATAATTCACGTCTTCTTTAAGTAAAAAATCGGACGCATTTTACCTTTTATTTCGTAGAGAAGCCAACTAATCTACGATACCAAGGGCTAAAATCGCTTCTCGCCCGCTCAACAGCAATGCCGTCGCGATTAAACGTTAACCGAACCTGACCCGAAACGGCCGTATTTTCGACTGCACTTTGATAACGCTGCAATCGTTCAACCACGGTCGGATGAGGAAAATGCCAAGGGTTATAACGGCCGCTTGAAATTAACGCAATACGGGGCTGAATTCGTTGTAATAAAAAATCCGATGTTGACGTTTTGCTGCCGTGATGACCGACCTGTAAAACCTCAATTTTGCCTAAATCACGTGCAAACTGCCGTTCCGTTGCGCTGTCCGCATCGCCGGTCAACAATAAACGATAGGTTCCGTCACTCACCAAGACGACGCAAGAATGGGCATTGTCCGCCCGTTCAACGACGGTCGACGGCGATAAAACCTTAAAATTAAGCCCTTGCCATGTCCAAGTGAGATCTTTTTGACAAAAAGTGCGGTCGATTTCACCATAGTTTTTCATCGATGAGCTAATTAATTTAAGGGTTGGATAAGCCTGTAAAATCGCTTTGCTCCCGCCCGCATGATCATTGTCATCGTGGCTTAAAATCAATTGTTCGAGGCGAATCCCTTCCCGTCGCAAATAAGGCAAAATTTCTAATTCCGCCATCGAACCGCCGGCCCAACCTGCGCCGGTATCATACAAAACCCCTTTGCCGTTTTTAACAATCAATATGGCCAATCCTTGACCAATATCCAACATATCCGCCTGCCACTGCGGTTTGTTATAGCCGCGCCAGCCGATCGATCCTAAACAGAACAATATCAACGCCAGCGCAACATACTGCGCTCGGCGGCGCAAAAACACGGGCGGTTGAACCGCCCGATTGAGCGAAAAAAACCGAGCGGGTTTTAATTTCCAATTATTCGCATTCACACGCATCGGACGATAAATGACATGCAATAAACCTAAAAAAATTATCGCGCAAATTGCCGTAAGCCAAAGCGAATCATCCCATGAAAACGGAATCCATTGTTGATCAAAAAAAGCGATAAGGCGCGTAATTCGCTCGGCCAAAAAATCAGCGCCGTACCAAGCATGTAGCGCCCCTTTGGTCATCACGGCAAACAATACGAGCGGAACTAAAAGAAAACTATATAACGGCACGGCAATCAGATTCGCCGCCATGCTATGTAAAGAAGAACCGCTAAAATTGAGCAATTGAATCGGCGTAAAAAGCAACAATAAACCGAATTGCAAATGAAACAACGAGAAAATCCACCGTACTTTTTTGTCGAGCGGTTTATGGCGCCATTGAAATAACGCAAGCGGAAAATATTGATACCAAACAATCAGCGCAGTCACGGCGCCAATAGATAGCCAAAAACTCATCGACAGCGGCATCAGCGGATCACACAATAATAAAAAGGCAACAACCAGCCACAATAACCGAAAAGGGGGATAATAATACCGTTTTAGACGAATAAGCGAGACCAAACACAATGCCCCCACCGCACGTAAAGTGGGTATACTGAATCCGGCTAAGTAGGCGTAAAATAAGGCGAATAACAATCCAATCAATAACGGAAATTTCGGTTCGATCCGGCTTGTCGAAAAAACCAATTGAACCGCCCGCGCCAGCCAAAAGCCGAGTGCCATAGCCAAACCGATATGCAAACCGGAAATCGCAATTAAATGTGCGGTATTGGTTTGCTGATAAATTCGCCAGGTTTTCGGTTCAAGCCAAGCACGCTCACCGAATCCTAACGCCAACAATAAACCCTGATTCGCCAATCCGTCGGTCTGAATTAACGCCTGTTGCAACCTTTGTTCGCGCAAGGAAAAATCATCGCCGATTTTGACCGCACTTTTCACATAACCAATCGCCGTAATATTCTGCGAAAAATACCATTGTTGACGATCGAACCCGCCGAAATTCAACCGTGACGATAACGGACGAAGCTGGACATCCGCCTGCCAGATCTCACCGATTTTCGGTCGTTCATCGTTTTTCCAATTGATAAACAAACGTTGTTCCGCGCCATTTTCTTTTAATCGGGCTTTGGCAATAAGCGTTTGATATCCTTGTTGATGTAGCAAACTTTCAATTCGCAAAAAAAGGGCGACGCGACGGCTATTTTTTTCTATCGAATCCGCTTGTTGTAACAAATTAATCGCGCCGGCATGAGCGTAGCTTAAGCAAAATGTTAAAATAATCAATGCATAACAAACATGAACGACTTTTTTAACCCGTTGAAACAGGCATGCAATGAGTGCTAAAGCTGCCATAATGGCGATACCGTTCATCCATGAAAGTAATAAAAAATCGGGCAGAAATAGCAACGAAAGCGCCGCAATAATCAATGTACCGGCAAAATAAAATAACGTAAACGGCATAAAGAAAAAGAAATGGCCAAACAAAGATTTAAAAATCTATTGAAAATAAATTTGATGCAAACAAAAGGAATAATTTTTGTGATCAATATCGAAAAATAATGATCTTTATATGAATTTATTTGCTAAAAAAGAAAACTTCTGCTATTTATAGCGCCTTTAAAAAATCCCCTGATAACAAAAGAAAAAACCTCCGCGTGTGATGCGGGCGATAAGTAAAGACAAGGAGTTAAACATGTCTAAAGCCTCTCTAAGTATATTGGAATTAGCCGGTGTAAAGCCTTATCAACCGGCTAAAAACGAAGAATATATGAGCGAACAGCAAATTCTTCACTTTAAAAAGATTTTAAATGCTTGGCATGAACAAATTATGGAAGAAGCCTCACGTACTGTTGCACATATGCAGGACGAAGCCGCCAACTTCCCCGACCCGGCCGATCGCGCTACTCAGGAAGAAGAATTTAGCCTTGAATTACGCAATCGCGATCGCGAACGCAAATTAATGAAAAAAATTGAATATACTTTAAAAAAACTGGAATCCGATGATTTCGGCTATTGTGATTCCTGCGGTGAAGAAATCGGTATTCGTCGTTTGGAAGCGCGTCCTACCGCCGATCTTTGCATTGATTGTAAAACATTAGCCGAAATTCGTGAAAAACAATTAGTCGGCTAATATTACGAAATGAAAAGTGCGGTCAAATCAACCGCACTTTTGTTATTCCATTCCTTATTTAACCCTAAATGAACGGAGCTTATTATTTTTAATTACATTAAAAACTTATTCAGTAAATCAAGAATTAAAAAAACTGAATCGGCGGATAATTCGGAAGACTATAAAGCCGCCCCCGAACGCTTACCGCAAAAGCCAAAAAAGACGACAAAAGCGATGTCTGACGGTCGTTCAAACACGTCTTTGGCAAAAAAACGCGTACGGCATAATGCCGCCGTAACCAAATATCGAATTGACGCTTCACAGTTAAATCTTACGCCGCGAATGTTCGGACGTCATGCATTGACCGTTGTAGAAAAACTACAGCAGCAAGGCTTCGAAGCCTATATTGTCGGTGGCTGCATTCGCGATTTATTGATTCAACGTCAACCGAAAGATTTTGATGTGGCGACGAATGCCAGACCGGAACAAATTCAAGCGATTTTTCAACGCCAATGCCGTTTGGTCGGCCGACGTTTTCGCCTTGCACATATCATGTTCGGCCGCGATATTATTGAAGTGGCTACATTTCGGGGACATCATCAGGCGGCGCAAAACGAGCAGCAAGCAAAACAAAGCGAAGAAGGCATATTACTGCGTGACAATGTTTACGGCACAATGGAGCAAGATGCGCAACGACGGGATTTTACCGTTAATGCCTTTTATTACAATCCTCGGGATAACAGCTTATACGATTACTTCAATGGTATTAATGACTTAAAAGAGGGTAAATTACGCCTTATCGGCGATCCGACTGTGCGCTATCAGGAAGATCCTGTTAGAATGCTGCGCTCAATTCGCTTTATGGCAAAACTGGATATGTTTCTAGAAAAACCAAGCGAGACGCCTATCCGAGAATTGGTCCATTTATTAAAAAATATTCCGCCTGCGCGTTTGTTTGACGAAAGTTTAAAATTATTACAAACCGGTCACGGTCTTAAAACCTATCGCCTATTGCGGCAATATGGGCTGTTTGCCCAACTTTTTCCAACCTTATCCGCCTATTTCACCGAAGCGGGCGACAGCTATGCAGAAAGGATGATTATCACATCGTTAACCTCTACCGATGAACGCATCACCGATAATTTACCGATTAACCCCGCTTTTTTATTCGCCGCCTTTTTTTGGTATCCGTTGCGTGAAAAAGTCGATACCTTAAAAAATGAGGGAGGATTAAGTAATCATGACGCCTACTCTTTAGCGGCAAACGATATTCTTGCTCAGTTATGCCGCACATTGGCTATCCCTCGTCGCCACACAGCGACAATTCGTGAAATTTGGTCTCTTCAACTTCAATTGTTAAAGCGTTCCGGCTCGGCACCGTCACGCTTGATTGAACAACCGAAATTCCGCGCAGCCTTTGATCTATTGGCCATGCGTGCCGAAATTGAAGGAGGGGAAACAATTGAGTTGGCCCAGTGGTGGCATGAATATCAATTGAGTAATCTCAATCAGCGTGATTTATTGGTGAAAGAACAAGATAAGGAAAAACCGAAGAAAAAAAATTATCGTCGTCGCTATCGACGCCGTAAACCGAAGGCGGCAGAATAATGACGGTGGCATATATTGCCCTTGGCAGCAATTTAAATAAACCGATTGAGCAATTAAATTCGGCCTTAGCGGCAATTAGCGGGCTGCCAAATACCGAATTAGTTGGGTATAGTGCCTTTTATCAAAGTAAACCGCTTGGTCCTCAGGATCAACCGGATTATATCAATGCGGTGGCTCAAATTAGAACGAATTTGCCGCCGCTTCAACTACTCGATGCACTACAAAATATTGAACGGATGCACGGACGTAAACGATTACGTCACTGGGGCGAACGAACGTTAGATCTCGATATTCTCCTATACGATCAGCAAATTATGCAAACCGAACGCCTCACGCTTCCTCATTATGATATGGAAAAGCGCGAATTTGTGATTATTCCGCTGGCCGAAATTGCGCCCGATTTGATTCTTCCCTCCGGAAAAAAAATTGCCGATCTTGCTCGCCGATTTGAACCTCATCAAATGATTAAATTAAAAACTCCTTAAAAAATGACCGCACTTCATTATCTCAAAACCTAAGTGCGGTCATAAAATCCTGACTTTTACATCACGCGTCAATCACTTCCTACCACATTATTAATGGCAGCTCGGTTTTAATTACGCCGTGATTTTATTTTTTGCTAACGAAACATGATCTTTTCGCTGCGCTTTCATTTTATTACCGATATCACGGCGTTGTTGTGAAAGCTCGGCGCTACGAATAGTATAATCGTCGACCCGTACTTCATAGTCGTCACGCATATTTTCAATGATTTCACGCACATCGCTGATACTCATATCGTCCGTAATATATTGATTTAAGTTATCTAATAACAAAACCCGCTTTTTATTATCACGAATTTTACGTTCATTATCTTCAATATCCCGTTTTAGCTTATTTTTTAAACGATATAAGCGCACGTATTCTAAAACATCCTGAAATGATTTTTTATTTATATTTTCCATACTAATCACTCTCAAAATTAAACGTCTTTTTACTGTAACGATTTTTTTCTCTTTCGTCAAAATCTAGCAAAAGGATTTATGGGCTATATCAAAATTTCAGTGAATTTAATTAAAATTCGTTGATTATCAAAAGCGGCGGTGGTAAAAATAAAAACCTTATTTGCCAGAATCAAGGAATATATCATGCCAAAAGTATTTAATTTTAGTGCCGGCCCGGCCATGATGCCGCCTGCTGTGTTAAAACAAGCTCAAGCCGAATTAATCAATTGGCTTGAGCAAGGCGTTTCCGTTATGGAAGTGAGCCATCGCGGAAAACACTTTACAGAAATGACCGCACAAGCCGAAAAAGATTTACGCGCCCTTTATAGCATTCCGGATAATTACAAAGTGTTATTTTTACAAGGTGGGGCACGCGGACAATTTGCCGCCTTACCGATGAATTTAATTGGTGAAAAAGGTAAAGCCCTTTATTTAAATACCGGGCATTGGTCGGCAACAGCCGCTAAAGAAGCACGTAATTTTGCCGAAATTGATGAAATTAATATTGTTGAAAATAAAGACGGCAAATGGCATGTCACGAATCTGGATTTTAGCGATATTGCCGACCAATACGACTATGTTCATTATTGTCCGAACGAAACCATCAGCGGTGTTGAAATTTTCTATATTCCAAAAGTAGGCAATGCCGTTTTAGTGGCCGATATGTCCTCTAATATTCTCTCCCGAAAAATCGACATCAATAAATTCGGCGTCATTTATGCCGGTGCACAAAAAAACCTCGGTCCGGCAGGCATTACATTAGTGATTATCAGAGAAGACTTACTCGGTAAAGCGCGCAAAGCCACGCCGTCAATTTGGAATTACGAAACCCAATCCAATGCCGATTCTATGATCAATACGCCGCCGACATTCGCTTGGTATTTATGTTCGCTTGTATTCAAACATATGTTGGCAGAAGGCGGATTAGACGTTGTTGCACAACGCAACGCAATCAAAGCCAAAACGCTTTATGATTATATTGATAGTAGCAAACTCTATCGCAATATCGTTGCTCCCGAAAATCGCTCTACAATGAATATCACATTTGTCACAGGCAATCCGGAACTGGATGCAAAATTTGTTAGCGAAGCGACTAAAGCCGGATTGCAAGCGCTTAAGGGGCATAAAGTGTTGGGCGGCATGCGTGCCTCTATTTACAATGCAATGCCATTGGAAGGGATTAATGCCCTCATTGAATTTATGAAAAAATTCGAAGCCGAAAATCTATAACCCTATCTTTTCTGACGGATGGCAACATCCGTCGTTTTAAGGACCTAATCATGCAGTATCTTGATCTTGCCAATGAAGGCGTAAAATCACTTTCCCCATATCAAGCCGGAAAACCTATTGAAGAACTGGAACGCGAGCTTGGTATCAGTAATATTGTTAAACTTGCCTCGAATGAAAATCCTTTTGAATTTCCGGAAAGCGCCAAACAAGCCATTATCAACCGATTAAACCAACTCACCCGCTACCCCGATGCCAATGGTTTTGAACTAAAACAAGCCATAGCCAACAAATATGGCTTAACCCCGAATCAAATCACTTTAGGCAATGGCTCAAATGATCTACTTGAGCTTTTTGCCCATACTTTCGCCTCGGAACGGGATGAAATTATCTATTCACAATATGCCTTTATCGTCTATCCGCTAGTGACAAAAGCCATTAATGCCGTCGCGCGTGAAATTCCGGCAAGAAATTGGGGACATGATTTAGCGGGATTTTTAGCTGCAATTACCCCAAAAACGAAATTAATCTACATCGCCAACCCGAATAATCCCACCGGCAACTTCCTGACAGAAGAAGAAATTGATGTGTTTTTATCCAAGGTGCCGCAGCATATTATTGTTGTTTTAGATGAGGCCTATACCGAATTTACCGAACAAAACGAACGTGTCAATTCTTTCGGCTTATTAAAAAAATATCCTAATCTAATCGTTTCACGTTCATTATCAAAAGCTTATGGACTAGCCGGATTACGCATCGGCTATGCGGTCGCTAATTCGGAAATAACCGACTTGCTTAATCGCGTACGTCAACCTTTCAATTGTAACAGTCTGGCATTAGCGGCAGCCGTTGCCGTCTTAAATGATGATGCCTTTATTGAGCGAGTTGCAAAAAACAACCGCACTGAAATGAAGCGTTATGAAGCCTTTTGCCAAAAACATCAGCTGCAATATATCCCTTCAAAAGGCAACTTTATTACAATTGATTTTAAACAGCCTGCCGAACCGATTTATACCGCCTTATTGCATCAAGGCGTTATCGTGCGGCCAATTGCCGGTTACGGTATGCCGAATCATTTACGGGTTAGCATTGGTTTACCCTCAGAAAACGATCGATTTTTTACCGCACTTAGCCACATACTTAATCTGAAATAGGAGACAACATGAGCACAATCAGCCTTTCCGGCAGCCCAATTGAGGTTTCCGGCGATTTCCCGTTAATCGGTGAAACAATTTCCGATATTCGGTTTACCACGAATGAATTAACCGACATTGATTTAGAAACCTTCGTCGGCAAACGAAAAGTTCTCAATATTTTTCCGAGTATAGACACCGGCGTTTGCGCAACTTCCGTACGCGTATTTAATCAAAAAGCGACAAATTTACTTAATACCGTCGTACTTTGCATTTCAGCCGACCTCCCTTTTGCGCAGACGCGTTTTTGTGGTGCCGAAGGTATCGAAAATGTACAAACGCTTTCCACTTTCCGGCATAAAAACGTTCACGATATCCTAGGAGTAAATATCACATCGGGTCCGTTGAAAGGTCTGGCCGCTCGAGCCGTTATCGTACTGGATGAAAATAATATCGTTCTTCACAGTGAGCTTGTTTCGGAAATCAAAAACGAGCCAAATTACGACGCCGCTTTAGCCGTACTGAAATAAACGACATCGATTCCACGTTTGGCGCTTATTTTTCGCCATCAATTTTCAAAGCCCTAAAATAATCTTTAGGGCTTTTACTTTATGCGAAGCTAAAAACGATTCTCCTGCCCGTTTTTAAATGCTAAATAGTCTTCAAGTAACTCAATTGCTTCCAATGCTTTTTGTCTGCGCTGTTGTAATTTTGAAATTTGAGTAGCATAGTGAAGTTTTAAATCCGCTTCCGCAGAGGATTCAAGATCTTGAAACTTAAGCAATTTATCTGTTAACTTTTGTAGCGCCTCATAATATTTATCCAATCGTTCCCTCGGCGGAAGACGGTGAATGGCATGGGACTTTTTATCCTGTACCTTTTTTTGCCAGACAACTTCGCTATCATTATACGTTTTATCACCGTGATTTAACCGTAGCGCATCAGATAGTACTGTACATTGAGCGACAAGGCGTTGGGTTAAGTAAACATAATATTCCGTTGTTTTAACCTCTAACCGTTTAATTTTATCCAGCGTTTGATTAATTTCCTCTAAATAAAAATTTACCGATTGAAAATCCTCGCAAAACAAAGTGCGGTCAAATTTCACCACAATTTTTTGCTCGCCTTTTTCTTGATATTGCTCGTGCAAGTTTTTTACTTTTATTTCGAGCTGTTGAATAAGTTCTTGAATTCGCATAGTAAAATCCCCCTAAAAGGGGGATAAATGATTAGAAATACATTGCGGCAATCCAGCCGGAAATAATAAGCGGAATGTTGAAGTGGATAAATGTCGGAATTGTGGAATCCCAAATATGATCATGCTCTCCATCCGCATTTAGCCCTGATGTCGTTCCCAAAATTGAATCCGATGTTGGCGAACCGGCATCACCCAATGCGGCAGAAGCGCCTACCAGCGCCAATGTTTGAAACGGCGTAAATCCTAATGCTAAACACAACGGCACATAAATTGAGGCAATAATCGGCACAGTAGAAAATGAGGAACCGATTCCCATGGTTACCCACAAACCGACCAAGAGCATTAAAAGCGCCGCTAAACCTTTGCTATCAGGGCCGATGGATTGGCTGAACGAATTAACTAAATCCGTTACACTATTCGTTTTATTAATGACTTCCGCATAACCTGAGGCAGCAATCATCACAAATCCGATCATGGCCATTAAACGCAGACCTTGTTGAAAAATATCATTACTTTCGCGCAGTTTAAAAACACCGCCTAAGGCAAAAACGATCAATCCGGCCAAACCACCCATAGCAATGGAACCGACTGCAATTTGTGCTGCAAAGGCAGCGGCAATACCTAAAATACATACGCAAATATAGTAGGGATTTAATTTTGCCGTACTTTGCTCAAGCTGTTCAAGATTCGAATGAATCGGATGATTCGGATATTCTCTCGGTTTACGATAAGTTACAAACACCGCGATAAGCAGCCCGATAACCATCCCGCTAATCGGCACCAACATGGCTTTCGACATTTCAGCCGTCGTCGTCGTTAATCCATAAGCCGCGCCCACTTTATTAATATTTCCCACTAAAATATCTTCAATAAAAATTTTCCCAAAGCCAATCGGCAACGACATATAAGTTGCGGTTAAACCGAAGGTCAGAATACAGGCAATGGCTCGCCGATCGATTTTTAACTGATTAAATACGCCAAGTAACGGGGGAATCACAATCGGAATAAAAGCAATATGAATCGGCAAAATATTTTGTGATGAAATGGCAAACAGACCGAGTACGGAAAACATTAAATATTTAAAGCCTGTTACAGCGCGCTGTGTCGGCGCTTTGCCTAATAATTTAATAATTTTTAGCGCTAATAAATCGGTAATGCCCGAACGAGAAATCGCGATGGCGAAAGCGCCGAGTAAAGCATAATTCATCGCCACTTCGGCACCGCCGCCCAATCCGCTGATAAATGTCGAAATAGTCGCTTTAATATTTTCTAATGTAAAGCCGTCGGCAAGCACGCCAGCTGTTAAAGCGGAAATAATAACGGCGATAACAACATTTATTCTTAATAAACTGAGTGCCAATAAAACAATAATGGAAATAACCACAGGATTAGTCAACATGATAATTGTCCTTAGTTTTTAGGTGGATATTTGAATGTACTCGAAAATGAGGAAAAAATCTACCGCACTTTAAAATAATTTAGTAATTTAACTTTATTGAGCAATTACCGCTGAATGCGGGAAACCGCCCAATTGTTTCAGATGATTCACCATGTAGCAAAACAATTCTGCCGTACGTTCCGTGTCATACAGTGCAGAATGCGCCTGTTTATGATCGAAGGGAATATTTGCCGCTTGGCAGGCTTTGATTAACACGGTTTGACCGAACATAAAACCCGCCAATGTCGCCGTATCAAACATACCGAAAGGATGAAACGGATTTCGTTTCACTCCTGTTCGCTCTGCCGCCGCCATAATAAAACTTTGATCAAATGCAGCATTATGGGCAACAATAATCGAGCGTTGACAATCAGCCTCTTTTTGCCCACGACGTACCATTTGAAACAATCCGGTTATTGCATCCAGTTCGGACACGGCGTCACGAAGAGGATTATCAATATCAATACCATTAAACTTTAACGAATCGGCATTAATATTTGCGCCGGCAAAAGGCGCGATATGAAAATGACATTTTTGATCAGGCGCCAACAAACCGTCTTTCCCCATTTTAAATGTCACGGCAGCCAATTCCAGCAAAGCATCTCTTTTCGCATCAAAGCCGGCGGTTTCGACATCAATGACAACCGGAAAATAGCCGCGAAACCGATTTTTTAATAAATTAAACGGGGCAACCGAGGCGTTATCAGACACGAAAACATCCTTTTCGGCGAGATAAAGTGCGGTCAAAATAAATTGAATTTTCAATCATAACGCTTAATTACCTAATGCCGCTTTAGCCTGTTTATTTTCAATAAACTCGATCTTATAACCGTCCGGATCTTCTACAAACGCGATAACCGTAGTGCCGCCTTTAACCGGCCCCGGTTCGCGGGTAACTTTTCCGCCGTTTGCACGAACCGACTCACACGTAGAATAAATATCCTCCACGCCGATAGCAATATGCCCGTACGCCGTTCCCAACTCATACTCGGTTACACCCCAGTTATAAGTTAACTCAATCACCGCACCACTATCTTCGTCGTCATAGCCTAAAAATGCCAACGAATATTGATATTCAGGATTTTCGTTGGTACGCAGCAGGCGCATTCCTAATATTTCCTGATAAAATTTAATTGAGCGTGCCAGATCGCCAACACGCAGCATGGTATGTAAAATTCGCATTTTTATCCTCACTTAATCACCAAATTGTTGGAATTATGTCACAAAAGAAGCCGCTAAGATAGTCAATCAATAAACTCGCTATAATTTGACCGCACTTTAAAAATAAAAGGGAAACCTCAATCTCTCTCTAGACAAAATAGCGCGGACACCTACATCCAAAATAAGTAGGCGATCGTCGCAATAACAATCATACAGGTTAAATCAATAAACTTACCGACCCGAACCATTTCACTTTGTTTAATATAACCCGTCGCATAAACAATGGCATTCGGCGGCGTCCCCACCGGCATCATAAATGCACAAGAGGCGCCAAGTCCGATAATCATCGCAAAGCCGAGTGGCGGCATGTTTAAAGCGCGCGCAATAGAAATGAAAATCGGCACTAATAAAGCGGCGCTCGCTGTATTAGAAGTGAATTCGGTCAATGAGACAATAAAGACAGCGACAATCAACGCCATCACATAATAATGTCCGCCTTCAATCAGAAAAACAATACCGTCGGCCATAATTTTACTGGCGCCGGAACTTTCCAACACTGAACTCAGGGTTAATCCGCCACCAAAGAGGAACAAGACGCCCCACTCCGTATTGTTTTGTATTTCGCGCCACGATGCAATCCCGGTAAGGCAAATGACAATAGCCGCCCCTAATGCGACCATACTGTCAAAGCTACCTATTTGGTCAGGCAAACCTAAATAATGAGAAATAATCGAATTAATATAACTCCCAAAAATCCAGAGAAATGCCACGGAAACAAAAATAATTAATGTCAAAATACGCTTATTATTCAGCTTTACTTTGCAAAACTCTGCATCAAAGCGTAAATTAAGTTTCGGCTTAAAAATTAAATACAACCAGCCAATGATTATCGGAAACAGCAACAACATAACGGGAAAGCCGTATTTTAGCCAATTGGCAAAATTCAAATGAAGCTGAGAAGCAACTATAACGTTCGGCGGGCTTCCGACCAACGTTCCCATTCCACCGATGGTTGCGCTGTAAGCAATACCTAATAGCACAAACACATAAGTATTATGCTCTCGGGTTCGATCCAGCTGACTTAGAATCGTCATAGAAAGTGGAATCATCATAGCCGCCGTTGCCGTGTTACTCATCCACATAGAAAAAAAGGCCGTGGCTAAAAAAAGATATAACACAGCAACAAACAAGCGACCTTTAGCCCATTGCATAATTTTGTTTGCGATCATCTTGTCTATTTTCTGTACATTTAACGCCGTAGCAATAGCAAAACCGCCGAAAAACAGGAAAATCGTCGGATCGGCAAAAGCAACCAGCGCTTGACGGCTATTGACCAACCCAAGTAAGACCGCCAGCAGCGGTACAAAAAGCGCCGTCACCGTGATATTAATCGCCTCGGTTAACCACAAAATTGCAACGAAAGCCAACAACGCCAATCCTTTATTCGCGGCGGGCTCAAAAGGCAGCGCCATTAATAAAGCAAAAAAAATAATAACATCAACAATAAAAATAACGGCCTTTCTGTTTCCTCCCGCTCGCGCCGGCGAATCTGTGGTAACGGGTGCCTGCTGCATAAGGACTCCTGTATATCAAAAAACGGACGAATTGTAGCACAGATGCATTTTTTCAGAAATGCGAACCATACTAAAAATTGATTAGTATCAAAAACAAAGTGCGGTCAAAAATCGTCAATTATTTTGAGTGAGCAGATTTTCGCATAAGAATGTCGTTCACTCTGCGCCGTAGCGCCGGAATGACTTCTTGAAGAAACCAAGTATTTTTAGCCAGCCAAAGTTGATTACGTGGAGAAGGATGAACCAACGGAAAAAAGTGCGGTAGAAATCGGCGGTAGTTTTTCACGGTTTCCGTGACATTAAATTTATTCTGCGACAAATAATAATGTTGAGCGTATTGCCCGATGACCACCGTTAATTCAATATCAGGCAAACAGGCTAAAATTTGCGGATGCCATTTTTCTGCAAACCCTTTACGCGGCGGCAAATCCCCTGATTTTCCTTTTCCGGGATAATAAAAATCCATCGGAATAACGGCAAACAGGCCGGAATGATAAAACATATCGCGGTCCACACCGAGCCATTCCCGTAAACGCTCACCGCTTTTGTCGTTCCAATATAATCGCGTTTCTTGCGCTTTGATACCCGGAGCCTGACCAACAATGTTGATACGTGCCTTGGCAGGCGCGGCAAATAACGGCATAATCCCTCTTTCCGTAAAAAATTGATTTTCGGGATCTTGGGTAATTTTATCTTTTATTTGTGCAATCGTTGACATAAATCTCTATTCTCCTTTTCCTTCTCCGCCTAATGCATTAATTAAATTTTCAACAAATTCAACACGATCTTGATTCGTCGGTAAATTCTTTACAAATTTAAATTTTAATGGTCCATCAAAGCGGTAAACGGTCGGCTGTTGTCGGATTAATCGGATAAAGTTATCCGGGCAAATATCCGCATGCGGTGAAAATTCAAGAAAACCGCCTTGCATTCCGGCATCAATACGCAAAATACCCAATGGTTTTACGGCCAAACGTAATGCTGTGATACAAAATAAATTTTTTGTCGCTTCAGGCAACAATCCGAAGCGATCAATTAGCTCAACTTTCAATTCATTTAGTACCGTTTTATTTTCCGCCGCCGCAATTCGTTTATAAAAAGACAGCCGCATATTTACGTCGCCTAAATAATCATCAGGTAACAAAGCCGGAATGCGCAATTCAATTTCCGTTTGTTGTTGGGTCAACTCCTCCAAGGATGGCTCGCGACCGCTCTTTAAAGCGCTTACGGCGGCTTCCAGCAATTCCATATACAAAGAAAAACCAATCGATTCGATCTGCCCGCTTTGCTCATTACCTAACAATTCGCCCGCGCCACGAATTTCTAAATCATGGGTAGCCAAAATGAAGCCGGCGCCCAAATTATCTAAACTTTCTAAGGCTTCCAAACGACATTGCGCATCTTTTGTCATTAATTTCGGCGGAGGGGTTAACAAATAAGCATAAGCCTGGTGGTGGGAACGGCCGACCCGACCGCGCAATTGATGTAACTGCGCCAACCCGAAATGATCGGCGCGTTCAATAATAATCGTATTTGCCGTCGGGACATCAATGCCGGTTTCAATAATGGTCGAACAGACCAAAATATTATAACGTTGATGGTAAAAATCGTTCATTACGTGTTCAAGTTCGCGTTCGCGCATCTGCCCATGCCCCACAATCACACGCGCTTCGGGCACAAGTGCGGTCAATTTTTCCGCCGTATTTTCAATACTTGCCACATCATTGTGCAGATAATAAACTTGTCCGCCACGCAAAATTTCACGCAAAATGGCTTCACGGATAATCAAATCGTCCGTTTGTCGAACAAAGGTTTTAATCGTTAAACGCCGCGCCGGCGGCGTAGAAATGATCGACAGATCACGAATGCCGTTCATAGCCATATTTAATGTACGCGGAATCGGCGTTGCCGTTAACGTCAAAATATCAATATCCGCACGCCATTGTTTCATTTTTTCCTTTTGCGCGACGCCAAAACGATGCTCTTCATCAATAATCAGCAAGCCCAAATCATGAAACGTCACGTCGGTTTGCAATAATTTATGTGTGCCGATAACAATATCGACCTTTCCTTCGGCCAGCCGTTGTAAAATTTGCTTTTGTTCTTTTGCCGTTTTAAAACGAGAAAGCATGTCGACATTGACAGGCCAATTGGCAAAACGATCTTTAAAATTTTCATAGTGCTGCTGCGCCAGCAATGTGGTCGGCACCAACACGGCCACCTGCTTATGGTTCATCACGGCCAAAAAAGCCGCCCGCATCGCCACTTCGGTTTTACCAAATCCGACATCGCCACAAACCAAACGATCCATCGGTTTCGGTCGGCACATATCACTCATCACGGCATTAATCGCCATCATTTGATCGTGCGTTTCCTCAAAAGGAAAAGACGCCGCAAATTGTTGTAACGCTTCGCGTTCATAACGAAATGCAAAACCTTGTTTAGCTTCACGCTGCGCATAAACATCCAGCAGTTCAGCGGCCACGTCACGGATTTTTTCTGCCGCTTTTTGACGTATTTTTGCCCACACTTCGTTACCTAATTTATGTAACGGCGCATTTTCATCGGCGCCGCCGACATAACGGCTAATCAAATGCAACGACGTTACCGGCACATAAAGTTTGGCGGTATTGGCATAATTTAACAATAAATATTCCGCTTTGATGCCGCCCGTATCCAATGTGACCAAACCGCCGTAACGCCCGACGCCATGATCCAAATGCACCACAGGCTGACCAATTTTTAATTCGGCCAAATTTCGCACTAACGTGTCCGGATTGATCGATTTTCGTTTGCTTTGTTGACGCTGCTGAATTCGCTCACCCAGCAATTCGTTTTCAGTAATTAGCGCCAAGGAAACATCCTTTTCCAGAACAAAACCGTGCCCTAATCCACTGATTAATAAACTGTATTTTTGTTCTTTCGCCTGTGATAAATGACGAATTTGCTGCGGTTTCAATTTCAATGCCGCCAACAAATCCAACAAGGTTTCACGCCGCCCTTCCGTTTCGACGGAAAACACTACATGGCCTTTAAATTGTTCAATAAATCGGCGAAGCTGACCGAGCGGCTCTTTTTGCTGCGATTGCATGGTTAACGGCGGCAAAGGCGCTACCGATAGATTTTTTTGTCGCACGGACGACCGCACTTTTTCCTGTTTTAGCGTCAATCGCGCATAATTTTTTAAAAGGCGATTGGTTTCCTCAACGCTGAGCCATAAGGCCTCCGGCGGCAAAAGCGGTCGCATCGGATCCTTCTTACGCTGCTCGTAACGTTGTTTTACATCGGCAGAAAAACGCTGTGCCGACGCTTGATTTTCCTCCGAATCCACCAGCAAAACCGAATCCGGTAAATAATCAAAAAGCGTTGCCGTCTCGCTAAAAAACAGCGGTTGCCAGTACTCAATTCCGGCAACTAAGGTGCCTTTGCTGATTTGCTGATAAATATGTTCCGGATCGCGACGAATTTCGCCAAAAATTTCCCGAAATCGACTACGGAATAGCTCAATGCCTTTTTCATCTGTCGGGAATTCATGCGCGGGCAAAAGATTGATGAATTGAATTTCATCAAGCGTACGTTGCGTATCCACGTCAAAAGTACGGATGGAATCGATTTCATCATCGAAAAAATCCAATCGAAAAGGAACCGCACTTCCCATCGGGAAAAGATCAAGCAAAGAACCCCGCACGGCATATTCGCCATGCTCCAACACCTGCTCTACGGCACGATAGCCGGCGGATTCCAATTGCAAACGCAATTTATCAATGACAAGGCGATCGCCTTTTTTAATCAATAAAACATTGTGCTGCAGGTAGGATGTCGGACACAGACGCTGCATTAATGTATTAATCGATAAAATAAAAATGCCGTGGCGAGCTTGTTGTAAATGAAACAGCGCACTGAGGCGTGAAGAAATGATTTCCTGATGAGGTGAAAAATAATCGTAAGGCAAGGTTTCCCAATCGGGAAATAAATTCACCGGCACCGCACAAAACCCGCTTAAAACATCCGCCAAACGTACCGCACTTCGCGCATCCGGTGTGACGACGACAAGCAATCCCCGGTGTTGTTGCGCTATCTCGCTAATAGCCAACACATCGGCACCGGGGATAACATTGGCTAAAATTTTGTGGTCACGAGGCTCGCTCGGAATATCAAGTGAAAAAAAAGACGAACTCATAAAATGCAAACAATCATGAAAAATTGCCGCATAGTTTAACGCAAAAATCGGATTTTATCCAAATAATTATCTGTATATAAATACAGTCTTATTTCGATTGAGGCTCTTCTTTTTTCAAATTTCCATTTTCATCGGCTTTAACAACAGGAACACAGCTTCGACAAGCCCCCTGATCTATGCCGATTTCTTTACAAAAATCGTTATATTTTTCGATCGCTTTTTTAAACCAACTTTTTTTCACTTGTTCGCTCATAAAGCCTCCAATAAACAAGTTTGAGATATCATTTGCTGCACTTCGGCGCGAATCAATTTTAACCAATTTTTTTTATAAATCGGCACCCGCTTTGTGACAAGATAATCCCTCAATAACGGAAAATCAATCAGGTTATCATGCAGCAGCAACAAACGACGCAACGCCGGAATCGTCGCATTCAAAGTGCGGTTAAAATCGGCGAAGTTTTTTAAACTGAGCCAATCTTCCCGAGTAAGCCGCCAATCGTTTTCCGGTGCGGCAAAAATATCGGCTAACGGATGAAAAGATAAACCGATGTTACGTTCAAAAGCGCGTTGTATGGCATCGACTAAAGCGTTTCCCTGCGCACTGATTCCGCGCAGCGCAATAACCGAATAACAACCGCTACTTGCTTCTAATTTGGTCGCCAAATGCACGATGCGGAATCCATTTTTTTGCCAAAACCGCGCCAATTCAGCGGTATAACCAAAACTCACGGAAAGAAAATCGACTTTTTCTTTTTTTGCAATAAATTCAACGAGTCGAGAACCTATTCCTCGATGTTGCCAATTCGGATGGACGGCAATGCGGGAAAGACGCAACGAATGCAATCGACATACTTGCGTATTATTCTGTTGAACACATAGTGCCTGCGGCACAAGATTTCCACGCGGACGGCGCTGGCCGCGGCTAACCGCCAAAATCAATTCCTCGTCTGCTATGCCGCCTTCTTCCAAGCCCCAAACCGCCCCCATCAACCGCTCGGAAGAGGGCGACAAATAAGCGGCATAAAATCGCTGATGTTTCGCATCAAATAAACGGCGTAAATCCGACACGGAGGTACGATAATGCGCCAATGTTAACAACCCATAAAAATCATGCGGCGATTGTGCAAGGTTTTGCTGAGAAATTGTTTGAATATGTATCGAATTTTGAATATCGCGCCACGTCGGCACATTTAAATCGAATTTATCTTCCGCCTCAAGCAACAATAATTCGTCAATAAAGGCTTCTAATTTATCGTTTAACGGCCAACGCAGCGGCTCCGTTAATTCAAAACGGGTAAAAGTGCGGTCGATTTTTCGACTGAATTTGAGTTCAAAGCCACGTCCGGTGCCTTCATAGCCATGAACCGTTGTCATAAATAAAATATGTTTAAAAGAGCGGCTGAATTGCTGTAATTGCGCTAAGGGCAAGGTGGCCGCTTCATCTACGAACAGCCAGGCTTCGCTGCCAAAATCAGGATGGCGATGTAACGTTTGAATTAAGTCGTCCGGCGCCATAAAGCGAATATGCGCCGCACTAAAATCAAGCAAATTTTTGACCGCACTTTTATTCTGTGCCGTAAGATAAATCGGGGCGTTCAGCCGTGTAGACAATAAAGCCGCTAAAATCGATTTACCGCGACCGCGCTTTGCCGAAAGAAAATAGCAGTCGGTTTCTGCGGCTAAAATCTGTTCAATGATTTGACGCTGATCGGCTGTGGCGCGTAGCCTAGAACGAAGAACGGACGGCGCAGAAACTTGAGCAAATTCAACCGCACTTGCGTCATAAAAAACGGGAAAATGAAAATGCTCGACTAATGATTGAAAATAACGGATAAAATTAGGCGTCGCGATGGGCTCGGATTCGCCCGCCCAGCGCAAACTATCTTGTTCCGGCAAAGTTTCTAGCCCTTGCCAGGCAGGCAATAAAATCAGTAAAGTGCCGCCTGCGCGTAACGTTCCCGCTGCGATAGCGAGGCTTTCAAGATGAATACCGTCGCGTGCGTCAAATAAAATATGAGAAAATTCCTGTCCTAACAAATTTGCCGTTTGAGTGAAAGGTAAGCCTGAAGTATCGCTAATCACTAACGCATCCTCAGGCAACTCCTGCGGCAGTCGAGCGTCGATTAAAAGTTGAACGCGACGAAAAAACATGCGGTTCTCTCAATAGCCTTACGAAAAGGCTAAATTATATAAAATTTTACGTATAAAAACTATATTCCGCCGCCGTAACGTTTTTTTAAAAAAGATAAAATCTATCCTTACTCGTTCGATTTTTACCTGATGAGAAAAGTTACAAAAATTTGAGTTACAAAAATTTGATCTTGGTCACGATCTTTTGGGAAAAAAGCAACTCACTATGTTGAGTTATGCCACGGTTTAAGCTATTCTGCGACAGATTTTTTCAACCAAGGAGTCATCAATGATTCATGTAATCGTTGCAACTCATGGGAAATTTTCCGATGAGTTGGTCAATTCTTCGAAAATGGTATTCGGCGATGTGGATAATCTCCATGTTGTTACCTTTCTCCCCGGCGAAGGGCAGGATACGCTCGTTGAAAAATACGAAGCAATCATCTCTGCGTTCGATCCCACCGATGCAGTATTGTTTTTAGTCGATTTATTCGGCGGCAGCCCGTATAACGCCGCGGCACGTGTGGCGGCCAAACGTCCGCAAGACGATATTGTTACGGGTGTCAGTTTGCCGATGTTGTTAGAAGTGCTCGATGCCAAGGACGACGCAAAATCAGCGGAAGCGCTCGCAGAAACGGCGAAAGAGGTGGGCGTGATGGCGGTGAAAAGCTATCGTAAACCTGACGAAGTCGCCTCTTTTGCGCAACCTGAAACAACGCCGGAAGCAAAAAGTGCGGTTGATTCTGAGCAAGAAAATGACGACGCGCCGGAAGATAACGCGCAATATGATCCGAACGGTCGCATGAACGTCAATTTGCTGCGTATCGACGATCGTTTAATTCACGGTCAAGTGGCGACTTCTTGGGCGAAAGCGGTGAAATGTGAAGCGATTTTTGCGATTAGCGATGAAGTGGCGAATGATGAGCTTCGTAAAGAATTATTGCTCCAAATTGCGCCGCCGCATTTGAAAGCCTATGTGATTCCGGTGGAAAAAGCGATTAAGGTTTACAACAATCCGAAGTATGCCGGTCGTAACATTTTGATGCTCGTCACCAAACCTGAAGATGCGGTGCGTTTAATTGAAGGCGGTTTGCGAATTAAAGAAATCAATGTGGGTGGCATGACCTATAAAGAAGGCAATAAACAATTGTCTGACGCCGTCACGGTAAACCAAGCCAATGTAGACGCATTCAAAAAATTACTGGATATGGGCGTCGGCTTAAGTTTGCAAAAAGTTGCAAATAATCCCAAAGTTGAACTTACCCGCGAAAAATTAGATTCAATTAAATTCTAGGAGCATTTTATGTCTACAATGGAACTTATTTTAGTGACGCTGGTCGCTGCGATCTGCGGTATGGGAAGCGTACTTGATGAACGCCAAACCCATCGTCCGCTTTTTGCTTGTACAATGATTGGATTAGTGCTGGGCGATCTTGAAACCGGGATTATTATCGGCGGTACGCTTGAAATGATCGCACTAGGCTGGATGAATGTCGGGGCGGCAATGGCGCCTGACGCAGCGTTAGCCAGTGTGATTTCTACCATCTTAGTTATCAAAGGCGGGCAATCCGTGGGGACCGCGATTGCGATTGCGGTGCCGGTTGCGGCGGCAGGTCAAGTGTTAACTATCTTCGTGCGTACGTTAACCATCTTCCTGCAGCACAAAGCCGATAAGCTTGCCGAACAAGCCAATTTCCGCGGTATCGAACTTTGCCACTTCGCCGGTCTTTCTTTACAAGCACTACGTGTTGCTATACCTGCATTGGCGGTCGGTTTAGTGGCGGGTACCGATGCGGTAACCAACGCATTGGATGCGATTCCGGAAGTGATTACGCGCGGCTTACAAATCGCCGGGGGCTTCATTGTGGTCGTCGGTTATGCGATGGTCATTAATATGATGCGTGCAGGCGCGTTAATGCCATTCTTCTTCCTTGGTTTCGTAATTGCGTCATTCACCAATTACAACTTAGTGGGCTTGGGTATTTTAGGGACTTGCTTGGCAATGCTTTATATTCAATTAAATCCGCGCTTTAACCAAGCGACAATGCCGGTGGCAAACAAAAGAAAATTAGCCGACAACGAATTAGAAGGTCTATAAGGAGCGCATTATGTCAGAACAAAAAGTGACACTTACCAAAGGCGATATTTTAAGCACTTACTTCCGTTCAACGTTCCTTTTAGGTTCATTCAACTTTGAACGTATGCAATCAATGGGATTCTGTGTTTC